>VRUK01000018.1:0-40254 GCA_019456195.1 Planctomycetota bacterium | reverse complement strand
CCATGGCCTGGTACACCTACGCGATGGATAACGACGACAAGCTGTGCGGCTCGTGGAACTACAACGGCGGCGGCTGGGGCGACCCGTGGGACTGGGCCTGGGCGCCATGGCAGGTCGGCGGCAGCTCCGCGGTGGGTGACTATTTCAACGCTACAGACAAGGAAAAGCAGGAAGGAATTAAAAAGGGGGTCCTGTACCCATACACAAGAAGCGTTGACTGCTATCACTGCCCCAGCGATAAGAGTTTCGGCAGGAACTTTCGTACTTATTCCATGCCGGACAGCCTGAACGGTAAATGGGCCACTAACAAGGGCGGTGCCGCCAACTGGACGGATGTATCTCATTTGTCCCAGTTGAAAAACCCGGCAACGAAGTATGTCCTTCTCGAAGAGAATGACCCGAGGGGTTACAATATCAACGCCTGGGTCATCAGCCCTGGAGGTATTGGGGCAATGGTGTGGTCGGATCCTTTGGTGGTCTGGCACGGCAGCCGGAGCAGTTTCGGTTTTGGCGACGGGCATGCGGAGACATGGAAGTGGAGCAATGAGACGCTGAGAATTTTCCGTGATCTAACGAGTATGTCACAGGGTCAGCGTAGTCCTTCGAGTGAGGACGGCATTCGAGACCTGGAGCGTATCCAGCGCAGTTGGCCGGAGCCGAGGGGTTCTTCCGGGAGCGGCTGATACCAATTGTGATTAAACCTTGCTTTACATGTTTGAGATAACAAGCGGCTTCAATGACCATGCGTGCCCCCTTTGCAGATGATAGAGGTCCGATTAGCATCTCAAGCTGCCAGCCTTTTCGCAATGCCATTTCAGAAGTTGCCGAACCGGTTCTATCTCCAACCAGGCCTCACCGTGACAGCTTGAATGTTGCGTCAATGAAAGCATTGCTCCGGGAGTCTTGTCCGGCAGGGCTATCAGTGATACAATAATAGACATCGGCAATAACGCTCCTCAGTCAGCCGATAGATACCTGCAGTCGGCCGGGAAAGGCGGCATGATGATGTGTCGTGGCGGCTTGAAGCTGGTGAGTGCTCTTTTTATGTTGTTCGGTTTGGAGTGACAAAATGACAAATACCCCAGAACACATTGTGCGCGAATTCATTGAAGCCTGCCACGAGACAGCACGTTGCGGACTCGTTCGTTGCAGCAGCGGCAACATGTCTCTACGACTGGATTCGAACCGGATGCTAATCACGGCGTCGCGCAGTTGGATGAGAGATCTATCCTCTGACGGTGTCTGCGTATGCCGTATTTCCGATGGAAGCCCCATGGAAGAAAAACCGCCGAGTGTCGAAATGGGATTTCACGCCGGTATCCTGCGCTGCCGACCTGATGTCAATGTTGTGCTGCATTTTCAGACGCCTTGTGGAACAGCCCTGGCGTCTCGGGATGTAGAGGATGTCAACTATTTCGTAATTCCAGAAGTGCCGTTCTACATCGGACCTGTGGCGCGGGTCCCCTATAGTCAACCCGGTTCGGAGGATTTGGCCGAGGCCGTTACAGACGCCATGCGCACGCACGATATGGTGACAATCGCCAATCACGGGCAGGTGACCGTAGGCGACAGTTTTGCTCATGCGATCCAAAATGCATCATTTTTCGAGTTGGCCTGCGAGATCATACTGCATGGCGGCGATAAACTCACTGGGCTGTCTTGCGAGGATGCACAGTACTTGCTTGACTTGAGAGGCCAAAAAGAAGAGGGAAATGCCTGATTAAAGAAACCGGTTTCTACGCTCTTCGCAGAACCTCTGCTGCTTTGATTTGAGTGGAGATTATGCACCCAGTATATTTAGCTGTATTGGAAAAATATTAGTTCACTGAAAAATTTAAACTTATGATTAGAATCATAGACATAACATTACCCTTCGACCACAAGGAAGAAGCCCTTGCCAAAAGCATTTTGGAACGCCTGGGTATTCCAGAGCACCAACTTCTCAACTTTACAATAGTCCGCAAATCCATAGACGCAAGGCGTAAAAACCATATTGTGGCTGTTTATACAATAGACGTGATACTAACAAATGAGCCTGAACTACTTTCCAGATTTTCGCAAGACAATCGGATTTCCGCCGGACCTTGTATGAATTACCAGCTACCAACAGTCGGCAAAGTACACGGTCCGAGTCCTGTTGTCGTGGGAAGCGGCCCTTGCGGCCTCTTTGCCACCTTGATCCTTGCTCAACTGGGCTTTAAGCCTATGCTGATAGAAAGAGGAAAGGAAGTCAGCTCAAGAGTAAAGGATGTCCGAAACTTTTGGCGGACGGGACAGCTGGACCCGGAATCTAATGTGCAGTTTGGTGAAGGTGGAGCAGGCACTTTTTCCGATGGGAAACTTACTACCCGGATAAAGGATAAATATAACCATTCAAGAAAAGTTCTTGAAGAATTTGTAAGGGCCGGAGCACCGGAAGAAATACTCTATCAGGCCAAGCCTCATATCGGCACAGACAATCTCGTTAAGATTGTAAAGAAACTTCGCAATACAATTATTTCGTTAGGTGGTCAGGTTCGCTTTGTAACAAAACTGACAGGTATTAAAATAAAAGACAGCAAAGTTGCCGGCGCAATTGTTAACAACTCTGAAACTATCGAGACAGACACCATAGTGCTTGCCCTGGGACACAGTGCAAGGGACACATTCGAGATGCTGTATCAACTGGACATACCTATAGAAGCAAAGCCGTTTTCAATAGGTGTTCGTATTGAGCATCCCCAAAGCCTGATAGACAAGGCCCAGTACGGCAGATTTGCATTTCATCGTCTTCTTGGCCCGGCTGAATATAAGCTGGTCCACCACTGCGAGAATGGCCGCTCTGCATATACTTTCTGTATGTGCCCCGGTGGAGAGGTGATTGCTTCTTCATCTGAATCCGGAGGCATAGTAACAAACGGCATGAGCCGGTATTCTCGGAATAAATCTAATGCAAACAGCGCCCTGTTAGTAGGTGTCACCCCACAGGATTTTGGAAGCACAAGCCCCCTGGCCGGCATTGAGTTCCAACGGAGATGGGAGCGAAAAGCCTTTGAGACTGGAGGCAATAACTACTTTGCGCCTGTCCAGCTTGTTGGTGATTTCATCTCTGGCCGGCCTTCAAATTCACTGGGAGAGGTTTGCCCATCATATACTCCAGGGGTCACACTATGTGACCTTGCAGAATGCCTGCCTGGATTTGTTGTTGAAATCCTCCGTCTGGCGATCCCACAGATGGACAAAAAACTCAAAGGCTTTGCGAGAAACGATGCGGTTATGACCGCAGTAGAATCGAGAAGCTCTTCACCGATAAGGATTGTCAGGAATGAGACTTTACAGAGCCCCGCTATTAAAGGGCTGTACCCCGCCGGTGAAGGCGCAGGCTACGCCGGCGGAATAATCTCTACGGCCGTCGATGGGATCAAAATAGCTGAAGCCATAAGCAGCAAAACACTGAAAGCTACAGTTTAAAACAGCTGTTACCCTAAAATTACTGATTATCTTCTTTAAAAGGCAGGTGCTTTTGTATTTTGCTCCTTATCTCTCTGAACTCTTACTTAATGGTCATCGTATAATAAAATAGAAAGACAACAGAAGCCACAGATAGGTGGCTGATTTTGGAATGAAGTCTTAAATCATCGTAGCTATTGGGAGTAGAGGTTAAGGGAAGCTATATTAAACAATTCGACATTAGCAACTCCTTACATTGGTTCTGGATTAATACCTCGAAAGAGCAATTATTAGATAAGCTCTTTATTTTCATAGAGGTGGTTGTTGAATACGCTTTTGGAACACACATAGGTTATGCTCTTGGCTGGGTAATAGGTTTGTATGTTGGCCACTCTTATGTAGAACACTTTGAGCCGGTGTATTTAGATGATTTAAGCCAGCTCTCTTACTGGAGGTTAGCACCTTACATATTTGCCCGAAATGGTGCTGTGATAGGAGTGGCTATAGGTATTATAGCAATAGCACTCATACACAACAAGTCGCATAAAGAATGTAAAAGTGATGAACACACCAAGCACCTTTGTTCTTTCGAGTCTTATGGTTATCATGTAAACAATGAAGCGGATTATAAGGATATTGTTAAGGAGCCGGGATACAAATGCGATTTCTGCGGCCTCACAGCAAATCTTGAAGAAAGCCTTTGCAATCCGACTAAATTGTAAATGAGCAAAATTTCATATTTTACAAAAAGAGCGGAACTTGAAAATTAATCGATCCTTTGGGTTCAAGCCAATAGAGACTTATTCATCAAACTGACGCTAAAGTCAACAGTGATAACAGAAACGACAATCCACTGAACGCCAAAGCGGCGTTAACTTCTCGCGGCCCCAATTTTATTTAGGTTGTATTTATCAGCGATAGCTGATATTTTAACGGAAGAAAAGTTCGCCAGCGTAGATGGGTGCTTTGGATGGGAAAGAACGTAAAATTTATTGAAGGAAATCGAAATGAATATCTATGTGGGAAATTTGTCCCGTGAGACAACTGAAGACGAATTGCGTCAGGCTTTTGAAGCTTTTGGCCAGGTTCTGTCCGTCAAGATCTTAAAGGACAGGAGAACGGGTGAATCAAATGGATTTGGGTTTGTGGAAATGCCGGTTTCGGAAGAAGGCCAGGCCGCAATCAGCGAACTGAATGGCAAAGATTTGAAGGGAAACACCATTAACGTTGAAGAGGGTAAGATGAAAACAAGCTATCGCAGTGACAAAGACAGGCAAGATGGTTTTGGCCGTGGTGGCCGTGGTGATAGAGACAGACGAGATGGTTTTGACAGTGGTGGTCGTGGTGACCGTGGCGGTGGCGGACGTCGCTACTGACAATGGGTAGTGTCAAAGCATTTTATATGCGTTAGAAGCTCATCCAGAAATAATGGTTCAAAGAACGGCCCAGTATAGAAAGGCCAGTTCTCAGGCGTACTGGGCAACCCCAAATAGCCCCATTTTTGCGTATTGACGACTACAACCGTGATACAATCCAACAAACCGCTATACCTATAATGAGGGGGGGGGTATTAAAGAGAGATTAGAATGAAATCATATGTTTTGATTTGGATTTTGCTGACATCCTGCCTGTTCGCATTAGATGCGAATGCCCAGATTGTTGCACGGGAACGTCCTGATGGATGGAACAAACTGGTTTATGGCGGCCGGTTTATGGACCGATTCTTAGCCATGGGCGTTCAGGGCGAGTTGACAAGTGATACATGGGGAGCGGATAATGTTAAGCCGCGTTATATCGATAATGGCATTGAGGACAACGAGTGGTCGTACTGGGGGGGGAATGCAGTACTGGGTACCGACGGGAAGTACCATCTCTACGTCTGCCGCTGGCGTGAAGATTCTCTGAAGGGGCACATGGAGTGGGGCAGGTCTATCGTGGTTCATGCCGTTGCCGACATACAGACCGGTCCGTATAAAGTAGAGAATACTGTTGGGCCGGGACATAATCCAGAAGTGTTCCAGCTTAAAGATGGAAGATATGTCATTTATGTTATGGGGGGTTATTATATTGCTGATAGTGTGGACGGCCCCTGGCAGAGGAAGAAGTTCGAATTCAATAAACGGGACAGGCGTATTATAGAAGGTCTCTCTAATCTCAGTTTTGCCAGACGAGAGGACGGCTCTTATCTGATGGTGTGCCGCGGCGGTGGTATATGGTTCAGCAAAACCGGAATCTCTCCCTACAACCAGGTTACTGACAAACGAGTTTATCCACCAGTTGCGGGCAACTTCGAAGATCCTGTAGTCTGGCGTACGCCCATACAGTACCACATGATTGTCAATGATTGGCGCGGGCGTATTGCCTACTATTTGCGTTCGAAGGATGGAATCAACTGGAAGGTCGAACCCGGCGAAGCCTACCTGCCGGGTATCGCCAAATATGAAGATGGAACCGTTGTTGACTGGTTCAAGTACGAGCGTATTAAGGTATTGCAGGATAAACACGGGCGGGCAATGCAGGCGCATTTTGCTGTCATCGACGTGTTGAAACGTCAGGATAAAGGCAGTGATAACCACAGTTCCAAACATATTTGTATTCCTCTGACTGTTAGTAGGCTCCTGACTATACTCAACAAGAAACAGATTACTTCCGAGACAAAGACCATCCGAGTCAAAATAGCGGCTGAGGACGGTTTTAATCCTCATACTGACATTGATATAGACTCGTTACGATTTGGTGCTTCCGAAGAGGTGAATTTCGGCAGGGGCAGTAAAGTGATTAAAACGAAACGGTCGGGTGATGATTTGATTGTCACTTTTAACGGAACCGGCAACAGCTTCACCGATGACAATTTCGCGGCCAAGCTGTTGGGGAAAAACAGTAGTGGAAAACTGCTTTATGGTTATGCCCGCCTGCCGTGGCTAAACTATTTAGAGCCTGCCTTGTCGGCCTGTATTCCAAAAATTGACAAGAAAGAGGATGGCTTCAATATAGCTGTTGAAGTCCGGAACTTTGGCCAGGTCTCCTCAGAACCTGCGGATATTAAAATCGTGTATAGCACAGATGGTCGGGTTGTGGAGGTTGCCGCCGGGGCGGTTGGCTCGCTCAAACCTTTTCAAAAGACGACAGTCGAGCTTACATGCGGGGAAATCTTCGAAGCAGAGATTGCGTACACTCTTAAAGTTATTATCAATCCTAACGCTCAGTACCCAGTAACATTAGAGGGAAGGATAACTCCGGTGCCTTAGGCTTCTATATTATTGCTGTTTTATGTCTGTGGCTGTGGCATTCGATATTCACGGCCGCAGGAAGTGACGCAATATGGCAGGCAGCGGTCTCGACCATAACGGCCAGGGCTGTTGTATCGCCGCCGAATCCCTGGGGACCCAGGCCGAGTGCATTTATTTTCGAAAGCAAATCCAATTCAAGCTCGGCATAAAATTCATCGGTGTTTCTGTAGTTCAGATTCCGGCAGAGGGCCTTTTTGCTTAGCAGGCAGCACTGCTCAAAATCTCCGCCGATTCCCACCCCCACCACAAGCGGCGGGCATGCATCGGCGCCTGCGGAGCGGACGACATCGACAATCCAGTCGATTATTTCTTCTTTTTCCGCGGTTGGTTTGAACATTCTGAATTGGCTCTTATTCTCACACCCGCCGCCTTTGGTCATAACGGTCAGCTTAAGCTTATCGCCCGGAATAAATTGCTGATGAATTACAGCGGGTGTATTTGAGCCTGTATTTTTACGTTTATTTAAAGGCTCGGCTACAACGCTTTTACGCAACAGGCCCTTTTGAAAACCGGCCTCGACACCTGCGTTTATTGCATCGAACAAAGTCGCCTCCTTGCGGTCGGCGGGGGGTGTAAGAGCTGTTTGCGAACCCTGCTCTACAAAAACGACAGCAAGTCCGGTATCCTGGCACAATGGGATTCTTTCTTCCCTCGCAATGCGGGCGTTTTCGATGAGCTGATTCAGTATTTTTACGGCACCAGGGTCGGACTCTTCCCGCGAGGCTTCTTTAAGAGCGGTTAAGACATCTTCGCCAAGCTCATAGCCGGCTGATATACAAAGCGATTCAACCGTCTCAGCGATTCTTTCAAATTCAATATATCGCACAATTTGCTACCAGCGCCCTGTGGTTAGTGACCAAAACAAGGCATAAAATACGAATAACTATTCAATGTTAACATCGACGGTCTTATATGTCGTATTGCCGAGGGCATCGCTGACTTTGATTGAAAGTATGTGGTCGCCTTTTGGTAAATCTTCTTCGGTATCTATTTTGACGGTGAAATTCTCATCCAAAGTATCATAAACCAAATCGTTCGGCACGGTGCCTATCCAGTCATCGTTGCTGTCGATAGTATATTCGAGCTTGCCAATCGCGCTTAGTTCGTCCTGAACCTTAATCTCGAAAATCCGGTACTGTCCGTTGTTTTTCAGAGCGGATGAGGTTATGTTCTTAACGACAGGTCCGGTGTTATCGACTACGACCGGGTCGCTTATCCTGCTGCCGGACAATTTTGTTACAGTGGTATTGCTTCTTTCGTCGCTTGCGGTTACTCTTATTTCATATCGACCGTCTTCGACGGTTTTTCCGTCCCACTCATAGCTGGCTTTGTCGAGCTTTTCTTTCAATTCAATCCAGTTTGTTCTATCGAGCTTTCGCATATCTATTGTGTAAATCATCTTGTCGCTGTTGTCATCTTTGGTGCTGTAACTGATTTTGAAAGTTCCCGTCTTACCTGCCGTTGCAACTCGCCCGACAGTTACCGAATCAACTTTCGGCGCCAGATTCGGCACGGTGCTGGCAACGGCAATCTCCCTTATAAGGGGGCTGGTATCGCCGTCCAGACTTTGCAAAACGAGTTTATATTGACAGAATCGTCCCAAAGGACAGTCAAGCTGTGTTGGCTCGTCAACTTCGAGAAGCTCAGACCACGGTGAAAAAGTAGGATCGTTTACATCCTTGACGTTTCCACTTCGGCAGGCCAGCTTCACCGTGCATCCCCGTGGAATATCCGCTTCAATCTGGAGCTTGCCCCACTTTGCCGGCTGACCGGCATCGACGAGGTCGGAGGTATAAGTTCCCTCTGAAGCGAAGCCTGTTCCCAACCTTATTAGCTTGGCGGGGTTTGATGTTCCGAGATACACATCATCACCTGCTACGGCTATCGCTGTTACCTGTGTTGCCTTCTCGTCCTCATAAATAACCGCTTCCTGCTCCAAGGCCGGATCAATGCTGAAAAGCTGTGCGTTGTTTCCGCTACCGACAAGCAGCTTTCCATTTTCCCGGGCCAGGCAGAAGAAGACCACCGCTTCGCTGAACATATCATTCACGAAACCGTCTTTGGTTACTTTGTATATGTGACTGGCCTTGTCGGGTTTTGTTCCTTTTTTGACTGGCGGCTGCTTACCGCTCTTGCCATCGCCCGACTTTTTTGTATTTGCGATTTTAAGTTTTTTTCCGCCCTCGCTGGAGCTGGTGCTTTTGCTTTTTGTTGTCTCGGCATCAGGCCGACCGGTGGAAGGTATCTGGGCTGCAAATTGTGTTTGGGTCTGAACAATTTTGGCTGAGGTTGCCGCTGCATAAAGGCTGGTTTCTCCGGAATCCTCTGTAAACAATAATGCTGTAATCTCAGGATGTTCGCTGTCGTATAGAACCGTTGCTTTTTGGGTGCTCGGATTTATCTTATAGACAAGCCCTCTACTGTCGCTTCCGGCGTAGATATAGCCGTCTTTCCCGATCGCGAGTGAAAGAATATTTTTGTCGAGGCTATCGTAAATAAGCTGAGCTTTTTTGCCTCGGGAATCGAGCTGGTAAATTTTGCCTTCGGGCCCGGTCCCCAGAAAAATATTCCCGCTGTCGTCCACCGCTATTGCGAAGATATATTTGGCGTCGTTCGGCTCATAAATAGTTTCCATTTTTTCGGCTTCGAACCTGCACAGTCTGCAATTTTTGCCGCTCATACCGGCTAAAAGTCTGCCGGATACGTCGGTTGCCAAAGCAAAAATATGCTCGTTAGTCAGATGCTCTTTGGTCTCGACTTTTTCGCCGCTGGCCTTATCTTTGCTGTCGGATTTATCTTTGCTGTCGGAATTATCTTCATCGTCGGATTTATCTTCGTCGTCGGATTTATCTTTGCTGTCGGAATTATCTTCATCGTCGGATTTATCTTCGTCGTCTGAATCTTTCTCATCAGGGTCGTTGTCTTCATCCAGCGGATAAATCTTTGTAAGTTTGTTAAGGCTGTATTTATAAATTCCGCCGTTGGGGCTTGTGCCGAAATAGACGGTTCCGCCGCTGACAACAATGCTGTTTATCGACCAAACGTCTTCAAAGTCTTCGAATTCCTCGACTGGCGTTTCAGCGGCCCGCCCAAGCTGAATGGTTCCCCGGGAGCCGATCACTAGCTTTTCGGCTTTGCCTTTTAGTAAATCCGCACTGCTTTTGTGGCGAGTAATCTTACTGCTGACCGCCCAACAAGCCGAACCATAAATCATAAAGAGCAAAGCTGTAAAGGTTAATATACAACTAATGCCGAATTTGTTTCTCATAGCAACACCTCAAATTAACAAAGTTGAAGATTAAAACAACATTCAAAGATGATTTTTTTACATTGTCAGTTTTAATTCTATTTTTCTACCGTTATCTTCAAAACTTTTTTGTCGATAATCACGGTACCGGTTCTTACGCTTTTATCAATCCAATGCTGATACGGTCGGACTTGCAGCGTCCTTTTCGCGTTCTGCAGGATCAGAGCCTTGGTTGCCGGCAGGTCTGGCAGTTCAGCATGTTCGAGGGCAATACCCCCGGGCGGCAGAGACAAAATAAAATACAGCTTGTCTCTATCAACACTTAAAGAATAATTTAGCGCTTCAATCAACGCGGACGCATTTTGCGCTATAAATTTATAAGGTGCGGATTTCACAAGAAACCGCTCGTAATCCGTTGATCCGCATACCGTAAGGTCATATTTACCGGGCGCCAAATCTTCGGGTATTTCCAGGCTGCACTTGTATTTTTTCTTTCCCGCCAGGACAGATTCTACGACAACTTCGATGTCGATGTTTTCACCTGCCTTGAACTTCGAATCGGACAAATCCAGGGACCATATATGTGAGATTATGCTCCTGGGGACTATGCGAATATCATAATCGACTGATTGTATGTCAATTTCCTCATATGGATTATTCATTAGCATAGAAACCGAGCCTACACTTTCGATTATCAATTCATTCACTCCCCGGGCCGTTGAGACATTTTGGAATCTGATTGATTTGTCATTCTCTAAGCCGATAGCAACTTTATATTCGATCATGTGGTCCGGGGGTAAATCACCGAGCTGAAAAGCAGCTCCAGCTACCGCGGCCTGAAGCAGCATTGGAGTAAGCATCCGATTATTAGCAACCCGGCAGTTGTACAGGCGTTTTTTGGTGTCATTGTAACGGTCTATTCGTATCGTCAAAGGTATCGTTTTTGCTTTTGCGCCAATTAGTCCAAAGACGGCCATCGACTCGTCCATTGTCAAGGCGCCGACGTCTTCCAGCACGCTGGTCAATTTAAAGGAACGATACATATTTGATACTATTGTATGTACTTTTCCCGTAGCCATGGGCAAATCCACGGGGCCGTAACCGAGATAGCTGTGCCCGAAGCCGTAAACCTTGTCACCCCTGACTTCGGTTACTGTTCCGGAAACGGCCAGATTTATATCACCACTTACCAACGGTATGGTAAGGCAGGATCCGGGGACTAATTGCGCCTTTTCAGCCGAGTCATCGGTATTACTTCGGCCCCCGCCGCCCGCGGCAACCATAAGTCCAAGAGGTTTGAACAATTCACCCAGTTGCTCACGAACCCCACTTGTCAGGCCGGATGTAACCAGAAGGCACGGCAATGTGCTGGCGTTGCTCAGATTGCTGCTTCTTTTTTTCAGCTCGTTTCTAAATTGTCTATCAACTTCGGTTAAGTTAATAGGTTTTGAAAAATCGAATACCGACAATCTCTGTCCGGCACTTTGGTTGGAGCCGGCGGTTTGTCCTCCGAGGCCTACCTTGAGCATTTCTGCGATTGGGGTTACGCCGTAGAGCGGGTCCTTTGCATAAGTCCACGCGTAAGCCAGTGCCCCGGCCAATCTGCCTTTAATATAGACCGGTGAGCCGCTGCATCCGGCCACAGGACCGGTGTGTATAAAACGCTCGTCGGTACTGTTGACCAAAATCACATCCAAACCAGGTTCAAAGTCGTGCACAACATCCACAACTTCCAAACCGAACTTTTCGATACCGGCAACTCCATACTCCGTCAGGCAGTAAGCCTGCATTCCGGGCTTAATCTCGTCAAGGTCGATATATTTCGCCGGGTCCCAGATGCCCTCTAAAGCCTTTCCTTGACCGGCCTGGGTCGTATTTTGCGGTGCCACGGCTGCAAAAACCAGTGAAAAGTAAAAAGTGAAAAATAAAAAGATTCGCTTTTTGCTCTTTATCTTTATTTCAAACATCTATATCCTTTCGACTAACTATCAGCAAAAATTTAACCGATAAACAGCCCTATTGCAAGGTAAAAGAGATTTTGCTATAATTCCGGAAGTTCATAATTGAGAAACAATGTATTTAGAATAAAAAACGAGGAATGAAATGAAATCTGAGCACCGGCACGAACTAAAAACTAATGAATTGGCCGAATGGCTGGGTAACCTACCGAAATGGACGAAGGAAAATCTGACGACTATTTTGGTTGTTTTAGCGGCGATTGTCGTAGGGGCAACGTTTTTGTTCTGGAGAACCTACAATAAGAATGTAGTACAGGTGCGGGGGCATCTCGAATTTAGTAACCTTCTTGACCAGCTATCGGCCGGCAAGATGCAGGTACTTAACGCGCAGGGTCAGGGACAAGACCTTTCATTTATACTCCTTCAGCCGGCGAACAGTCTTGGGAACTTCGCCCAAAACACAAGTAACAACCGGATGGCGGCTTTGGCGCTTATCAAGCAGGGCGAAGCTTTGCGGACGGAACTGCATTATCGTCCCGGGTCTATAAGCGTGAAGGATTTAACAGACCAGATAAACCAGGCAAAGGCCGCTTACGCCGGAGCTGTCCAGAAATCCTCGGAAAATGCATCATTAAAGGCCACGGCCGAGTTCGGTTTGGGACTTTGCGAAGAAGAGCTTAGTAACTTTCAGGAAGCACAGCAGATATATCAGGGCATCGTCGCAAACGCCGGTTACGAAGGTACCGTAGCTAACGCGGCGGCAAAGCACCGCCTTGAGACGATGGACGATTACAGGCAAAAGGTGGTTTTCAAACCGGCACCGGAACCAGCAGCAGCCACGCAGCCGACAATACAGTTAAATCCTGTTGATACTAATCAATCTTCCGCTACACAGCCAACAATACAGTTAAATCCTGTTGATATCACAGTACCTGCTGGGGTTACACTGCCTATCGATGGTAATAATACCTCTCAGGTGCCGACAATTCTACAAGAAGTCAACTCTAAGGTCCCCGAGCCCAATGCTTCCGGCGAATGATTCAACAGGCATAACGCAGGGCCCGGACAGCGAACATGGGCCGTTCAAGCTGCACGTGGGCAGTTCAATTAAAGAACGCAGGCTCGATAAGTATCTGCACGGGCGTTTCAGCAACTTCAGCAGGCGTTTCATCCAGGATGCTATCAAGGCCGGCACCGTCAAGGTCAACGGCAAAATCGGCAAACCCAGCCTTAAGCTCAGTCCGGGTGACGTAATCGATATGACACTGCCTGAGCCGCCCAGTAAGGACATTCTACCCGAAGATATTCCGCTGGATATAATTTATGAGGATTCCAGTATAATCATCCTGAATAAGCAGTCTGATATGATTGTGCACCCGGCTCGCGGCAATACACACGGCACTTTGGTAAACGCGCTTTCGTTTTATTCGGACAAGCTTTCGAGCGGCCTTGGTGATTTTCGCCCGGGCATAGTACATCGGCTCGATAAGAACACGACCGGCGTTATGGTCGTTGCCAAAGACGATGCAGCAATGTGGAAAATCGCAAAACAATTCGAGCATCGTCAGGTCAATAAGAGTTATCTGGCCATCGTTCACGGCACGCCTGAGTTAACAGCCGACCGCATAAAAGTACCGTTGGGTATTCATCCAAGGGCCAGGGTGAAATATGCAATCAGGCCGGATGTTGGAAAAGAATCAATAACTTTTTACGAGGTTCTTGAATCTTTTCGCGGCTTTTCTCTGTTGAAGATGACGCCCAAAACCGGACGAACCCATCAAATACGCGTCCACCTCTTATACATAAAGCACCCCATAGTAGCCGATGGTATGTACGGCGGCAGATTAGTTTATCCCTGGCAGTTGGCTGATGCCGAGCCTGCCGTGCAGCAGCCTGTCATAAACCGTGTTGCCCTGCACGCTCACACGCTCGAATTCAAACACCCCGTGACCGAGAAAATGGTAAAATTCGAAGCCCCCTTACCCGAAGATATGCAGAACTTTCTCGAAATGCTCAGAAAACACCGAACAACCTGATTTTTGATAAATATCAATTCTTTATTCGTGGATTAAAAAACGGCAGTTTCCACTATTGATTGGAGCAATATGATTAGCAGACTCATTAATAACATACTGTTCAACACTGTCAAACACATCTATAGGGATTTGTTTCTTAGCATAGTAATTATGAAATAGCGTGAGTGAAACTGGCAGACCTTTTCTATTGGGATACTGTATAGAATCAATCCAGAAGGAACCCACAGCGGATATTCGTGTAAAACGTGGTGGTCTGTGTTTTAATAATTCCCCATTTGGTACAATTGCTGTCCTTAACCTGCCTTCCTCATCAATCATTGCTTCTTTACCATATAGATACCATATAAATGGCTTCGGGATTCGAATCCATCTACATAACTGGGGGCAAATAATGACTAAATTCCTTGTTCCAGGGCGTAATTGATCGAAAGCTTCCTTAAGTACAGATTTGATAAACTCATCACCATATCCAGAATACTCAGCGTTTTTTTGACCATTTGAGAAGGCATCGTCACCCTTAGGCTTAGGAGTTTTTACCTCGACTACTACTTTTCCTTTTGGATGAATAATATGAAAATCTCCGAGGCCTTTTTTCGCTGGATTTGTAACAAACTCAATTTTGTGCTTAAATACTTTTGCAAAGAAATATGGCACTAAGAGTTCATTATAAACCGATAGCCATCCATGAAAGTCATTCGGATTTGACAAACGGCTAATCTTATCGTTATCAAGTCCTCCCTTTTCCTTGGCAAAACAGAAACATTTATCAAGATGGGTACGGTTAATTTGTGGATAATCGTTATCACCCTTTAATATCCAATTTAGGCTCTGCAGACCTTTATCGTGTTTTGCTCTTTCGTCTATTTTACTTAGGGATTGTGGTGTATAAACTTCATGAAAAACAGTTAACTTATACTCCCCTGACGACATGATATATTATTCCTATGTGCTTTTTTACATGTCCGGTAATGCGTTTAATATGAATTCATAGATACAGCGGGCGGTTTCGATTGCTTTGGCTGACTCCTCTTTGCTGATGTCTCCGTAAGGCGCAGGATAACGTGAATCGACCGCATAGGTCGTCAATACGCCTGCCCGGTCCTTGAATTGCTCAAGGTCGCCAAGCACAGAGACGCTGATCTTAAGCAGATTGTCGATGTCATGTGTCTTTCCTGCTCTTACGTCATGGAAAGTCAACAATCCCTTGAGAATTTTCTCTGCGCATTGTTGTGCGTGAAAGGCCGCTGCCCAGTACACGGGTTCCGAATCACTAATAATGAGTTCCGCCAATCGCAGGTCGTCATCGGCACGCATAATCCACTGCCTTGTCATCTCGAGCTTAGGATCCATAGACAATTCTGCCCTCACAAAGAACTTCATTCATTATGGTGTTCTTTACCTGGCCATACCTATTGAACTGTTTTTCGGTACAGACAATTAAATCAAGTGGGATTTGAAGGTCCCAGAGACTTTTCCTTCCTTCGATGGTGATTTCCCGAGTTGATTTATCTGTGTCGCGCACCACAACCAACAAATCGATATCACTGTCGTCTTCGGGGTTGCCCGCGGCGTGTGAGCCAAAAAGATAAATCCTCTCCGGGTGTATTGAATCGGCTAATCGCCTGGTAATTTCATTAAGCAATTCTGTAGAAATCTCTTTCATAAATACACGCCTCTCCGCTACGACACATTGCAGCGGGTGGTAACATTTTATCAAACCTGCCGATGATATTCAAGTTGCGTATTGTTCGCCTTCGTCTGTGTTTATTCCTGTGGGAGTTTTGCAAGGTCGATGTCTGAGCCGGCGACCATTAGGATGTCATCTTCATAGATGATGGTATTTGGCATAGGAACGTTTATGATTTTGCTTTTCTCGCTCTTTTTGCTTTTGCTGTGTTCGCCCCTTTTAATCAAAACGAGGTTCACGTTGTATTTCTGTCGGAGCTGCAAATCCATAACGGTCTTTCCCTCGAAGCTGGCCGGTGCTTTTATGCGGGCCAGGCTGTAGCCGGGTGTGAAGTCTATTTTTTCCCCGATTTGCGGTGCGATAAGTTTATAAGCCCATCGCTGAGCCGATTCGATTTCAGGATATATAACTTCTGTTGCACCTACTTTGGAGAATACTTCGCCTGCAATCAAATCTTCCGCTCTTGCGTATATTTGTTTTACCCCCATCTGCCGAAGGTTAAGGACCGTCAGGACCGAGGCCTCAAAACCTCGCCCCGTTCCCTGTCCTATGCCGATGATAGCAACGTCAACCTTATCGATGCCCTGAGCCTTAAGCGCTTCTTCATCGGTACTATCGAGCCTGACGGCGTGGCTTACCTGGTCTCGAATAAGCTCTATCTGGTCTCTATTTCTATCAATAGCGATAACCTCCGCTCCGCTCATTGCCAGAGCGATGGCTAATTTCTGACCAAACCGTCCCAATCCTATTATAGCAAACCGCTTCATAAGTTATTCCTCGTTTCTCGATCCATATTTGTCGATTCCCGCCGAGACAGGCATCGAACATCCGGTTTACCCGACGATTACCGCCTCATCCGGATAATTATATCGAGCCGGTTTTAAATCAAACGTCAGTGCCGCCAGCAATGTCAAAGGTCCAAGTCTTCCGATAAGCATCGTCGCAATAATAATAAATTTACCGGCGGATGTCAAAGAAGCTGTTATACCCGTAGTCAGTCCGACTGTTCCCAGTGCAGACCCAGCCTCGAACATAATATCAGACATGGTAAATCCGTTTGAGTTCTCAGTAATGCTGAGTGCCAATGTAGCAGTAAATAAAACAGCCAGAAAGAGCAGTGTTACGGTTACCGCTCTGCCTACGACCACTATCCTAACCGACCTCTTGAACATCTCAACTTCCTGACGCTTGCGCAGCGCCGCTATGGCAGTCATTACCACCACGGCCAATGTTACGGTCTTGATTCCGCCGGCGGTAGAGCCCGGCGAGCCGCCTATGAACATCAGCAGGATCAAAATAAATTTACTCGATGCCGACGTCGCCGAGATATCAACCGTATTGAAACCGGCCGTTCTTGCCGTAATCGATTGAAACAGAGCGCCAAGTAAACTGGTTTGTTCAGGAGAATTGCTTCCACTGGCATAGCGTTCAAACACAAGTATAGCCAACATGCCTATAATTATAAGACAGGCACTTACGCTGAGGACTATCTTTGTCTGGAGCCGCAGCCTTTTTGGTGTTTCCATCGAAAGCCGGTATCGTTTGAAGAAAAGCTTTTTTAAGACCCTTTTTACTCTGTCGGTTGCGGTAAGGACAAGGTCGTAAAGCACGCCGAAACCAAGCCCGCCCAGGATTATCAGCGGACAAACTACCACATACACACCCCAGCTTTTGTCATAGCCGATAAAACTGTCGTCGAATAAGCTAAAGCCCGCATTACAAAAAGCACTAATCGAATGAAAGATGCTACAAAACCATTGCTGGTGGGTATTTTCAACTCGCCCGGGCACATCATTCCACATCCCGAGAAGACTAATCGCACCAACAGCTTCTATAACGATTGTTCCAATGAAGATGAAGGCTATTATATTACCGATTCGGCTGAGTGTACGGGTGCTGAGCAAGTCCTGCATTGCCACAGATTCACGCAGGCTCAATGCCTGTCCCAGCAGCAGCGCAAATACCGCGCCAAAGACGACTATTCCCAAACCTCCGAGCTGAATCAAGGTAAGAATGACTATCTGCCCCATTAAACTAAAATCCTTGCCTGTGTCTTTGACGATAAGGCCGGTAACACAAGTGGCGCTGGTCGCCGTGAAAAGAGCGTCAACAAAACTTAAATTATCGCCGGTCGATGCCAGAGGCAGCATTAGTAATCCGGCCCCGGAAATTATCAAGACCAAAAAACTTGCGATTAATGTTTTCGTCGGGTTCTTGCCTGATGCCGCCATGTTCACACTGGTTCTGCATAGCTTGGCCACTACCTGTATGACCAGATAGATACCTACTGCGAAGTGCCGAACCTCCACAGCTTCAGCCCTCGAAGGAGCAAACCAGCGGCCTGCTCCTATTGCAGTAATGCCAAGCATAAGTAAAAGTGGAATTTCGAACCAGTTTGCCCGCCAGAAATCGATCTTTGAAGCTGAATTAGAGAATCGAATTATTTTCTCAGCAACAAAGATGCAAAGTAAAACGACCTGAATAGTATATAAAATCACCTCCGGCGGCATCAACTCCTTCTCAAAACCGCCAAAGAGCAGAACAAAAGACGCCACAACCATCGCCGACGCCAAGGCATTGACTGTGATTAAAATATTTTCGAGCCGTTTGTTTTTATATTCTATCCGCATAATTCAATTTTCGTTCTTTGAATTTAGATGGATGATTGTAAGTTTAAAGATAGCAAATCGCAAACTGAAAAACTGAAAATATTCAGGCCACATCCGCTAAGCCCAGTGCATCACCGAACTTAGCCAGTAAAGCCTGGCGTATATTTTTATGATCGGCCTCGGTTAACATAGGGTCTTGCGAGACCAGCTCGAACGCGTTTTTCCGGGCCATCACCAGCAGGTCGAAGTCATCTACTATATTTGCGATTTTCAAATCCGGCAGTCCGTGCTGTCTGGTACTGAACATCTCGCCCGGTCCGCGCAGTCGCAAATCATGCTCGGCGATCTCAAAACCGTCATTGCTTCTGGTCATTACTTCGAGTCTGCTTTTAGCTGTTTCGCTGTCGGTCTCGGCGAATAAAAAACAATATGACTTAGCCTGGCCTCTTCCGATACGTCCTCTCAACTGATGCAGTTGTGCCAGGCCAAATCTGTCCGCATCTTCTATTACCATTATCGTAGCGTTCGGCACATCAACTCCGACCTCGACTACAACGGTTGAGACAATCGCATCGATTTTGGCTTTGCGAAACTCCGACATAACCTGCAGCTTTTTAACCGAGGGCATCTGTCCGTGCAGAAGCTCGACCTTAAATTCCGGAAAAACCTTCGCTGAAAGATGCTTCCATTCGTCAGTCGCGGCTTTAACATCATTGTCCTGTTCAACGGCGGTAATCCGAGGATAAACAAAATACGCCTGTTTGCCCGCCTTGAGGCGCTCTCGGATAAATTCGTAGGCTTTGAGACGGTTTTTACGCTCGACCCAGCGTGTAATAACGGTGCCTCTGCCCGGCGGCGAATGCCTGATGACCGAAACATCCAAATCTCCGAATGCGGTCATCGCCAGCGTCCGGGGAATAGGCGTAGCCGTCATAACAAGACAGTGCGGAGTGGTTTGCTTTCGTAGTTGCGCCCTTTGTTCGACTCCGAATTTGTGCTGTTCATCAATTATAACCAGCCCTAATTTCCGAAGCTCAATATCTTCCTGTAATAATGCTACCGTCCCAACGATAATATCAATATCGCCGCTTTTTATCCGCTCTAAAAGCTCAGTCCTTTTCTTGCCGGTCAATCCGCCTGTTATCAAAATCCTTTTGACCTTGCTGTTCCTTAAATATTTTTCGATGCTTAGAGAATGCTGGCTTGCTAAAATCTCCGTAGGCGCCATAATCACCGCCTGCATTCCATTGGCGACCGCCAGTAAAGCGGCGTAAAGCGCTACCACCGTTTTGCCCGAACCCACGTCACCCTGCAACAGACGGTTCATCGGCTCGTTTCTGCTCATGTCCGAAACGATTTCATCTATGCAGTCGTTCTGGTCCTCTGTCAGTAGAAACGGAAAACGCCTTCTGATTCGGCTGTCGATTTCATCACTGCAAATGCAGGATTTTGCCGCTGAAAAATGCTGCACCTTATACCGGCGAAGCGCCAATCCCAACTGCATTAGAAACAGTTCATCGTACTTTAATCTGCGTTTTGCCTGTGCCAGTTTCTTCTCGTCAGGCGGTAAATGTATCCACTTAAAAGCGTCCTTTCTGCTGATAAGGTTTGCTTTCTTCATAAAACTTTTGTCATAAAACTCAGGCACAAGCTTATCGGCCGCCTGGCGTACGCGCCCTATTATCTTTTTGATTTGCCCGCTGCTCAGTCCTTTACAGGCTGGATAGACCCCGCCGCTGAAGTACTCCGGCGAGCGGTGATGTTCTTCGTCGAGCACAACGAACTTAGGATTGGTCAGTTGCAACTGGTGTTTGTACACAGTAGCCTTGCCAGATACCATTATTACCTGGCCCGGCGATAATTGATTACGAAGATATCCCCCGTGAAACCATATAACTCTGCATACTCCCGTATCGTCACTGATTACAGCTTCGAATCGCGACTGCCTGCGATAGCTTTGGTAGTCTGTAGATTCGAGAAGACCAATAACCGCCGCGTTCTTGCCCGGCTTCATCTGGTTTATTTTTATCAACTCAGGCAGGAAATTCCAGTCGCGTGGAAAATATTCCAGTAAATCCCCTACGGTATGCACCCCCAACTGCTCAAAGGTTTTTGCCCTGGTCGGGCCGACGCCTGTGAGATATTGTACCGGCATGGAAATGCGGAGCCTGTTCTCTGATTCTTCCCTGACATCCGAGGTTGTTGTTTGTCCATCCATGGATATACAATAACAAATTCAACTTTTTTTGGAATGACAAAATATCGTAATGCAATTCTTATGTTATTGTGGGAAACCGTGTTTACCGAGTAGCTTCACAAACCGGACGTCGCAGATTACTCTTTCGATAAGTTTGTCCCGCCTTTTTTCACATACAATCAGTTCCTGCGCCCCGCCATAGCCGACAGGCCCGACCAAAAAACCGCCGTTTGCAAGCTGTCTGAGCAGCGGTTTCGGTATTTGAGGCACCGCGGCGGTAATCATAATCCTGTCGAAGTATCCCGATGAGGGCAACTTTGATTCCGGCCAGCCGCAACTGCCGTCACTAACATCGAACTCAACGTTACTTACACCCAACCTGCCAAGAACCACCTGGGCCGACTCGGACAACTCGGCAAATCTTTCTATGGTATAGACTTTTTTTGCCAGCTTACTCAGTACGGCGGTCTGGTATCCGCAGCCCGTTCCAATCTCCAGAACCTCGCAGTCAGAGTCGATCCAAAGCTCCTGAGTCATCAGGGCAACAATGTACGGCTGAGAAATAGTCTGGCCCATCCCTATCGGCAGCGGGCCGTCGGCATAAGTCTGGGAAAGATATGGCTCCAGTACAAATTCCTCCCTTGGAACCTCAGCCATCGCATTGAGTACTCGCTCGTCGGTTATACCGCGCCCCTTAAGGTCCCGCCTGAGCATTTGTGCTTTAGCTTTGTCAAATTTGTCTTTGTTATCCCTTCCACACATAGTTGTAATAATCGCTCTTTAGTTGCTGTTTTGCAAACCATTTTGCGGGTTTGCAGAGTTGGTTTGACGATTAAAAAAATAAAAGTTTGACGGCCGCGACGGCTGCTAAAATCTGAACAACGGCGGCGAATGTTTTTTGCGGGATTCGTTTTAGAAAATATATCCCCATCACCGCGCCGGCGGCTATAAACGGCAGCATCATCAAATCGAGTTTCACGGATTCGGCTGTCATCATATTAAGGTTACTGCTGAACGGCACCTTCAGCCAGTTTACAACGAAGAAAAACCACGCCTGCGTTCCGACATATTCTATCTTTTCCAATCGCATCGCCAGAAGATAGATGACCATAACGGGCCCGGCGGCGTTGGCCATCATTGTCGTAACTCCCGCCATAAAACCCAGCACCAAAGCAAACCACCATTGAGTCGGGATCGCTGCGTCTTTGCCCTTGGTTTTTGTCCGCCAAAAATGGACGCCCAGCATGATAAAAACTATCCCGCCGATAATCGGTTTGAGCAGATTATCATCATCGATCAGGCGTAGAAACAAATACCCCGCGACAATCCCCACAAGAGTAGGCGGCAGCAGCCTCAGTACGTGGCTCCACCGGGCATTGTGCCGATGATAGGCCACGGGCGAATATGTCCGCCAATATCAGGATACCGAGCAGCACACCAACGGATTCCCGCGCCGGTATCGCAATTGCCATCAAAGGCACAACCAGTATTGAGACCCCGGGTATCCCCGTTTTTGAAATACCCACCATTATCGCGCACAGCGCGACAATAATCCAGCCGGACAGCTCTAATTCCAACGTACCTGCTCCTTTATCAAAGTCTTTCACAGCCTGTTTAAATTCTAAACTTTGCAATCTATCGCTTTTAAGCCTTCTTTGCAATTGACAATTGACAATTGATAATCGAAAATAATCAATAATCGTCTGATAAGTGGTAGATTTCAAAAAGAGGCCGAAAAATGGGTATCCGGAGAATTGTATCTGACGGGCGGGCAAAAAAGGCACTTTTTTATTTGCTGGCAGCTCTTTTAGGAGGATGCGTGCCTGTTATGTCGCTGCATCCCCTTTATACTGAAAAGGATGTAGTGTTCGAAGAAAGACTGCTTGGCAGATGGGTGGATGACCCCAACAGCCCTGAAACTATATGGGAATTCGATCGTGCTGAAGAACCGAACAATGCATACAACCTGGTTTTTTCAGATGAGGAAGGCAAAAAAGGCTCGTTTGTTGCTCATTTGTTCAGATTGCATAACAGGCTCTTTTTAGATGTTTATCCGAGCGAGCCGCCCTGGGAAATTGAGGATCCGAACAAGTTAGAGTTGTTTTATAACTCTTTTTTCCTAATACCCGTCCATACATTTATAAAGATAGACTTCAACGGGACTAAGTTGAAAATGTGGGCAACAAACGATGAAGATATGGAGAAACTTCTCAAAGAAGAGCCAAACGCCGTCAAACATACGTTCATTGAGGACAAGCTTATTCTGACGGCATCTACAAAAGAACTCCAGAACTTTGTACTTAAATATGTTGATGACAAAAGAGTGTTCAAGAGTAAGATTGTCCTGGGTCGTAAGAAAAACTAAAAATCAGAATACTCCAAAAACTATCGAACCTCAGCGGTAGTTCAAGAGAATATATATATACAGGTAATATTTATGACTACTCAGCCGGAATATCAACAGGAACCCAAGCCACCCGATGGTACATATACCGAGCCCAGACGCTATCTGGTAAATATCGATTCTATCTCGACGCACCAGCTTTTTACGGATTGTCTGGTGATAGGGGGGGGCATCGCGGGCCTTCGGGCCGCCATTGAAGCAGCCGAGCACTGCAATGTCATCGTAATTTGCAAAGATACTATCAAAAACAGTAACACCGCCAAGGCCCAGGGCGGCATCGCCTCGGTGCTGAGTAAAGAGGACACATTCGAATCACACATAGCCGATACTCTTAAGACCGGCTGCGGGATATGTGATGAGGCCATAGTTGACCTTGTCATTCGCCAGGGGCCGTCGCTGATAGAGCAACTGCTCCAGTGGGATACCGAATTCGACCTGGTTGACGGGCATATCGCCACTACACTCGAAGGCGGCCACAGTTACCCTCGTGTTGCTCATGCACACGGCGATGAAACCGGGCGGATAATTGCCGAAGCTCTTATAAAAAAAGTCAGGCAGATTTCGAATATCAGAGTACTGGAAAATTTCTATGCTATCGATTTGCTCACCAACGACGATAACAAGTGCATAGGAATGGTCGGTCACGATAATAACAGGAGCCCCCAGATAATCTGGGCGGCAAACACAATCCTGGCGACCGGAGGGGCGGGACGGCTATACCGTGAAACCACGAATCCGGAAGTTGCAACCGGTGACGGTATTGCTATGGCTTACCGAGCCGGTGCCGTATTGCAGGACCTGGAGTTTGTGCAGTTCCACCCGACCACGCTTTATATTGCGGGTGCCACGCGGGCCTTGATTACCGAGGCGATTCGAGGTGAAGGGGCGCTGCTGCTGGATTACAAAGGTCAGCGTTTTATGAAGGATTTCGACGAGGCTGCCGAGCTTGCCCCTCGTGACATTGTAAGCCGGGCCATCCTTACGCAGATGCGAAAAACCGAGACAACACATGTCTATCTGGATGTTCGTCACTTCGATAAGTCATATTTTGCGAAAAGGTTTCCGCACATTAACGAGCTTCTCGAAAGTTTCGATATAGATATCGCTCATGACCTTATCCCTGTTCGACCCAGCGCGCACTATATGATAGGCGGCGTAAAGACCGACAGCCTGGCTAAAACAAATATCGAGAATCTTTACGCTTGCGGCGAAATAGCTTCCACCGGCCTGCACGGCGCAAACAGGCTTGGCAGTAACTCACTGCTCGAAGGTCTGGTATTCGGCAAAATCGCCGGGAAGGCTGCTTCTCAGGGAACAGAAGCCGGCGCCGCACATCTAAAGCATCCTTTGATAAATTATCTAATACCACATTCGGATCGTACCCGTCTGGACACCGACGATGTCAGGAATTCACTTCGAGCACTTATGTGGCGAAATCTCGGCATCACTCGATGGGCGCAATTACTCGGTGAGACCCAGGAGATTATCAGTTTCTGGCAGCGATATGTGATGGATAAAATCTTTGATTCGCCCGAGGGCTGGGAATGCCAGAATATGCTGACAGTCTGTCTTCTTATGGCACAGTCGGCGCATAAGCGGCAGGAAAGTCGAGGCGTCCACTTCAGGAACGATTTCCCCGAAACCGATGACGAGCATTTCAGGAAACATACAGAAATAGTAAGATGATGAACTTTGTAAGATTTTGACCGTATCTTTATTGTCTTTTCGATAAAGGCGGATTTCGCAGGTGAATTTGATTAATTGGGAAAATATATGAAAATTCTTGGCATTTCAGGAAGCCCTCGTCGTCCGGAAGTCTCCGGAGTTTATAGGCTGGTAAAAATTGTGTTGGAGGCTACGGGACAGGATTATGAGCTTGTATCGTTGAGAGGCAAAACTATTGGCGGCTGTATTGCGTGCCTGGGCTGTGTGAAGGATAATGTGTGTAAGGTGAAGGACGATATGGCCGATTTGCGGGACAAAATAGTCGAAGCTGACGCCTATGTTATTGGAGCACCGAATTATTACATGGGGATAAATGCTCTAACAAGCGCTTTTCTGGAGCGGCTGTATCAGTTTCGCCACCAGACCGGTAATACCTTGTGGGGCAGGCTTGCGGTGGCGGTAGGAGTAGGAGGAGCTTCGGGCCAAATCTGCTGCGATGGTATAGAACGATTTATGGATTATAGGTTCATAGAGACCGTCGCTAAAGTTTCAGGCCAGGGCGCAGCCTCATGTTATTCTTGCGGATATGGAGAATCCTGTAAAGTAGGTGTTCCTGTCATGCTTCATGGTGAGGGTGTTAAAATTACCCAGGATATGATTCCTGATATTAATAAGCAGCCTGAACTTATAGCCGCCGCTGAACGAGCAGGAGAACTTTTAGGTCAGCGGCTCAGCAATGACTATGACCGCTCGAAAGTGACTGAAAAAATGCAAAAAATAATGATGGAGAAATTCAAAAGCTCCACTTAATTGCCTCTCAGATATTTCACATCAAGTATATCTTTTTCACGGCCTGTTGATTCCTTATTTCTGATAAGATTTGTAACATTTCTTTGTAATCTTTGTTCAACATTTTGTTTGTCCTTTAATGACCATAATTCAGCGGTGAGCTGCCAGATAAAACTGACTCTTTCCCGGGGCGATGCATCAACGTAGCAGTCATCTTGCTTGGCCATCTTTTTCAAGGTTGTATGATTCCTCATAACTTTCATATTGATATTATGATACCGTAATATGGACAAAAGAGTAAACTTTTGCTATAATAGTTTGTAGTTAGAATAATCAATTGAAAAGAGTGGGTCTGGCGACCGCCGGAGCGCCTTTGGCTTTCCGGAGGAAAGTCCGGGCAGGACAGGGCACGGTGGTGGCTAACGGCCACCCGGGGCAACCCGCGGGAAAGTGCCGCAGAAAATACACAGCCGATCCTGAGTTCACTTTGTGAGTTCGGGAGGCAATGGTGAAATGGTGCGGTAAGAGCGCACCGCGGCGATGGTGACATCGCCGGCAGGGTAAACCCCACCGCCTGCAAGACCAAGTGGCCGGTTACTCGGCCCGAGTATGAGCGGTTAAGCTTACCGCTCGACCGGCGGGTAGGTCGCTTCGGGCATCTGTTCGGAGTGCAAACTCAAATGGGTGCCGGAGAACCGACTGGCAACAGTTGGTCAAGATAAATGGTCGCCGTTCGCCCTTATCGGCGAAATACAGAACTCGGCTTATCGACCCGCTCTTTTTTTAGTTCGATTTGTTGTGCTTCAATCATGTGAGCAAATGCGCCCAGGCGGATTTTGACCGTTGCAATATCCCTTGTAACAAGCAGTTGGATTTTGCCTTTGTCAAAATTAATGTGGTCGAATTCAACACCCCCGGCCTGACTAAGCCTCGATGCAAGTACAGGGGACCTGTCCAGCTCACGCAAAATCAGATCGAATGTCTGGTTTATGAGCATCCTGCAAATATCAATTGTTTTATTGCCCTGGTCGGGCGAATCCGGATCATTGCGAAGTTCATTCATGTCCTTGCGAAGATAATTTAAGACGTTGCGCAGTATTTCAATTCTTCTTGCGTTATCACTCGTGTCGGGATCCGCAAATACTTCTTTTTCCAATTCTATTTCGCAGTCAAACCGAAGGCCCTGGTTGGGTTCGAATTGAATACTTTTAGTCTTGTCATCAACAACGAAGAAATACTTGCGGACCACGTTCAGCTCATTTTCACTGAAAGTCACCATATTGAACCATGTTTGATAACCATCCTTGCTCTGTCCCATTGAGACAACAACGTTCTCGCTGTGGCTAATCATCTCAGCCGCCGCTAAGTCGGCTTGAGACTCATCATTCAGCCTTTGAATCATAGGCACTGTATTTTGAATGATGCTCTGCTTTACTGCTATCCGGTCATAGGGGGCCGAAAGTCTCGCCTGACTGGAACGATGCCGGGCCTTCGTCCATGGGCTCACGGTCGAACAGCCCACCTGTAAAGCGACCGTAGCCAAAGCGGCGAAAATACACACGTAAACCGTCCTGATTTGCTTAGTATTTATCCGTCCCATGACATCTTCCCTCTGGCCTTTCGTGCGTTCGGCGAACAAGGATTCACGAAACAAGCTTTTTGCTTTTAGACTTTTTTCGAATCAATCCACTTCATCATGTCGCGCAGTTTTCGCCCGACCGTTTCCAGTTGACTGTCGTGGTCTTTTTCATACAGAGCATTGAAGTTTTTAAGCCCTGACTGGTGTTCGTTCACCCATTCTTTGGCGAACTCGCCGGATGTAATTTCCGACAATATCTTTTTCATCTCGTCTTTAGTTTGTGGGGTGATGATTCTCGGCCCGCGGGTCAGGTCGCCGTATTCGGCGGTATTGGAGATGCTGTACCGCATATAGCTCATCCCGCCCTCGTACATAAGGTCAACTATAAGTTTTACCTCGTGCATACATTCGAAATAAGCAATCTCCGGCTGATATCCTGCTTCCACGAGCGTTTCAAAGCTGGCTTTGATAAGCGCCGTCAGCCCGCCGCAAAGGACAACCTGCTCACCGAACAAATCCGTTTCGGTTTCTTCTTTGTACGTTGTTTCGATGATCCCAGCGCGGGCGCCGCCTATTCCATTCGCCCAGGCAAGAGCGATTTGTTTGGCGTCGCCGGTTGCATCCTGCTCGACGGCTATAAGGTTCGGCACACCTCCGCCTTTTTCGTACTCGCTGCGAACCAAATGCCCGGGTCCCTTCGGAGCAATCATCACAATGTTAACAGTCTCCGGCGGCACAATATACTTAAAGTGAATGTTAAAGCCGTGACAAAAACCGAGCGTCTGGCCCGCCGCTAAATTGGGACCAATTGCACTGGCATAGACTTTAGCCTGAATCTCATCCGGAAGGGTTACGATAATAAGAGTCGCGCCGTCCATAGCCGTCTTTACATCGGTCGGTGAGAACCCGTGCTCTGTCGCCAGCTTGAAGTTGTCCGTACCTTCCAGCTCGGCCACAGCCACATCTATCCCGCTGTCGCGAAGATTCAGACTGTGAGCATGACCCTGACTTCCGTAACCAACTACCGCTACTTTTTTACCTTTTAACGCGTCTATCGGAGCGTCTTTTTCGTAATAAATTTTAGCTGCCATAACGTAAATTCTCCTAACTCTTTTTGTATTCCGGGAATTATTATCCCTTTGATTCCTGCATTTGAGACTATTGAAAAACCCAAAATCCGGTTCGATTTTAACCAAACTGTGAGTCGTGCATTCAGCCGCCGGATTTCAAACCTGCATATTATAGTAAAAGCTGCCGATTAGGCAAGGAATTTATAGGCCTGCCCAGCCCGCGTTTACATCCCGCCTGTAGCCCGGTGAGATGCGAATTATGGTTCAATTTTTCCATATCGCGGCATCGCTATTGTTCCTGTTCTTGCTACGCTCTTAATCCCATAAGGTTTGCAGACGTTGATGAATGCTTCAATCTTGGCTTCAGGCCCGCTGATTTCGACCATTACAAACTTTTGGCCGATATCGACAACCTTGCCCTTAAACATTTCTACCAGCGATAAGATTTCAGAGCGTTTCTCAGGCGGCGCCGAAATGGCAATGAGCATCAGGTCGCGCGCTACCACCGGCTTACCGACAAAATCCTGAACCTTCACAACCGGCACAATCCTGGCTAATTGTTTTCGAACCTGTTCGAGTACCCTGTCGTCACCGACAACAACAATCGTCATCCGGCTAAGCTGCGGGTCTTCGGTCCGCCCGACAACCAGGGAATCGATATTAAACGCCCGGGCCGCGAACATCCCCGCGACATGGGCCAGAACACCAGGCTTATTTTCAACCAATGCACTTATTATATGCTTCATTTTTCATCCAACTTTCTTAAACTAAAATCAGATTAATCTTTCCAGGATATCAAGCCCGCTCATCTCGTCGATACTTTTGCCCGCCGGAACCATAGGCCAAACATTTTCTTCGCTCTCGACTTTAAAGTCAACAACGCAGGGCATCTTTTCGGCTAGCATTTGCTTTACCGCTTTGGGGACATCAGCTTTTTTATCGACAGTTATCCCGACCGCACCCAGGGCGCGTGCAACGGTTGCATAATCGGGATTGGACAGATAGCTCTTGGAATAACGCTTACCATAGAAAAGTTCCTGCCACTGTCGAACCATTCCCATAAAACCGTTGTTCAGGATGCAGACTTTGATTGGCAGCTTATGTTCGACCGCCGTAGAAAGCTCCGTCATTGTCATATTGAAACTGTGGTCGCCGTCAATATCAACAACTGTGGTGCCGGGCTTTGCTATCTGCGCTCCTATCGCGGCCGGAAGACCAAAGCCCATAGTCCCGAGTCCGCCGGAGCTTATGAACTGTCTGGGCTTGATAAATTTGTAAAATTGAGCGGCCCACATCTGATTTTGCCCGACGCCCGTCGTTACAATTGCACCGTTTTTGGTCTGACGGCAAATCTCCTCAATAACGAACTGCGGCTTAATCGTCGTTGAATTCTTGTCATACCGAAAGGCAAACTTCTCTTTCCACTCGGCGATTTTCTTGAACCATTTTTTTCTCTCTTGGTATTCAACTTCCTTCAGCAGCTCACCAAGAATGACTTTGGCGTCACCAACGACAGGAATATCAACGACGACATTCTTCGATATGCTCGTAGGGTCAATATCGATATGAATTATCTTTGCGTTCGGAGCAAACGTTTCGATTTTGCCCGTAACCCGGTCGTCAAACCGCGCACCGACGGCAATAAGCAAGTCGCACTCCTGAACGGCATAATTAGCGTATGCCGCGCCGTGCATCCCGAGCATGTCCAGAGATTCCGGTTTTCTCTGGTCGTAACTGCCCAATCCTAAAAGTGTCATTGTTACAGGCAGATGCGCTTTTTCAGCCAATTCTCCAAGCTCCTTGCTTGCGTTGGCTATAATAACGCCGCCGCCGACGTAAAGCACCGGCTGTTTGGATTTATTTATCGCTTTGGCGGCCGTAGATATCTGCTTTGCGTGTCCCTGGTTGCGGACCCGGTAACCGGGAAGCTTCATCTCCTTCGAACCGTCGCTGCAGTGCTTAGCGACCGCGACATCAACGGGTAAATCGATAAGGACCGGGCCCGGCCTGCCGGTCGAGGCAATATGAAACGCCTCACGAATCGTCCGGGCAACGTCTTTAACGTCTTTGACAATGCAGTTGTATTTTGTAACAGGACGGGTAATACCGGTAATATCGGCCTCCTGGAACGCGTCATTTCCGATAAGCTCCGTGCGGACCTGTCCAGTCAGGGCAACCAGCGGTACCGAATCCATATTCGCCGTAGCAAGGCCGGTAACCAGGTTGCAGGCGCCGGGGCCGCTCGTTGCCAGTACCACGCCTACTTTTCCACTGGCGCGGGCGTAAGCATCAGCCATATGGCATCCGCCCTGTTCGTGACGCGGAACTATGAAATTAATCGGCGCATCATATAATTTGTCGAACAAAGGCAGCACAACGCCGCCGGTATAGCCGAACATCGTATCGACACCCTGTTCGATGAGCGTATCGACGACGATTTGTGCGCCTGATTTAATGTTGGATTTACCGGCCGAATTGGCCGACGTGCGGGATTTGGACTTCATTTCTTTTTTCCTTTCCTGACAAACACCGCGGGTTGACATCTTGTACTCCGCTCACATACGGACAAGATGAAATCCCTTCTGCTATTCCGGCGGCCCCGCACATTGCGGGAACCTTGAATTATGGCTTTGTGGACTCCTCCGGTGAACCAGTAGTTTCTGCTCGGAAACGACCGAATCATCCGAAGATTCTAAACCCAGCCATAATCCCGTAACCATCTCATACTGAGAAGTCTCAGGGTCGTATTTGCCTGTTTTCAAACAAATACGAGGGCATTATATAATAACCATCTACCTCTGTCAATTATTTTCGGCAATTTCTATAGCAGCAAATAAAGATTTCACCCTTTTTTTATTAACTAAAGGGAACATTTTCTCCCATTTTGGGTATAGAAATAGCTGGATTAAAGAAAAATTGCTGATATAATAGCACCACTGATAAAATTTATTGGAGATTTGTTATGTGTGAAAATTGCAGTTGCGGCCAAGCTAATACTGAAAAGACTATTGAAGAAAAGGTCCAGGACTCAATCGAGGCAATTCGCGAGAGTCTTAAAAGCCACGGCGGCGATGTCGAGCTGGTCGGGATTGATGAAGATAATACCGTCAAAGTTCGTTTGCAGGGGGCCTGCCAGGGCTGCCCAGGTGCGGCGATGACGATGAAAATGGGAATCGAAAAAATGCTAAAAGAAAAAGTCCCCGAAATAAAAGAAGTAGTAGCCGTAGATTAACAATCTAAGGCCTTACCGTTATCATGTAGGGGCAACCCCATGTGGTTGCCCTGATTTGCCATATTGCTGCCCCGGTGCGTGCTTACCGTTATCAGCCGTAGGGGCAACCCCGCGTGGTTGCCCGGAAATACTATATCCCCCTTCACCCTGAGCGGAGACGAATGGCTAAATTCTCTAATCCTCTCCCCTTCTTCACCCTGAGCGGAGACGAATGGGTTGTACGGGCGGTTCGCGAATCGCCCATATATGATTTGCGGATTGTCCGTTACATCTGGATTTTCTTAGCTATTCTTCGTAGAATGGCTTGCCCCACCAATTATTCTGCATTTCTACCTGCGGTTCGCACTAATTTATTCACTCCGTTACTTCGTGCCTGCGTGATTGTTTGATGCTCTTGCTGGCTTCCGGTAGAAATGCTATATAATCTCAAACCCAACTCAAAACTTAAAACTAAATTACGGTGTGTACTCACTTTCTTTTGACAACCAAGCTTAAGACCGTTTAAAATGCCCGAAAGTTAGAAATATTGAGTAATGTGGGGTGGTATATTTAGGTTTTATCTGATGTGGCGAACAGAATACAGTGAGACCGTGTAAATAGAAGTTTACGATAAAGAAAAATATGCATCATAAAATCATATTCATTGGAGGAGTGCACGGTGTTGGCAAAACTCCATTATGTAAGTCCGTTTGTACAAAATTCAACGTAATACACCATTCAGCTAGTAAACTAATTACGAAATATAGCCATATTAAGTTTCCGTCAAATAAGCGTGTAGAGAATATTCAACGAAATCAAGATGCATTGATTTGCGCAATCAATAAGTATCTGGATACAAATAAAAACTACCTTCTGGATGGCCATTTCTGCTTATTAGATCAAGATGGGGTAGTTACTAAAATACCGCTCTCAACATTCACAGTGATTTCACCTATGTTCATCATTCTATTACATGAGGATCCAAGTAATATTTATTTTCGCCTTCAGGATAGGGATAGAGAGAGATACGATATGGATTTCCTATCGTCTTTTCAAAAACAAGAATTACACTACTCGCGATTGGTCGCAACCAAACTAAACATACCATATCTAAAAGCAAATCCATTCACAGATCGTGAGATAATTGATAAATTTATCTCAGACATACTTGAATAGCCTCAAGCCCAAGCCTTGAAACACTTAGACAAAGTAAGCTCTTGTTCCTCATAGGTAGGTTTTTTGTCGGGCTTTGCCGCTGGTTGAGACATGCGGAGAAAACAAACATTACCTAAAGGTATTCCATTAGTCAAAATCGTAGGTACATTGTGGCCACGCACTTCGAACATGATCGGTGCGCCTTTTCCATCTCCCCGCATACTGCCAAAATATGGGTGGGCGAAACCTGCATACTCTATGCGCCATTCACCCATTTGTGTCGTATAGGATTTACACTCAAGCGCCAAATGAGCCGGTATTCTAAGGCGGTCCTTAGAACGAAGAATGTACAGTCTATCCGGTTTCAACAAAATACTACCATTTTCTGCCGTTATGGATTCCCAATATTCATGAGGATCATAATGCCCTTCTTTATCAGGATCAATAGGTTGTAGGCCTTGAAGATCCTTGCTTTCCTTTGCCACAAATGCTGAACATCCGGTTACAGGGTCTGGGCTAAGATCGAGGCGAAAGGGAAACCATATATCATCTGATTGTTTATCACAAGGGTCTCTATAAGGTTCCCCATTATCATCTAAGACCGGAAAATCTTGATCTTTTTCATGAAATAGTTCTTCTTTCGTTAACGATATATCATCCTCTTTTCCTTTGAACAGACGGAGTTGTGATAATGCAGTGCCTTTTTTCACTTCTAAGTCGAAGCTTATTGGAGTAACCTCGACATATAAATCGTGTTTCTCGTCTTTATCAACAAAGTCATAAGCATCGGACTCACCTACAAGAAGCCGTACTAAAACATCAAGTCGCCCGATGGAACTTCTCCCCGTAGCTTTTCCTTTGATCCTTATGCCTCTTAGGTCCAACTCACAGTCGGCTTTGAATAGATAAACATGGCGTTTCTCAAGTCTGACCGTAGCATCTCCAAGGGATGTTGGTTTTTCTGGGTGTTTGGAATGTTTCTGGATTAGATCGGTTGCCCCATATCTGTACCCTGTTCGGCAACTACCCTTCATCTCCCAGTATCTATCCCCCAAGGGAATATCTATGGCCGCATCGCCATCACGTAGTTTTTCAAAAACGTGCCCCGGCGATTTGTGAAGCCGAATAGTATCACTTCCTGATTCAATCAGTTTATTTATTTGTTTTTCACATAATATTCCTGCACTCATTGAGAACCTCCCTAAATATGAACGGGCAGATCTAGAACACGCAGCAAGGGCGATTTAGGCCCCAACCTTTGGAAAGATTGTGGAGGTCGCAGTTGTGGACAGACATTCTTTGCTTGTTCTAAAGCAAGTTGATTGGGTAGCGTCTTTACGTTTGAGAGGTGGATTGCATAGCCGTGATCTATCCCGGAGAAGTATTTATCAAACGTTGTCTGTGAAATTCCGCCTTCTTGTTCATAATCACTCCAAAGGCATTTCTTTTGATTGTGGTCCACTTGGGTAATCGTAGCAGTGAACATGAATTGCTGCAAGGGTCGTGAAATATAGAATACAATCGTTGCGCCCTCATATTTCTTGGAAAATTTGCGTCGGAATTCGATTGTTTTCCGCCCTTGAAGTATGAGTTCCGCAAATTCCGGCCTCAGTGACATTAGCAAGGTTTGTTCTTTGGGCATTTGTTTAGGGACAACACCGTATAATGTCTGTTCGATCCCTTGTGAAAGTTCGTTATTGATAATTTCGACTACTTCATTTCTCTGGCAGGAGTAAACGAATTCATCCAATCCTTTTTTGTAGCGATTTGGTTCGATTGCTACCCTTTGAAAACCAATAGACTCAAAGAAAGACGTACAGCCTTTTTCGGCTGCCTCACTTATAGTAACATGGAATCTGCTAGTATCACGGTCTAACAGACGATTAAGACCATCTGTTACCAAGACCCTTCCAACTCCCTGATTTCGAACGGACTCCCGCAACCGTAAAGTACACAGCTTGGCTAAATTGCCTGGCTTACCGATGAAAAGCCCTTCAAGTGAACTTTCTGCATCAACGACAAGAACAACCCGTCTGCCTTGTTCTATAGTTGGTCGAACACGATTATCCCACCAGAATTCTATTCCAGGATAGAGGGAACTACTTTCGAGAAGAAATTCACGGATCTCCGCGTAATCTTCCGGCCGAGCTGGACGAATCAGTAACTTACTTGATTCCCTTTTATTTCTCATCGTGTCTTCCTTGACAGTGTATACGTACTATCTACAGTTATGATAACATATTCTGCAAACTAATACTAAGTAACTTTCCTATCTTGCTTGTTACTGAAAACTCGTTCAGCCAATTGATTTTTATTTTACCCTAACTATGAACGTAAAATCAAAGATGTTCTTAAAAATTATTAAAAAATTGGAATTTCCTATTTATTTATACTAAAAATACAAAACTATGGCCAGTCTATTAAATCAACACCATATTTACTACTATTTACTATATTGTGCCCAGTTTCGGATACCACACCCAAGGCCCCCCTCATAAAATTGATTCACATTTCGGAGAGCATTATGATATTCACAGTAGTGCCCCCTTTGGAGGCTTATGCCTTTAACTTTGAACTTTACACTTTACATTTTTCACTTCTGCCTTATTTTGGCGTTACAACAAGCAAAATAACTACAATTTTCGACTAAAAACGCTAAAAACTAAGAAAAACCACCGAAAATCAACAAAACAACCTAATTCTTTACCCCAAATGATCCCTAAATGTTCTGCCTGCTGTTCGTCTCGACGTTGCATTTCTACTTTCGGTTCGCACTAATTTTTATCACTCCACCACTTCGTGTCTTCGTGACTGTATGACGCTCATGCTGGCCTTCAGTAGAAATACTATATACCAACGACTAAATACAAAAAACTAAATACCATTCACTAACGACCAGCAAATGCTAAAAACACCTTATAAGGTTGTTTTCGGTCAAAAACGCTCACTCTCAAAAACAAAAATAAAATATTTCAAAATTTTTTATCTCCTTCCATAATAACGACTTACGAACAAAGAACCAAAAAAAATAGCCAAATTTTCGACTCAAACGTGCACACTCGTCTAATTATAGAGGCAGTCTTTTTTTTACCCTCGAGTGCTGCTAACTTGACACGCAACAGGGGGCCTAAGCCTACAATATGAAATCTGAGATCTGGAATATGAAATCTAAAACATGAGTATCGAGAATCCAACTTTAGCTCACTTTAGGCACTTTAGTCACTTTAGGCACTCTTCCAATTATAACATATTCCCAATACACCCTATTTATGCAAAACAAACCCAATTTTGGAGATGATAAAATGAGCGCAAACTTATTTACCACAAGGGAATATGAAGAAAATGGCCATTCTGGCCACCAAAAAACAAAGCCAATTCAAACCCAATTCAAAGCCAATAAAGCCAAAAACAAACCCAATTTAACCCAAAACAAACCCAATTCAAACCCAATCAAAGCCAATAATCATTCATCAATAATCGATAATCATTTTAAAGGATTAACTACCTTAAAGGGTGCTCAGGTGTTTGGAAACCTTCTCGGTATTTGGTTTTTCGATTACTCCTCTTTCGGTAATGATAGCCGCTATATCCTTTGCCTCGGTCACGTCAAAAGCCGGGTTGTAAATATCAACATCTTCCGGTGCGGTTCGTCTTTCGCCGAAGGATGTTACTTCATCGGCCGACCTTTGTTCAATCGGTATCTCGGAGCCGCTTTTTATACTCAAATCGAAAGTGCTCGACGGAGCCGCAATATAAAACGGCACGCCATGCTCTCTGGCGAGAATGCTCACGCTGTAAGTTCCAATCTTATTAGCCGCATCCCCATTCGCCGCGATTCTATCGGCACCGGTTATAACCGCGTTGACCTTCCCTTGCTTCATCAACCACCCGGCCATATTGTCGCATATAAGAGTAACATCAATTCCCGCCTCCTTCAGTTCCCAGGCCGTCAGTCGAGCGCCCTGCAGCAATGGACGGGTCTCATCGGCATAAACCTTGAACTTCTTTCCGTTCTTGTGTGCCTCGAACATCAGCGACAGGGCGGTACCCTGTCCGGCTGTAGCAAGCGCCCCCGCGTTGCAGTGCGTCAAAATACCGGAGCCATCCTTAATAAACTTCTGGCCATTCTGACCAATCCGCCTGCACATATCCTCATCTTCCTTACAGATGGCATTTGCCTCGGCCAGAACAGCTTCCTGCAGAGCCGGTATAGTTGCGTCTGCATTTGCGGCAGCAAATGTTTCGATACTTCGACGGACTCTCTCCAATGCCCAGAACAAATTTACCGCCGTTGGGCGGGACGAAGCGAGATATTCTACAGACTCGGCCAAAACTTTAAGTCCATGTTCCAGGCTATCCCCAGGTTGAAGCTTCTGCATCGCAAGAACAAGTCCGTAACCCGCCGAAACACCGATGGCCGGTGCGCCGCGAACGGCAAGTGTCTTTATCGCCACAAAAAGCTGTTCGGTATCCCGGCACTCAAGCTTAACAAATTCAGTAGGCAATCGCCGCTGGTCTATAAGTTTCAGAAAGCCGTCAGTACCGCCAATCCATTTAAGAGTTTGAGCTATCATAAGAATCTTTTCCCGAATATTGGTTTTGGATTATCTATCAACTCTGGCGCCGCCGCCACCTATAACTTTTTCGACTTCACGCAGACTGGCCGTGGTTGTATCGCCGGATGTGGTCATTGCCAAAGCGCCATGTGCGGCGCCGTAGTTCACCGCCTCGGCCGCGGTATAACCGGCCATAAGACCATATATCAAGCCCGACGCGAAGCTGTCGCCGCCGCCGACACGGTCATATATTTCAAGGTCCGACCTGAGTGTGGCATCATGAAATTCACCATCGGCGTAAATAACAGCACCCCAGTCGTTTACAGATGCTGTTTTGGCGTTTCGCAAAGTTGTGGCTACGACCTTGAAATTCGGAAATTCCTTGGTGACCTGCTCGATCATTTTCTTGAAGTTCGTCGGATCGAGTTTGGAGAAGCTTTCGCCTGTACCTTTTACCTCAAAACCCAGAGCGGCAGTAAAGTCTTCTTCGTTCCCAAGCATCACATCGACGTGCGGCGCTATCGCCCGGTTGACTTCCATCGCTTTTTCCTGGCCGCCTATATCTTTCCATAGTGAGTTGCGAAAGTTCAGGTCGTAGGAAACTATAGTGCCGTGCTTTTTCGCTGCTGTTACGGCCTCGATAATAACATCGGGTGTCGTCTTAGAAAGTCCCGCGAAAATGCCTCCTGTGTGAAACCATCGTACGCCGTCAGTGCCGAATATTTTGTCCCAGTCGATGTCACCTTTCTTTAGTTGTGAAGCGGCGCTGTTTGCCCTGTCCGAGCAACCGACGGCGGCCCGCACACCGTAACCTCGCTCGGTGAAATTAAGGCCAATCCTTACCTTTCTGCCGATGCCGTCGTACGGAACCCATTTGACATAGTCCATACTCACACCGCCCTGATACATCAAATCCTCGAGCAATCTTCCGACGGGATTATCCACAAGGGCTGTGACAACCGCGGCCCTTTGGCCGAAACATCGCTTAAGACCTCTGGCAACGTTGTATTCTCCGCCGCCCTCCCAAACTCGAAAATGTCGGGTCGTATGAATCCTCTCTTCGCCCGGGTCTAATCGAATCATTATTTCGCCCAGTGAGAGTATGTCGTATTTGCATTCCGACTTCTGCCTTAAATCGATTATTGCCATGGAGAACCTCCTTTGTGATTCATTTTAACTATATATTTTCCCCTCTCTGTAATCCATCCATGCCGGCTCGAACGCCTTCCTTTCCGTAGGTGCCGGTCTTAATTCGATTGTACTGCTGCCGAACAAATCGTCCGCGCCCTGGTCGTATTTAATATGCAGGATGGAATTTCTCAACGACTGGTTCTCAGGTTTGAACTTCAAAGGTTTATTTGCTGCCTTATCAATAACATCGGGATGTATTTCAATACCATCCGGGGTTAGAACAAGATGCGAGCCCCGCGAGCCGCTGTCCTGTTTGAGTAGTTCCACAACGGCCTTGAGAAACCCAACACTCGCCAGGGCCAGATGTTCGGCTTGTATTGATGTAATTAAAGACCTGCTATCTTGTGAATTGAAACCTTTTTGTTGTATATTTATGTAAAGCTCAACCGCTTCTTTCAGGGCTTTTTGAGCATCGTTCAACTCTCGAATATGTCCCCCTGATACGGTCATGCGGCTTCGGATTTCTTCCAGAACTTTTTCGGGATCAAGGCCGGATGAGTTTCTAAATTTTCCAAGGCCTGCGACAATGCCACTTAACTGGCTGTCAATCTCAGTCTCCTTTTCCGAATAATCCGGCAGCTCACAGCCATAGACATTTACGACATATTCGGCTGCCCTCAGCCCGCCGGTCTGGCCGGCGTTAAGGGCCGAGCCGCCCGGACGTTTGACACCGTGCGTACCTGCCATCTCACCTATTATAAAGGTCTGCGGTATATTGGACTGCCACCATTTGTTCACGGCAAAACCGCCGTTGTTGTGCTGTGCGCAGACCGCGATTTCGAGCGGCTCGGAATATAAATCGATGCCGTTCTCCTTATATATATCGATAGCGGGGGTGTTCATGTGTGCTAATCGTTCGATAGGTATTTTCTGCAACGCGCCGGCTTTCTGAAGATACTCCCTGGCTTCCGGCTCAAGCTCATCGATATCGAACTCATCCATAGAATCACTGCCGATAGGATTTTTGAGAAAGTCCATATAGACCCGCCTGCCCTTTTGTGTTTCGTTAAATACGAGGATATCAACCAGTGATGATTGCAGGTTTTCTATCCGTTGCGGGTCAAATGGCCACTGATAACCCTTGAGAAAAATGTCCGTTGCCATCTTGCTCATCGAAGGAAAAAAGTCCGTCAGGAATTCTTTCTCGTCTTTACCGTCAGCGTCCGTGCTGAAAATCCGCGGGAGCGCCTGCATGTATGTACCGGAAACGTTCCAGCGGAATTTGATACTTGCCAGGCCGAACTGCGACTCGGTCAGGTTTGCCCCGATAAGGCCCGCCTTGAAAGCGAGTCCGTGGATTCCGAGCTGGCCCTTCGGATAGACAGTGGTTTTGAACATTTCGCCCGGCCCCCCGGCGGCGAGAATTATATTCGCACCAAGGTAAACATTTATGGCGTAATTTGAATCATCGATGTTTTTCTTATCAACAGTTACAACGCCCGTAATTCGCTTCGCTTCGCCGGAGCCTGTTGTCAGCAAGTGTGCGAGTTCCTGCCGGTCGTAAATTTCAACACCGTACCGTTCGAGCTGTTTCTGAAGACACTGGCTCATAAACCTGCTCGTTTTTGGTCCGGCTGACGTAGCTCGTTCGTACGGGTCATGGTCTGTCTTATAGCCGATGAAGGTGCCCGCCGAATCTGTTGGAAATGGAACACCCGCCTGTACTAAATGGTAGAATTCACGAAGCGAACCGATTGCTTCGATAAGCGCCGAATCGCCATGACAGCACCCGGCCGCCGTCAGGCTCTTTGCGAACTCTTCGGCGCTGTCGGCGATATCCGGACTTGTGCCAATCTTATAATAGGTCTGCTTGTCCGAGCCGCTCATTCGCGATGCACCCAGTCCCAGGCCTGCGGTTACTACGGCTATTCTTTCCTTCGGATTGGCAATGCCCTTTTGGGTCATAAAATCACACAGGTGCACCGCGCAGTTCATTGCCGCCGCACCTGCTCCTACGATTACTGTATTATAACGATGAAAGGTTATAGTCTGATTTGCTATTTGCCTTGTTTCCATATTTTCTTTCTACGATCAGACCAATGGTCATTTGAAATTTCAGATTACTTGTTCGAGATATTCTCCAGCAATTTCGGTTTCACAAAATCATCTGTCATCTCACGCGGCAGCACCCGGGTATTACCTTCCCTATCGCAAAAGTAAAGAGACGACTGCGAAGGCATC
>VRUK01000175.1 GCA_019456195.1 Planctomycetota bacterium | reverse complement strand
GTATTTTATGAACGGAAAAGATTAACTGGATAACAAAACAGGATTTGACTCAGTTGCACTTGGGAGTTGAATCCGCCTTATTAGTATCTGTAGTAGAAAACAAAAATAGACGATGTCATCACTGCGAAAGCAAAGGTCCAGGGCGAAAGAGCCGGATTCCCGCTCCACGCCTTCGCGAAGGGACAAGTTTCACGGGAATGACAAATTATGTTTCCACAACAGGAACTATTTAGAACAGGAAAATTGGATGCAATGATTGTTTGATGGATTGGTGTTGGCATATTGCCTAAGTATCTTAGGTAATATTTTGAACATAAAAAATTGGAAGTGACGTTCTTTTTTGACAGGTTGTTGTTCACACATTACCTAAGTATGTTATGTATTATTAGTATCTGTTGTAGAAAATAAAAACAGACGATGTCATCACCGCGAAAGCAAAGGTCCAGGGCGAAAGAGCCGGATTCCCGCTCCACGCCTTCGCGAAGGGACAAGTTTCACGGGAATGACAAATTATGTTTCCACAACAGGAACTATTTAGAACAGGAAAATTGGATGCAATGATTGTTTGATGGATTGGTGTTGGCATATTGCCTAAGTATCTTAGGCAATATTTTGAACATAAAAAATTGGAAGTGATAACTTTTTGATGCGTTGGCGCCGGCACAACGCCTAAGTATGTTAGGTAATAACTCATAGTATAAGATTATCAGGGAAAATCATGTCTTTTAGCTCAATAAGGAAAAGAGCTGCTTACGGCAAACAGGATCGAATGGCTCGCTTTTTCAAAAAACATGAACAAGCTGATTAGCTTTACCTAAGTATCTTAGGTATTATGTATATATTCACCCTCTTCCTATAAAGAAAGGAAACCGTAGATGTTTTACCAGCAGATAATAAAAGGCAGCATCAAATTCGTGATCCTCTCAATGCTCGAAAAGCAGCAAATGTACGGCTACGGGCTTATCCAAACAGCTTATCAAAAAACAAAAGGCTTTTTCCAATGGCGTCAATCTGCGGTTTATACGGCCCTGGGCAAGATGGAAAAAGAGGGATTGATTAAAAGCAGATGGAAACCTGCCGGGCCTTCAAAAAAAAGAAAGTATTATTCTCTAACCACAAAAGGAAAAGAACTGCTTATAGCAAACCGAATCGAATGGCTCGCTTTTTCAAAAAACATGAATAAGCTAATTGGCACTACCTAAGTATATTAGGCATTATTTAGAGTGCCTAACATAATGAATCGTAGCACCGAAAACGAGCATTCTCGTCTCTGGCTTTGGAAGGCGAAGCAGGCCATCCGAGGATGGTCGATGCTTCTCTGGCACCGTCCAGAAACGAAATAAGCCGTTTGAATGCAGAGTCATTTTGTTAGGTGTTCTTAGGTTCAGGATTGGCTATCATGTCAAAATAGGCAACATGCCCGCAAATTCAACCAGTATCTGCCCTTGCATGCAAAAACAGCGGCCATCCAGCAGCAGAATCCAGCATCCTAAATTAAACATCCCCTGCCCGCGCTAGATGCCATTAACAGGTAGTGGGCTAACAATGACACTACGCCAAAGCCAAATCCTTGAAAAACCATAAATATTTCCCATAACTCCGCACTATATGTCATTGACAGGTAGTAATATTACTATTATCCGGAATCCGGTATCACCTGTCTCGTCGAAGCTGGTTCCTTCATAGCCTCGGCGAAGAAGGATCGCGAAGATGGAAACACTTAAAATTCGCCCAATTTTTCAGTCAAAAACGCTCACTGTTAAAAACAAAAATGAAATATTTCAAGAATTTTTATCTCCTTTCTAAAAAATAACTTACGAGCAACAAGCCACGAAAAATAACAAAATTATCGGTTCAAAAGTGCACACTCGTCTAATTATAGAGGGAGTATTTTTTTACTCCCCTAGTTTACCCCCGAGATCTGCTTCCTTGGCATACAACAGGGGGCCTAAGCCGACAATATGAAATATGAGATCTGGAATATGAAATATCCAACTATAGCTCACTTTAGGCATTTTAGGCACCTTAGCTCACTCTTCATCAACGACTATCAAATCTCTACGAATTCTTACGTACGAATTTATAAGGCTTTTATGCAAAACAAAGCCAATTTAAGAAATGATATAGTGAGCGTAAGTTTATATGCAACAGAGATTTATGAAGAAAATGGCCATTCTGGCCATCAAAAAACAAAGCCAATTCAAACCCAATTTAACCCAAAACAAACCCAATCAAAGCCAATTCAGGCCAACCCACCACGGGCTTGAATTCAGGACAATAGTAGGGTAGAATCACTCCCGTGAGATAAGCTTTGCATCTCACGGAGTAAATAAAAGTCAGGAGACGCAGAACAAAAGGAATGAAAAATGTGGGAATTTCAATTAGGCGGCACTGAGGAGTTAAAACAACTAAGCGAGCGGCTGGGTGTGCAAATCGAAGCCATCGATGACGTTTCTATTTTAGCCCAGCCGGTACAAGCCGGTGGTCTTTTAATACCAAATTCGTTAGCTGTTCATCCTATGGAGGGCTGCGACGGTGATTCGCAGGGCCGCCCGGGCAAATTGACGCTGCGACGATACGAAAGATTTGCCGCGGGCGGCGCGGGTCTGCTGTGGGTCGAGGCGAATGCGGTCGTACCCGAAGGAAGGGCAAACCCGAGGCAATTATGGCTCCATGAGAAGAACAAAGACGGCTTCCGCGCGATGGTCGAAAGGATACGGCAGGCGGCGACCGAAGGCAACGGGCCAAAGCACAGGCCGGCAATGGTGCTGCAGTTGACACATTCGGGAAGGTACAGCAAGCCGGAAGGTGCAGTGTATCCGATTATCCCCCAGCGGGATCCTTACCGCGACCCTTTAGTTCCGCAACAGAAACCCAACCCAAAAAGAAGCAGCAGAATACCGGACGACTGGCCCCTCGTGACAGATGAGTATCTCGATAAGCTCCAGGACGCTTACGTCGAAGCGGCAAGGCTGGCATTCGAGGTCGGCTTCGATGCGGTGGATATAAAATCATGTCACGGGTATCTGATAAATGAGCTTTTCGCCTGCCATAAAAGAAAAGGCAGGTACGGCGGGTCGTTCAAGAACAGAACTAGATTTATTCTTGAAGTTATCGATAAGATTCGCAACGAACTCGGAGAAAATTCACAGGTTGTAACACGCCTCGGTGTTTATGACGCCATACCGTACCCTTACGGCTGGGGAGTGGACAAGAAAGATTACACAAAGCCGGACCTGACAGAGCCGAAGAAACTGATCGGTCTTTTACATCAGCACGGCGTCAATCTGGTTAACGTCACTATCGCGAATCCGTATTACAATCCGCACATCGGCAGGCCTTTCAATGAGACGATAGTAGGCGGCTATGAAGAGCCGGAACATCCGCTAACAGGCGTAGGCAGGCTCGTAAATATCACCGGTGAAATTCAAAAGGAATTTCCAGATATCGCGATTTTGGGCACCGGTTATAGCTGGCTGCGGACGTTATTCGCAAATGTAGGGGCAGCAAACAAAGCCAACGGCCTGACCACCTTAGTCGGCGCGGGCAGGATGGCATTCGCGTATCCGGATTTCGCCAAAGATATCATAACTAAAGGCCGGATGTACCCGGAAAAGGTCTGCATAAGCTGCAGCGCGTGCACGCAGATCATGCGTGACGGCGGAACGACGGGATGCGTGATACGGGACAATAAAGTTTACGGGCCGATATTCGAACATGGCCGGATGGGCGACAAGGACAATCTGCTTCGGCTGGCATCGTCGTGCCGCAAGTGCCAGGAGCCAACGTGCCAGTTGGGCTGCCCTGCCGGCGTCGATATTCCGAAATTCATCAGCCTGTTCCTCGATGGAAATGAAAAAGACGCATACGAAGTTCTTAGAGAGAAAAATATATTTCCCGAAGTTTGTGCCTGGCTGTGTCCGGTCGAGCAGCAGTGCGAAGGAAGCTGCCTGCAGGCCTTTATCGGCGAAAAGCCGGTAGCCATTGCTGGCATACAAAGGCATCTGGCTGTCCAGGCCAATAAGAGCGGCTGGTCGAAGCTGCGAATACCAGAAAAAGCAACGGGAAAGAACGTCGCTGTAATCGGCGCAGGCCCGACAGGACTGGCCTGTGCGGCCAAGCTGCTTGAAGCCGGACACACCGTGACAATATTCGACAAGAGCACCCAGTTCGGCGGAATGGTAGAGACCGTAATTCCACCGGACAGGCAGGGCAACTCATTGAAGAGCGAAATGTCGGCTATTTTCACCGATGTTCCGAAAGACAGGATGGTTTTACGCCTTGGCAAAGAATTAAACGCTAACTTCAATCTGGATAATATTATGGACGAGGGATTTGACGGGCTCTTTATAGGTATGGGCCTTGTGAAATCGGTAAGCATTGGTGATAATACCATTGATGGTGTTTACAGTTCGATGGAATTCCTTTCGGCAGCAAAAGAGCCCGAAAAATTAAAGCTGGCAGGCAAAACAGTCGCATCGATAGGCGGAGGAAATACCGCGATGGACGTGGCGGTTACGGCCAAACAGCTCGATGCAAAAGACGTTTACATTATATACCGCCGTTCATTTAAGGAGATGCCGGCCTGGAGCGCCGAACGCGAGAGGGCAATAGACGAAGGCGTGCATTTTCTGATATTGACTCAGCCGCTCGAATATATTTCTACAAACGGTAAACTGACCTCAATCAAGGTTTGCCCGACCCGATTAGGTGAGCCGGACGCATCGGCTCGCCGCCGCCCTGAACCTATAGAGTCGAGCGCTTATGAGCTTGATATGGACGTTGTGGTCGAGGCCATCGGCCAGAGCCCGCCGGAGCAAATCAGTGAAATCCTTCCGGGCGTGGAACTGACCAACGGCCTTATCCAAACGAAGGAAGGTACACTGGCAACGTCCAGAGCGGGGGTCTTTGCCGGCGGCGACCTTGTAAGAGGGGCATCGACTGTTGTCGCTGCGGTTGCCGACGGGATGAAAGCGGCAGAAGAAATTGATGAATTTCTAAAATAAAATAAGAACAGGATTTTTTAGATGGCAGAACGAGAACCTCACAAAGAGACAAGACGACCTGTGGCAATTGTTACCGGAGCAAGCCGGGGGATCGGCAGGGCCATAGCGTTGGAACTGGCGTCATTAGGTTATGATCTGGCGGTTAACCGCGTTCAGCAGAAACCGCCGCAAACTCAAAAAGAGATTGAGGCCCTTGGCACACTGTGCGAATTTGTTCAGGGAAACATCGACAAGGCCGAAGACAGGGCGCGGATTGTCGCTTCGACCAGGAGCAGATTCGGCAGATGTGATATGCTGGTGAACAACGCCGGCGCGGCGCCCTCGAAAAGGATGGACATTCTTGAGGCAAGCGAGGCCAGCTTTGACAGGGTGATGGGAATAAATCTCAAGGGGCCCTACTTTTTGACTCAGCTTGTGGCCAACTGGATGATTGAACAGAAAAAGCAGTTTGCCGAGCGCGAATTTCGGATTGTGAATATCGGTTCTGTATCGGCTTATGCAAGCTCGCCGTCACGCGGTGAATACTGCGTGAGCAAGGCGGGCCTCCGGATGATGACCAGGCTTTATGCAGACAGATTAGCCGAATATAATATCGGAGTATTCGAAATCAGCCCCGGGATTATAGCAACGGATATGACCAGTGCGGTAAAAGACAAATATGACAAACTCATCGCCGAGGGCCTGAGCCCGACAAAACGATGGGGCCAGCCGGAGGACGTCGCCAAGGTCGTGGGTATTATCGCGGAAGGAAAGCTGGATTTTTCAACCGGCGCGGTCATAGATGTTGACGGAGGCTTTCACTTTAAGAGATTATAGAGGCGCACAAATGAATATTAAAGATACAATCATGATACTGTTGAAAGACGGCTTTATTCTCGTCTTTAACCAGAACAAGCTCGACATCGTCAGGACGGCCGAGGCCCTTATCAAGGCGGGCATTAATAATATGGAAGTCACCTGCCGGATAAATAAACCTCTGGAAAAACTCGCACGTCTGCGGAAGGAGCTGCCAGATTTCGCGGCGGGCACGGCGAGCCTGATTGACTGGCCCGAAATGCTCGATGTCTATAACAAGGCTAATCCTCAGGATCCCCTGCCGTCTGTGCAGGAGGTTGTGGAGGCGGGTGCGAGCTATCTTGTCTCGGCGGTCAATTTCAGCGGCGCCAGCTATAAGAAATACGCCGGGCAGTTGCCTATCATACCGGGATGCGGCAGTGCGACCGAGGTTGTCAGCCAGTTTTCCAAAGGTGCGAACCTGTGCAAGATATTCCCCGCCAAACAACTCGGCGGGCCGGCCTTTGTTAAAGCCATCGATCCGGCTATTCATAAAACAATCAGCCTGGTGCCGACCGGCGGAACAAATCCGGGTAACATTCCCGAATATATCGACGCGGGAATTCTGGTGCTTGGCGGCTCGTTCAGCATGATTGAAAAGGCAACAATGAATAAAATCATCGACGAGCAGGACTATAATCTTCTGGCTAAAGAGCTGGCAATCATTAAACAATTGATAGACAGGCTGCGAGCAGAAAAATATCCCGATATCGATTTTTCCAAAGCCTCACTCGAACAAATAAGCCAGGTTACGGGCAGAAATTTCAATATTGCTTAGAAAACTAAAATGCGAAACACAATTCTTACTGGTTTTTGGCTGCGAATTTTATCAGCAGCCGTTGTCATTTTTTCGCAGGTAGGCTTATGCGCAAATGCAAGAGACTCAGCCTCCGAACTAACGATCAACGGCAGAGATACCGGCTATCGTGGTATCTGGTATATGAATCAGCCGTCCGGCGACGAATACGTCTATAAGTACAGCGGAGGATTGGGAACGTACTGCGCCAAGCACAAACCATTTGCTGTCTATTGCGATAAGGTCGGGAAGACTTTTTTCTGTTACGGTGGGACAGCCACAGACAACAACCGAAAGCTCCTGCATATGGTCTCTTACTACGACCACACAACGGGGATGGTGCCCCGCCCGACCATACTTCTGGATAAAAAGACCAGCGATGCCCATGATAATCCGGTTATATCATTAGATGACAATGGGTACATCTGGATATTCTCAACTTCACACGGCACCAGCAGACCTTCGTATATCCACAGAAGCAGAAGGCCGTACGATATCAGCGAGTTTGAGCGGATAAACGCAACGAAGATAGAAAACGGCAAAGAAGTTTTAATGAAGAATTTCTCATATATGCAGCCATGGTACGTCAAAGGGAAAGGCTTCATCTGCTTCTTCACTCGCTACAATTATCCCGTTGACCGAACTATTTGCTTTATGACAAGCGCCGACGGTATCGAATGGTCGAAGTGGAACAGGATTGCCGCGATAGATAAAGGGCACTATCAAATAAGCACTGCAAATAACGACACAGCCGGGACAGCGTTTAATTTTCACCCTGAGGGAAAAGGTCTGAACTGGCGGACGAATTTATATTATATCCAAACGACCGACTTCGGTAAAACCTGGCGGAGCGCCGACGGGCAAAAATTGACTTTACCTTTAAGTGACATTAATAATCATGCACTTGTCCATGATTACCAGGCTCAGAATCTTAATGTATATCTGAAGGACATTCGGCTGGATAAAAAAGGAATGCCCGTTATTTTGTTTATTACAAGTAAGGGGTACGAGTCCGGGCCGAAAAATAATCCACGCACATGGACAACCGCTCGCTGGACGGGCGGGAAATGGCAGATAAGAAAGGCCTGTATCTCGGATAACAATTACGATATGGGCTCGCTCTATATCGAGGCCGATGGGACGTGGCGAATAATCGGGCCGACGCAGACCGGCCCGCAGCCGTATAATCCGGGCGGCGAAATTGCTATGTGGGTAAGCAAAAACCAGGGAAACTCCTGGAAAAAAACCAAACAGCTTACGAAAGACAGCCCGTACAAAGATCGGA
>VRUK01000174.1 GCA_019456195.1 Planctomycetota bacterium | reverse complement strand
AAACAAAGCCAATTCAAACCCAATTCAAAGCCAATAAAGCCAAAAACAAACCCAATTTAAGCCAAAACAAACCCAATTCAAAGCCAATCTGTAGCCCGTTTCCTTTTTTTCACTGGACAGCCGGAATCAGAAAGCTAAAATGCAATCAGCATTATATGAGAGGAAAAAACATGACACCCAAACGAAATAATTTGGCGGCTGTTGTTATCACTTTAGCAGCAGCAATAATCTGCCGGGCTGAGTTTCAGGTCAATACACATACGACTAATAAGCAGGAGAATCCCGCTATAGCAATGGACTGGTCCGGGAATTGTGTAGTGGTCTGGAACAGCTATCTGCAGGACGGCGGCTCGAACGGTATTTTCGCACAGCGATTCGACCCAAATTGCAGCCCCTTAAGTGAGGAATTCCAAATCAATACTACAAGCAGCGGCAACCAAAAAGAGCCATCAATTGCGATGGATACGGCTGGGAATTTTATAGTTGTATGGCAGGGGCCGGGGCTGGTAGGGGAGGATAAAGAGGACATTTTTGCAAGGCGGTTCGACCCAAACGGCCAGCCCGTCGGCAGTGAGTTCCGAGTTAACACCAACACAAACGATAAGCAGCTTTGTCCCAGAGCAGCTATAAATAATAACGGCGGGCTTGTCATCGTCTGGGAGAGTGTGAATGTTCCCGAAGAGGGCAAAAAGGCAATTTGCTCTCAGTTATATGACAGCAACGGCCTGAAAATTGGGACGCAATTTGTAGTTAACGATGAGCCGTCAGACGGGCGTTATCCCGATGCGGCAATGGATACGGATGGGAACTTTGCCGTTGTCTGGATGCAGGACAAAAGCAGCAATTCGATAATGGTGCGTTTATATAACGCGGACGGCTCAGCCAAAACAGAGCCTTTCGAGGTAAGCACAATAAAGTTCAGCTCGGTTACACAACCATCGATTGCAATGGCGAGAGAAGGGCGTTTTGTAGTGGTCTGGGACGGGGACCCGGAACTGGCCGGCCTGGATGATATTCACGCACGAATATTTGACCCAAACGGGACGGCTCTATGCGAGCAGTTTATCGTCAATACAACTATTGAAGGGCCGCAGCAGAATCCCAAGGTCGCAATAAATAATCGCCGGCAGTTTATAGTCGTATGGGACAGTAAAATTGACCCTGATATCAATGAGAGAGAAATATTCGCCCAGCGCTATGACAGAACGGGCGAAGCTATCGGCGATGAGTTTCAGGTCAATACCTATACCGAGGCCGACCAGAAGCGGCCGGCCGTTGCAATGGAAGAGGGCCGGAAATTTGTTACCGCATGGCAAAGCTACGGACAGGATGGCTCAGGCTATGGCGTATTTGGACAAATGGGACAGATGGTCGGCTCGGCGGATTTTAACGGCGACGGATTAGTTAATTTCAGTGACTATTGTATCTTGGCCGACGAATGGTTCAAAATCCGAGAGCCACTAACGGCTGATTTGATTGAAGATAACAAAATCAACGAGCGGGATTTAGCAGAGTTTTGCTACCAGTGGCTCACAACCGGTTATTAACAAGCATCAGAAATGATGCTTTAAATCTATTTGTATATTTTGTAAGACGACCTTACAATAGTCTTATTCTTTTGCGGTTTTATAGAATTTCCGGATGGGATTTAAGAATGCCTGATTTTGGATATCTGAAATACGAAATTAAAGGATGCTGGGAACGATTGGCCCTGCGGGACTGGCTTAGCCGGAGCCCCAAATTAATTATCGGCGCAAGTGTGCTCCTGGTGATTGGGGTGATGGTGTATTTAGTATGTCTTTCACTTCCGGGAAAGGTTGAGCAAGTCGATAATTACGAGAAAGATTGGTTCTACGACCTGAAGCACCAAAACCTTTTCGTTGCAAAAAGTGGGCAGTTGCCGCCGATTGAGGCGCCTTCGGGCCCGCTTGCCAATGGAGCCCCGGCCGGTGTCAGGGCATACGTATTTACTTACAGCGACGACCCAAATACCACAGATACTTTTATCGGATTTCTGGAAACGACCGATCCCAACGTAGATAAGAGCAGTATCGGGTTTATGGATTTGAGAGTCAGCGGTGCGGAAATCTATTCGAAAGGCAGGCTAATCCGAAGGACCAAAGACACCGAATGGGTCGAAGCCAACAGCGAGCAGGGGCGGGTCATTCTGAAAGAGGCGTTTAGCAAAAACGAAGCCGGCAAGGTCCCCCAATACATTCCGCCGAAATAATGCCGTTTATGACTTCATCATCAAGCAAATAGACAAATATGGCGACATCAAAAATATTCGTTCGTGGCTCACGAGTTGAGACGATAGCTCTGTGAATTTATGTAACAATGAAATAGATAAAACGTAAAACCTCATTTAACCACTATATGGATGCTTCCAGGGCCTGCGATACTTACGCTGCAGCAGCTTCGCAGCTTCGCGATTACCAACTATTTGTTGAGATTCTCGGTCCCAGGTAATTTTGGTCTCCGTTTCATAGGCAATCATAGCTAATTTCACCGTGGTTGTAGAATAATGTCCCTCTTCCGTAGTACAAAGGGGCTGTCTGCGGATGTGAACAGCTTCGAGGAAATCAGCCATATGGGCCGGTCCCATATCGCTATTAATCTCATTTACTGTAGGTTGCTTGTTCTTGCCCTTCGGAATAATGATCCATGTTCTGTCTGTCGCAAATACGGTCCCCTTCTCACCATAAAAGAAAATCCCGTTTTTAACTTCCGGACTATACTCTTGTGCTCCCCAAATGCGATGGCGCCAGATTACCGGACAAGTATCGAAGTCAAAATGCACAGTTAGTATATCAGGTGTAGTGATCTTGTCTTTGAAATAGTAAAGCCCGCCTGAAGCCTGAACTGCTCGCGGCATAGTATCTCCTAAGACCCAACGAGTTGCATCGATCAGATGGATACCCCAGTCAACTAAGTGACCATGGCCGTATTCTTTCTCCAGCCTCCATGCAAAATGACCTATCTGCGGGCAATACGGCAATTTAGGCGCAGGCCCGCACCACAAGTCCCAGTCCAGGCTTGCCGGCGGCTCTTGTGGCGTAGTGTCCCGAATACCGGCCGTGTAGTGAATTTGTGCCTCGGCCTGAACGATTCGCCCGATATTGCCTTCTTGAATATACTGCCGCGCTTGCCGGATTGCTTTGCTCTGACGACGTTGAAAACCAATCTGAACTATACGCCCGCTTTTCTTTGCCGCCTTAACCATCGCCTGTCCTTCACGTATATCATAAGCTAACGGCTTCTCGCAATATACATCCAGCCCCTTCTCCACCGCATCAATAAACATAAGAGCATGCCAATGCGGCGGCGTGGCTATAATAACAGCCTCTAATCCTTGAGTACTTAAAAGCTCCTTGTATTGTTTGAAAGTCTTCGGACGTGAACCTTGGGTCTGTTCGATTTTATCCGCACTGCTTTTAAGATGCTCGCTGTCAATATCACAAATTGCGATGACTTCTACACCGCCGACTTTGAAGGCGGCCCTAACATCAGCCATACCATACCCGCCGCAGCCAATCAGACCGACTTTTAGCTTGGCTTTTCCAGCTTCTGAACCCCCATAGAGCATAGTCGTCATTCCCACAGTTCCGGCCACCGTCGCCCCAATAAATTTCCGTCGATTCATCTTTTCCATCATAAAATTTCCCTTCTGCCTGCCCGCGCAATGAAAACATCAAATATGTGATATTGTTTTACATAATAAACACAATAAATCTGACACAAAACGACTGCGTTTCCCACACATCCTATATATAAGATTATGATACACCCAACAAAAGGCTTGTCAATACCGTATGCTTGCCCCGTTAAAGTACCGCCCGCCCCGTTAGAGTATCTTTTACTCTAATGGGGTTTACTCTAATGGAGTGGTTGTTCTGATATACTTGTCATTCCTGTGAAACCTGTCCTGAGCAAAGTCGAAGGAACAGGAATCCAGATTTTGATTTTTACACAGTTATTTTACTATTTACATTTTGATATTTAAGATTGAATGTGTTATTTTCTACGATGATTTTCCACACTGGCTTCAATCGGTCCTCATTTCTCATTTTGACTGATACTGATAGGAATTTTGATTTCCACTGACAAGGATGATTATACCACCAGAGGGTATCGCGACGCAAGGGGGGATATGAGCCCAGGGGCGGCCATGGAAAATGCGGTCGAAATCATTGATGCCAATCTTTTGGAAAGAAAGTATACGATGAACTGGTTGGCGGAAGTGGCTGTGCCGAGGATACTCTTTCGGGAAATCCTTACCCGAATCCGGCAGTAAACGGATATGTCGTTGGTTACGCTAGTCCCCCGTTTGCCGGGCAGACTATCGTTCACAGTGGTAATCAGTCGATGCCGATGTCCTATGATAATGCTGTCGGCAAATCTGAAGCGACTTCTGTCTTGGCTTCCAATCGTGACTGGACAGTGAATGGCGTTAACACACTGACAATTTGGTTCCGAGGTAGTGGGAGTAACGCCGCCGAACCGATGTATGTTGCTCTTAATGACAGTGCTGTTGTCACTAATGATAATCCTGATGCGGCACAGGCGGCTACTTGGACCCAATGGAATATCGACCTGACGCGCTTTGCCGACCAGGGTGTGAACCTCGCCAATGTCAATTCGATTACTCTCGGTCTTGGTAACAGGAGTAATCCGGTTGCCGGCGGCGCAGGTATGATGTACTTCGATGATATTCGTTTGTATCCACTGGCACCATAGGCTGTTATTGATATGGCAATTAAAATCGGAAGGTGTATAGCGCATTGTTTGTAAATAGAATCTTATATGGAACGCTGGTCTAATGTAATGGCATCAATACTAAGGGCAGAGTTCAGGTTTTTTCGTAGTTGGAGCTTTTGATTGCAGCAGGTTATGTAGCAGAGCTTACACAGCTGGTTTTCGAATGCGTCTGGGCGGTTTGTTGTCTTTGCTCTATAATATAGTCTATTATATCCGGTCTGCTGATAATCCCAACCAGCTTACTTTTTTTCGAAACTACCGGTACTCTTCTGAAGTAATTAACCATCATGAAATCACAAACACTCTGTAAATTTTCGTTCTCTCTGTAGGAAACCGCTGGCCGTGTCATAAAGAAGCCAACTGTTTTATTTTTGTCGTCTTCGTCACCACAAAACAGCCTAAGTACATCTTTTTCTGTAATTACTCCAACTAAAGTCATTTCGTCGTCGATGACCGGCATCCCGGTAATATCATTTTTTCTCATAACCGCCATCGCCTCATATATTGGGGTCTCTTGTTTTACGGCAATTACGTCTTTTGTCATAACATCTTCGACTTTAAGCATTTGACATTTCCTTTCCTGGTAATCTGTTTCACCAAATTGGCAAAGGCTCTTTGGGTACTTTGTTGTAAGGAACTTTAGGCCGAGGTTTCTTCTTCGCCTGTGGTTGAGATTTTTCTATGCTGAATGTCCTTTCTATCTTTGCAATTCGCAGCGAAAGCTCTGTTAATTTATAATTAATAGAATCTAATCTTTTTATGACTTCTTTAAGGTCCGAATCAATCCTTATTGAACTCCTTTCTGTCATGTTCATATATCGCTCTATCAATTGCTCATAGGCGTCTAAAGCATGGACCGTATCGGTTTTGTACTCTGGCAGGGAGATTCTTGGCCGTACCTCATAATTTTTTGGACTACCCTGGGTCGTTGTAGAAAACCAGATCGCTGTTATGCAGCATACAACGACTGCTGCCGCGGCTAATAAATTCTTGTTAGTTATCATTAGCTTCTCCTCTTTTTGGTGAATTTTGGTCTTAGACCGCCTTTTTATTTATCGGCAGATAAGGCGGCTTGAAATATCCAAAGCTTGAAAAAAACGGATTATGCTTCGTAGATACAGGCTTTAATCAGCCTGGCTTAGCTTATCAAATAAGGATATTCCGATAAATCAGGGCAAAAAGTTGGATTTTTTATCTTCATTTGTTAAAAAATCAGACTATAAGTTCAGGGCCTTGATGGTTTCTTGCAATGATAGCTCTGCATAGCAGATAACTGTATCAGCCGCACCGTAATAAATCTTGAGTTTATTATCTTCAAAAAGCAGGCCGCAGCTGAATACTACATTTCCGAAAAAACCATTAATTTCGTAGTCGGCTTGGGGTTCAAAAATTGGGCTTTGGGTCCTTGAGATAACCTTCCAGGGCTCCTTACTATCCAGCAATATCGCACCGAGGCAATAACGATTATTCTGATCTACTCCGTGATAAACCTCCAGCCAGCCCTGCTCAATCCTGAAAGGCACAGCGCTGGCGCCAATCTTTATTTCATCCCAGTAACCTGGGCGGGGGCCCATCAGACAACGATGATTTCCCCAACAATACAGGTCGGGTGATTCTGAAATCCAGATTTCCTGTTTTCCAAATAATGGTGAAACCGGCCTGTGTAGAGCATAGTATTTGCAATCAACTTTTTCAGGGAAAATCACCACATCCTTATTATCAGGACAGAAAATAACGCCGTGACGCTCGAAAGAGTTAAAATCCTTAGTAGATGCAAGGCATGTTGTTACTCCGAAACGGCCGACTCCAACGTAATTTATGTAATATCTGCCGTTAATAATGCTGATTCTGGGGTCTTCAAGGCCAAAGGTTTCATAGTCATTTTCAGGGGCAATAGCAGGGCGGTCTTCAATCTCAAAACTGATGCCGTCTTTGCTTCGCGCCAGCCTTAGATGTGAAATAGATGTCAAATATGTTCCCCTGGGTGTTATTATTAACCTCTGGTCTGAAAAATCAATTTCCGGGTCACCTTTCGAGAAATCTTTTATGACAAGCTGACCTTTATTTATATCGAAAATAGCGGTTTGTACAATGTTCGGATGTCGGTTGATTGGCCTTTCAGCTACGCGGAGAAGGAGAAGGACCTCTTCTTTGAAACGAGTAACGCCGGCGTTAAAGACCCCGATGACTTCAAAGTCACTTCTGGAGGGTTTAACGTCCTCTGGCTTAATTATTGGATTATCAGGCGACCGGAATGCTTTCACTTGGCAACTCCCTTCATTCTGAACTTTATGTAACAAATGCTTGACGCTGGTATCGGACAAATTAGCCCTTAACAATACCGGCTCGTGGCAAGCTCTGCAACTACTTTTGCCTTTGAAATTGGGTTTGAATTGGGTTTGTTTTGGCTTTGATTGGGTTTGAATTGGGTTTGTTTTTGGCTTTATTGGGTTTGAATTGGCTTTGTTTTTTGGCTCCACCAAGTGCCCTAAAATCACATAACTCATTGTCAAATAAGTGCTTATATTCATTTTGTTATTTCCATAATTGGCTTTGTTTTGCATAAAAAGGGTTGATTTGTAGAGAGTTCTCTACAGTTGTAGAGGGAAAATTAGTGAAGAGTGAGCTAAAGTGCCTAAAGTGAGCTAAAGTTTGATAATTGATGCTCATGATTGGTAATTGGTTATTGGGTATTTCATATCTTATATTTCATATTGTGGACTTAGGCCCCCTGTTGTAGGCCAAGTGAGTAGCTCTCGGGGGTAAAAAAAATACCCCCTCTATAATTAGACGGATGTGCACATTTGAACCGAAAATTTTGCTATTTTTTGTGGCTCTGGGGCCGTAAGTCGTTATTTGAAAGGGAGATAAAAAATTTTGAAATATTTTATTTTTGTTTTTAAGAGTGAGCGTTTTTGAACGAAAATTCCTCGAATTTTCGTTAGTTTTGGGTCCGTCAGACAGCGCCGGATCTGCGATATTGAGTGATGCGTATTGTGTATTAGTATTACGGAGTAAATCAAAAGGCAAAAAATGGAGTATTTGTGTTGGAAATTGAGGATTTTGGGTTGGTCCGTCCACGAAAGGCCGGATCTTCGATTTTTAAGCGTTTTTTGTCGAAAATTGGGCGAATTTTATATGTTTGCTATTGGATCCTCGAAAATCATCATATACCGGAAAAAGAACATTTATAAGTTGTGAGTATATCAGCACTTACAAAAGCTAAAATGCGGTTAAAGCGTTACGTTGAGATATTTTGAAAGTTAG
>VRUK01000173.1 GCA_019456195.1 Planctomycetota bacterium | reverse complement strand
TTTGCGGATAGTGGTCCCATTAACAAACTGCCAGATATAGGTATCAAAAGAGCCGAATTCTTTCTGTATCTCAAGGAAGGCGCGTGCGTTGGTTACGGAGGATTGAACTTTAAGACGGTTGCGGATGATACCCGGATTGCTCAGTAGTGAGGTGATTTTACGTTTGTTGTAACGTGCGATTTTAACCGGGTCGAAGTTGTCAAAAGCTTTACGGTAATTTTCACGTTTATTCAGGATTGTCTGCCAGCTCAGGCCCGCCTGAGCGTTGTCGAGCAGAAGAAATTCGAATAGCTTGCAATCGTCGTGAGTTGGCAGGCCCCATTCGGTGTCATGGTATTCGATCATGAGTTTGTTTTCTCCGGGCCAGTTGCAACTGTTTGTCATAGGTAATTCTCCGGTTATTTACATTTCGGTAGCTCTATACTATCAAACTTCTCTGTTTTCTTCATCATTGAAATGAAAAAGCCCCTGCCTGTTTTAAGGAGGGTGGTTAGATACGAAATAATGGCAGACAGGGGCTTCCATAATATAAGACGCTTAGAGATTAGAAAATGTTGCAGTTTTTTTAAAAAAGTTCTTAACATTTGCCAAACGGGGCCATCAAACAACTCTCAAGCTATGATTTTAGGGGTATCGTAACGAAAAGCGTTACATTCAGTATCACAGATGGTACTTATATATATTCTTTGCTATTTCATGTTCCAAGGAGGGTCTCAGGTCAAATATTGTGTTACCAATAGTCAAGTTGTTGCCTTTATATATATAGAGTGAAAACTAAATAGTGTGTGATTGTGTTTGAAGGAAAACAATGAAAAGGATAATATTAATAAGCATACTCATATTTTTTGGTACTCTAACAAGTTTCCCAGGCCCCTTAGAAAATCCCAAAAGCGATGCACACGACTTCGACACGCTTGTTACTATGAGAGCAGATAGTGCCGCAGGAAGCTTTGCAGAAGATAAACTGGTGTTATATTTAGAAGAAGTGCCAGAAACAATGATGAACCCTGGCATCGAGCAGTTTTTTAACGGCAATAATACTACTGAACCGTCTGTGGCCCAGAACACCGAGAAGAAGAGCGATACAGAGAAAAAGGATGGTCAACAAGAGTTGACAAAGATACGCACTAAAATTAAATGTGTCGAGACGATATTAAAAAAGGCGGCTATTAAACCCTATTGCGTCAACGGTCAAATAGAAGGTCTTCAAATAAATGGTCTGGAAAAGATATCACAAGCAAAGGGCCTTCTCCTTAAAAGCGGCGATATAATTATCGCAGTAAATGGAAAAACTTTAAGCAGTAAGAGAGATGCTTATGATATTTTCAAAAAAGCAAGGAAAGAGCCAATTATGATAATCGACCTGTTGCAGGATGGAGAGACTAAACAACTCTTGCTTGATTTCCAGTAATCTGTTTCACGTCGGTTCCCACTTCTTTAATCTGCTAAAATATCCTGATTCAAGCCAAAGGGTATCTGGGGTAGGGCCATGGTATTTTAACGCAAATTAAAGCAAAAAAAGCGGGCCGAAAGGTCCTAAACCAACACGGCCCGCACCAATTCACTCGTACTAAAATTATACGATTGGCAATAAGAGCGAGTTCAATCCCAAACAAAAAAAGCCCCTGCTATAATGGCTTTAGGTGCGAGTAGGTGTGAGTAGGTGTGAGCAGGTGTGAGCAGGAGCTTTAACAAAGTCGTATAAGGCTGCAAACTTCCGTATTCACAGCCCTTCTTAACAGATAACCTCGTAATAAACTATTACACAGATACAACAAATGGGGATAATCCTTGATACAGGCTTCGCAAAGCCTGCATTTGATTAGCAAAAGGATAAAGTTGCTGTATAAACAAGCCGATAGACAGTTACGTTTATTTTCCTGTAAAAGGAGAACAATTATGACTTGTGTGGAGAAATGTCAGGTTCTTAACAAGCCTCAATAGACCCAAGCTGACTCAGAAAACACTGTTCACCAAGATAATTGAGATAAGCCCAAGGTGAGATGAATTTTCTCGCTCTGTAATGAGTTGTAAAATGAGAAGGTTAAAACACTTTATTTACCTGGAACAAGGAGATTAAGATGGGAATTCAAGATTGGTCCGAAAAGAGTATTCTCGTGGACTTGTCGGGTGAGCCGGAGATGGGAAATGAACTCATAACGGTTAAGAAAATGGTGCATGACAGAGGTGATTGTGATGTGGTGATAGACTTCTCGGATGTTGATATTATAACTTCCTCCAACTTGTCGAAGCTGCTGAAACTGCGCAAGATGTTATCTGATAGCGGTCATAAGCTTGTATTATGCAGCGTTTCTTCGGCAACAAAAGGTATCTTCATGGTAACCGGCCTTGACGGCAATTTTGAGTTCGCCAACGATAAGTCTGAGGTCCTGACAAGTTTATAGAAAGAGCCCTAACAGGTAGTAGAATTTTTAATGTGCGAAATGATACCAGGAATGCATAAGAAAATTTACAACTAGCAAGGGAGACGTAAATGTTTGGCAGAAAGAAGGTAAAGGTAGCAGAAAAGAGGACTGTATTATTTGTGGATGATGATGAAATAGTACTGGTTTCCTTAGTAAAGGGCCTTCAGGACCAGCCATACAATATACTTTCCGCCAAGAGCGGTGAAGAAGCACTTGAAATCCTCCAGCACAAAGAAGTGCATGTAATCTTAGCCGACATGTGCATGCCTGAGATGAGTGGGCTCGAGCTTCTTAGAACTGTCAGAAAAGAATATCCCGATATCATTGGGATGATACTTACAGGATATATGCAAGACACTGAACTTCAGGCCGCAGAAGAAAACAGAGAGGTTTTCAAGTTAATTCCGAAGCCGTGGAAACTCATAGCAAACTTTGAAACGCTTATTCAGCGAGCTGTAGATAAGTATAATCTCCAGGACAAACACAATACTGTTAGGCGGTAGAATAGTATAGCGTAAAACGAAGAATAAAAAGCCCCTGCAGGGGTTAAAACGTGTTTTTATGTTTTTCTACGTCTATGCAGCCAACCGACAAATTCTATGACAATTGTCATCTCTTAATCTGTACTGCCTACTTTTTGCTGCCTTAGCTGAAGGACAGAGTTGAGGACATCCTTTACGCTGATTATGCCAATGAGCTTGCCATCTGATGTGACTGGGACTCTTCGAAATATGTTCTTGAGAAAAAAGTCACAGACATTCACAAGATCACTATTTTCATCAAAATGAACTGCAGGATCTGTCATATAGTCATTAACTGTCTTGTTCTCCGCATTTTCACTTTCGTAGAATAAATCTACAACATCTTTTTCTGAAAGAATTCCTGCCAAGGTCATATCATCTTCCACTACTGGCAGACCCGAGATGTTATGAGCCACCAGGAGCTTTGCCGCCTCAAATATGGGGGTGTCTTTTTTCACACTAACTACATTTTTAATCATAATATCTCTTGCTTTGAGCATCGGTAACTCCTTTTTTCACCGTGACTTCACATTTATGCCTGCTTAGCTATACAGTTGGCTATTTGCTTTATTACAAGCGAGCCGCCCCAAAGCGTAAAAGCCCAAGCAATTTAAGCGCATACCTTCTTTCTATTTACAAGGCGTATCCAAGCACTCTATTGTTGATTGTTTTTTTGAAAAAATAGAAAAAATCTTTCATTGTGTGCTGATGACGATGGATGGTAACTTAGGTAAAGTCAGGACGAGTTCATCCATTCTCCAGCCAGCAAGCCCTCAATCAAAAGGGTAGTTGACAGGGTATTGGCAATGTATTGTTGCCCTGATGTCTCTAAAAAGGCCCTACAGAGCATAGCTGTTGCGCAGAAAGGGGCTTGTGTGAGGCAGTATCTTAAGGGAACCTCTGAAAATCCATTTTTACTGCGACAGGCGTTTTTTTACAGCGGGACTTTATTCCAATTCAAATCCCCGCGTGCCCTGTGAATAAACCACAATCATGTCGGCGTCTTCTTTGCCAATGCAGGAGGCATTGTGAAAGACGCCCGGAGCGATAGTGACAACATCCCCGGCCGACATGGTGATCGTCTTGTCATCCAGAGTGTGATTAATGCGGCCCTTGAGTAGATAAAGTACCTCTTCGGCCTTTGGATGGCGGTGGCGCGGATTGGTTTGGCCCGCTTTTATAGTGGCACGTCCTACAGTAAGGCCTTCGGCGTTGCCGAGTGGTTTGCTTGCCACCCAGCTTAAAGTTCCCCAATCCTCGGAGATAACCTGATGTTGGTGGGCCCTGCGCAGGACCATCTGCAACTCGGCAGGGAGAGTCGTATCCCCCTGCATTTTGAGAGCAATCGAATTGGCCTGACGGCCTGCACAACCGGCCAGAAATATTGAAACGCACAACAAAAGGTTAAGTAATTGTTTTCTCATTTTTTCACTCCAAATTTAACAAAGATGCTTTGCCTATTTTGAGCGACACGCTAAACAACTCAGTATAATAACGCCATTTACCCGTCAATGTCAAAATATCTAATTCGCAGTTGACAAGCAAGTATTTTTCTATAGCTAACAAATATAAAAGCCCCTGCCTTGAGGGAGTGTGGATAGAACAAAACAGGGGCTTAACGACTTCCATCCCTGGAACAAGACTTCCCTCCATGGAATACGAAATAGGACTATACCTAAGTACCATCTGTGATACCTTATGTAACGGATTTTCCGAACAAAACATTTTTAGCACTATTAGTGGATATACAGACGAGTTCGTTGTTTAAATAGCATGTGAAGGGCATTAGATTGGAAGATAAGGAGTAGTGTGTGATAATCTGTTATGGTTCGGGACTGAGATAATTTCTTCAGATTAGCGAGGCTTCACCTTTTAGCCTTATATCTAACCAAGTGATTACCTGCTATATGGCTCTCATGCAAACTTGCGCAACTTCAGGCCTACTACTCCCACACCCAAGCCGAGTATGCCAATTATCACCGATGGCGGAACAGGAGTCAGGATGAACGTATCACTTTTATCAGGTCCCCAAGGCCCATCATCGATCCCCTGGACATGTACTCCGATTCGCAAGCTGGGCAAAGCCCAACCGTCATAAATGCCGGAGCCTGTATAATATTGAGATGGATCAAAACCGACGTAGAGTGAGCTAATCACATCGGTAAATGTCATGCCATTTATAAGATCAAACACTATTCCCACAGACTCACCGGGTTCAACGCCGGTAGCTGCTCCTGGATCATTGTCGGCTGAGAAATGGTGTAATGTACTACCACTTGTGACAAAAGGAGGAGACACAGTATTTCCGCCGGGAAGATTTCCAGGAGAACCTGGGAAAGCAAAACTTACCCCAGGATCAGAATTGTCAATGCCCGCTATTCCAAGCAATGCTCCGTCGTCAAAATAAATGTCTGCAATATAAAAATCATAGGAACCAGTGTTGCTGAAAGTAAAAAGTGCCTGACTACTTCCAGGATCAGTGACTTGGACGGAAAGTTGCGATGCGACTATACCAGGCATACCTGAATTATTTTCGACAACCGACCAAAGATCAAACAAGTCTGCTCGAGCCTCTGTGGACAGAATAGCCACGAAGACAAGAACAAGGTTTAAAAAGATAATATGGCGTTTCATTGTGTTTTTAGCCAACATTGTTACTCTCCTCTGAAAAACTACTGCTCAAGGCGCCCAGAGTTCTTGTTTATACCCACACCTCTGTTCCCTTAGTTTACACATATAAAGTAGCACCCTATCCAAATGCAACTCTATAAAACTCCTCAATTTTTCAATTTTAGCAATTATGTCCAATAATGTCAAGTCTTTTTTTGCAACTTTGTCTTTAATTTTGCAAAAATCAAAGTTTAAGAGTGTCTCACTCTGCTAAAGAGCATAAATAAAATCAAAATCGTCGTTTAGATGGCCTGAGCTAAGTTTTTCACGTCTGCACATTTGGCAACACAGGTTTTATTTCTTATATTTTGTAAGGATATTCATAGCCTAATTCGATTTGGAAATAGAATTTATTGATGAGGAAGGAATGAAAAATGAAAGCTAAAAGAAGCGGTTTTACATTAGTAGAAATTCTGATTGTTGTGGTCATCCTGGGCATTTTGGCAGCTATCGTAATTCCTCAGTTCACAGAAGCCAGTACTGAAGCCAAATCGTCAAGTCTTTGTACTGATCTTCAAACGCTGCGCTCACAAATTGAGCTGTACAAAGTTCAGCACAACGATATTCCACCTTCTTTCGCCAACTTTACAGCGCAAATGACAGCCCAGACCGATATTACCGGTGCTGTTGGTACTGATTACGGTCCTTACATGCAGAAGATTGCGACAAATCAGTTCAATAATCTGAATACTCTGGATAACACCGGAACCGTCGGTGATAACGTTGGTGGCTGGGAATATAACGCAACCACCGGTGTAATCAATGCCGACGACGACTATGATAATGATGGTGTTCCCGGCCCAGACCATGCAAATCTTTGATAGGTCCTCTTCTAAAAGGCTTTTGGCCGTGGATGCTAATACAATGGCCAACTCAAGCCGAAGGGTATCTGAGGCAGGATCAAGTAATTTTAATGCAAACTTCAGTAGAAAGGGCGCTCACAGTCCATTTCAGTCCCATAATTTGTTTGGGTCGCTGTCTGAACGCGTCGGTATATTACTATGAAAAGTCCAGTTTATTTACCTTAGTCCTCGGCGAGGTAATGTGGTCAACCGATACCCCCCCCCAGTCGGAACCACTACCTCGCTCTTTTTACTTAGGCGTATATCGAACTAAACACGTTGACAAGAAAGGAGATACCTGATGCTCGAAGCAAAAGACATTATGACCAGGAAAGTAGTATGTACAACACAAGATACCCCTGTCGTTGACGCCATAAGGCTTATGGCGGAAAACAATATTACCGGAATCCCTGTGGTTGAAGATGATATGACTCTGTTAGGGATTATTTCAGAACAGGACGTTCTGAGATTATTCCACACCCATGAGGATGAAAAAGGCAGGACAGTATCTGATTTTATGTCACATCCTGCTATCCACTTCGAACAGAATGAACCTTTACTGGATGTTTGTTATTGTTTGAGGGACAATACTATCAGAAGAGTTCCGGTCACGTCAAATGGCAAATTGGTAGGCATTGTCAGCAGGTCAGATATGATTAAGTGTATTCTTGAACTATGCGATGAAGATGCCGTTCCAGCCGTCGTGGCCTCAGATAATACAGAACGATAACAAACATCCAAATAAATTTTAGTATTTGCTGCTTAGTAGAAATTTCAAGATAGATTCAGCGCTATATCCGGTCGATAACATTGTCATAGTGCGACATGATAATATAAATGTATAAGAAAAGTTTCGATTAGCAGGAAAGAGGTGAACAATGTTGAGGAAAAAAGAAATAGTAGAAAAGAGGAGCGTATTATTTGTGGACGATATCGAACTAAGCCTGCACTCCATAGAAAGATGCCTTCTGAATGAGCCATATCATAAACTTTTCGCTACAAGTAGCAAAGAAGTGTTTGAAGTCCTCACACTAAATAAAGTGCATGTAATCATTACCGATATGTGCATGCCTGAGATGACCGGGCTTGAGCTTCTTAGAACTGCCAGAAAAGATTATCCCGATATCATTGGGATGATACTTACAGAATATATGCAGGACGCTGAACTTCAGGCTGCAGAAGAAAATGGAGAAATTTTCAAGTTAATTCCTAAGTCATGGAATAACGAAGAAAACTTCAAAAATATTATCCTGGAGGCCATAGATAGCTACAACCTCCAGAGCAAATGCGATACGGTTAAGCAGAAGAATTAGAGGAAGAAAATGGTAGAAAAGAGGACCGTATTATTTGTGGACGATGACGAACCAATCCTACGCTCCTTAGAAAGAGGGCTCCTGGATGAGTCATACAATAAGCTTTTCACCAAGAGCAGCAAAGAAGCACTTAAAATCCTCCGGAAAGAAGAAGTGCATGTAATCGTAACCGATATGTGTATGCCTGAGATGACCGGACTTGAACTTCTTAGAATCGTCAGAAAAGAATATCCCAATATCACGGGTATGGTACTCACGGGATATGAGCCGGACGCCGAACTACAGAACGCAGTCGAACAGGGAGAAATTTTCAAGTTAATTCCTAAGCCGCTGTGGAAACTCGGGGGAAAGTTTGAAAGGCTTGTCCTGCGGGCTTTAGATCGTTCCAATCTGCAGAACAAACGCGATACGGTTAAGCAGAAAAATTAGAGAAAGAAACAGGTAGAAAAGAGGACAGTGTTATTTCCGGTCGATGATGTGTTAGCAATATAAATGGCCGATATCATAAGGCGAGCGCTTGTGGAGGGACGCTCGCCATTTTTATTTCCCTCAAGTTTTGCCGTTACTTTTATTCCCTATCTCACCCTAACCGCACCCAAGCCGAGTAGATAATATATAGTGTTCTGCGTATGCGTAGCCAGCCTTGAGGGTTCTGATTACGTGATTCTTGTTGACTTAGTTCTTAGCTTTGGCTATCACGCCAATTCCTATCGAATCGCCAACCAACCTGCCATCAGGAAAAAGAGCAGGATAATGATCAGGAGGGCCGATGTCAATGGATGATTTCGGTGTCGTTCACCGACCCATTTCGCTCGGCCATTTAACAGTAAGAGTACTAATCTGACATTTCCCATTTACACGGTTAAAAAGCATATTTTTCTCCGTACGATACCGATTATTTTACAACAATCT
>VRUK01000172.1 GCA_019456195.1 Planctomycetota bacterium | reverse complement strand
CACCCGACCCACCAGCCGCTGTCCTGCTTGGTTACAGCGGTATATACTCTGTTCATAATAGCACCATCGATTTTTCATCTATTTCCCAAATACACCCTCCCTATTCTCGATGCATTTTAAAACAAAAGACCACAGCAGTCAAGAAGCTTTTATTATGGTCGGGGGTAAACTCCAAAGCAAGTAGGCACACTCCGTGATTTAGTTTTGAGTTTTGAGTTTTGAATGTTGAGTTTTGAATTGGGTTTGAGATTAGAGAATTGTGGATTTTGGGGGAACCCCGATTAGATAGGCGTAATTATCTAACGAGACAAGTTTGTGGTTGATTTTGTTGATTTTTGGTGGTATTTTTTAGTTTTTGAGAGAGATTTGCATCAAACAGGGATATTTTAGGAAATGGCAAATTGCGGAATAGTTATGGATTTGGATAAAATACCAGTTGACGTGAGTTATTCGTGAATTTTGGAACGCAGGCATCGGCTGGAATTAAGTATGGTGTCCCTAATGGCACTAAGTTAAGGGGAATCGTGGTCAATAGAGCAGCCTATTTGCCAGCCAAATCAGCGAAATTTCCAATCAAGCGGCATCTGGCTCAGCCTCTGAGATTGTCAAATATGCTTAACTTAGTGCCATTATATGGTGTCCCCGGAATTCCGGCTTGACATTTTCCGACTGGCTACTCAAAAGAAAAATAATGGTATAAAACAGCACATTCACACCCCTGCGGGTATCTCGCTTTTTCCTCTCCCTCCGCACCGCAGGGGCTTTTATATTTGATAGAGCACCTGAAATCTGTTATTCTGAATTATCGTATATAATTACACGGCCAATTTACATGGGAGAGCAAAATAATGGCTGAAGAAACCTCAAAAGAAACGGAAACAGAAGAAAAGCATGAGTTAAAGTTTAGTCAGGACCAGTACGATATGCTCAAACGCTGCTCAGAAAAGAAGGATATGACCGAGTGGAACGAGTGGCGAAAAAACGCCCAGTGGGACTATTTGCGTAATGAAGACATTTATCTGGAAGGCGCCGATTTTTCCGAATGTTACCTTAAAGGAGCACTCCTAAGCACAGGTACTACTGTGGGAATTCGTGGAAAGGTTTATCTGAAGAAAGCTGTGTTTGTCGATGCTCATTTGGAAGGTTCGCACCTTAGTTTTGCTCATCTCGAAGGCGCGAATTTAAACGATGCGCATCTTGAGAATGCAAAACTATACAATGCCTACCTCCAAGGCGCTCACCTTAACAGGGCGCACCTGGAAAATACTAATCTTCGTTTTGTTCATCTTGAAGATGCTAATCTTTGGTTTGCGCATCTTGAGGGAGCAGACCTTACGGGAGAATCCCATCTTCAGGGTGCGAATTTTCTTGCTGCTATGGTTAACCATGCCACATTAATTTGGAAGAGCGAAGTCAATCGTTATTGTAAAAATGAGCGTTATACTGATTTCAGTGCCGTAAACTTAGACAATGCAAGGGTACACCCGAGAACAAAACATCTTTTGGAATATAATATCCGGCGGAAGAACTGGGAGGAGTGGTATAAAGAACATCCGAGATTAACATGGCTTGTGAAACTATTCTGGTGGATAAGTGATTATGGACTATCAACGAAAAGGATTATATTTACTTTCTTTGGTCTGGCGTTTATCTTTGCGAATATCTATTATCATTGGGGACGGATAGCTCCACCGGGGCTTGTTGGGAATCTATTCATAGACAGAACCAGTGTAGTGATACCGTGGCAGTTGGTGCCTTTGCGTGCCCTTTACTTCTCTATAGTGACAATGACAACCCTTGGATTCGGAGATATGTATGCTTATCCAACCAGTTGGATTGGGCATATTCTACTGATGGTTCAGGTGATTTTGGGTTATGTTCTTTTAGGTGCATTGATAACGCGGTTTGCGGTATTATTTACTGCTGGCGGACCGGCGGGTAAGTTCGCGGGCGAGAGCAAAAGAGATTCTGGCGCAAGCAAGAAATGTCAGAAAGAAAACCATTAACGCTTTTCTACTCGGCTTGGGTGCGGGAGTGTTAAAGGAAAATGCTAAAATGGAAAATATAGAACAAATTCCCAGCCTAATTACACAGATTTATGAAATTGTTGCAAAGCTTGAAGACTTCTGGCCAGATCGTCGCTTTACTCCTGACGGACACTTGGTTGGCAGTATAGGAGAAGTACTTGCAGCTCATCATTATGATTTGGAACTTCTTCCTTCATCATCAAAGGTTCATGATGCAGTAAGCAAAGATGAACGCAAAATCAAAGTCCAAATAAAAGCGACTCAAAGAAAATCAGTGGCGTTGAGAAGCAAGCCAGAGCATCTTTTGGTTCTATTCATTCTTAAAGATGGGACTACCAAAGAAATGTACAATGGTCCCGGTGAACTGGTCTGGGAAAATACCGGGAAAATGCAAAAAAATGGACAACGAGCTATTACTCTCTCACGGCTATGCAAGCTATTTGAACTTGTTCCTGAGGGTGATAAATTAAAAAGAGTTACTCTCTAATCATCGATTCTCGACTCTAAATGGAGAGTGGAGAGGTGGTTAAGATATAATCGAGGGCAGAGCTTATGGGAACTTCTAAAAAATCATTTTTTACTGCGAACGGCAGCAATCTTGGCCGGCCCCCGATCCCCGGCCCCCTGTTATATGCCAAGGGAGCAGCACTCGGGGGTAAACTAAGAAAGGGTCGCCGGGGATAAACTAAGAAAGGCAAGTGAGCTAAATTCCCCTGTTGGGAGGTAAGTATAAACTGAGGTCCCCTGTTGCGTGTCAAGTTAGCAGCACTCGAGGATAAACTCGGATAAACTTAGGTGGATAAAATCGTGGAATGAGTGTTTATTATGTTTATATTCTGGCAAGTAGGAAAAAAGGCGCTTTATATGTCGGGATGGCAAAGGATTTAGATAGAAGGATATTCGAGCATAAGAATGAAATATTCGATGGATTTACAAGCAAGTATAAAATTAAGAAGCTGGTCTATTATGAAAAATGTGAAGATAAGAAAACGGCCGGAATGCGTGAAAGGCAATTGAAAAGGTGGCGAAGGGCCTGGAAAATTGAATTGGTTGAAAAACATAATTCAGATTGGAAGGATTTATATTCTGACTTGGATATTAGGTCTCTGACAAAAGGTCAAGTGCAAACTTAGGTTCCCTGTTGTAAGCCAAGTGAGCAGTTCTTCCCCGGCCCGCGTAATTTAGTTTTGAGTGTTGAATTTTTAGTTTTTAGTTGTTGAGGCCCTCCCCCCGGCAGACAAGCAAGTGGAAATTTAGTCCTTCGTCTTCATTCAGGATGAAGAAAGGAATTTCGAACATCGAAGGGAAGGGATTTAGTTTTGAGTTTTGAGTTTTGAGTTAGGATTGAAGATTACAGCAATTTAGTTTTGAGTTTTGCGAAATTCGATGGATTTTCATTGACGGAAGGGGGTAAAATTGGTATAGATAGTAATAGTAAAGCTTGTGCTCGCCTGGCCGGGTATGTGTGGCTATGGTTTCCCTGCGAGTGCACTTCTTGTAATGTTATGAATAGAGGAGGAGACATTATGCGAAGCGCAGAGTTTCGAGGAGAAATATGTGTTTCGCAGGTAAGTATTTTACATTTCAATTAACAGCCGGTATTTCTTTTTTACGGAGGATTGTTATGTCTCGGAAATTGGTATATTTGTCTTCTTTTATTTTAGTGCTGGGGCTGGTCGGTGCAGCCTACGGCACTGAGGGTCTAAAAGGGGAGTATTATCATGCGACTATTTCGGCGAACGAATGGCAGGATCTCGTGTTGACCCGCATCGATCCGATGGTGGACTTTGACTGGGGTGCTAACTCGCCGGAACCGGGGATTGTCAATGCAGACAATTTCACGGTGCGTTGGACAGGCACGATTGAAGTGCCGGAGTCCGAGACCTATACTTTCTACACCGAGGGGGACGACGGTGTTAAGTTGTGGGTGAATAACGAACTGATTATCGATACCTGGACCTGGAGCAAAACATGGCATGTCACACAACCGCCTATTGAGTTTGGCAGAGGCGACATTACCCTGACGGCCGGGCAGCAATATGAGATTAAACTGGAGCACTATGAGCACAGCGGTACCGCCAAGTGTAAGCTGTCCTGGTCAACTGCAACACTGCCCCAGGAAGCCGTCCCGAGCCGGTATCTGTCAGTGGAGAGGCCGTACTCCCGTACTCCCGATCCGCTTGATGGTGACATAGTTCGAGATAAATGGGTGGGCCTTGGCTGGACGCCGGGAGATTTTGCGGTTTCGCACGATGTGTACTTAGGCGAGAATATTGACGATGTAGATGCCGGGACCGACGATACTTTCCGTGGCAACCTGGACTCGGAGGATTTTACTATCGGCTTTCCTGGTTTTCCTTATCCGGATGGCCTTGCTTCGGGCACAACATACTACTGGCGAATCGTTGAGGTCAATGATCTGCACGCGAAAAGTCCGTGGAGGGGGCCTGTCTGGAGCTTTTCGATTGCCCCCAGGACCGCCTACAGCCCCAACCCTGCTGATGGTGCCGAGCTTGTAGATCCGAATCCGGAGCTTAGCTGGGAGCCTGGTTTCAATGCGAAATTGCGTCACTTTTATTTCGGGGACAATTTTGACGATGTGTATGCCGGCACCGGCGGGGCGGACAAGGGCCCCACGGGACATACAATCTATACTCCCGGCCCGCTTAAATTGTCTAAGACTTACTACTGGCGGGTCGATGAGTTGGATCCTCCCAGCATACATAAAGGTGACGTCTGGAGTTTTACTACTCAGGGCGCCGTCTCAAATCCTAATCCGTCTAATGGAGCTGTGGATGTAAAGCAGACACCGATTCTTAGCTGGTCACCCGGAATATATTCTGCTTCGCATCAGGTCTATTTCGGTTCTGATGCAGCCTCTCTGGAGCTTAAAGGCAGCGGGGACCCTGGCTTTGAGAGCTATGAACCCGGACAGCTTGAGTGGAATACTACCTACTATTGGCGTATCAATGAGGCAAATAACGCCAACGCCGAAAGTCCGTGGACAGGTCCTCTTTGGAGTTTTACGACGGCTGACTTCCTTATCGTGGATGACTTTGAGAGCTACAATGACCTTGAGCCCGCTGAGGCGGCAAGCAACAGGATATTCCTTGCCTGGGTAGATGGATTCGATAATCCGGCTGTAAACGGTTCTGTCGTTGGGTATGGTATTCCTCCATTTGCCGAGCAGAGTATTGTTCACAGCGGAAATCAATCAATGCCGATGGCTTACGACAACGCTGTCGGAAAATCAGAGGCGACTTTGACATTGACTTCCAATCGTGACTGGACGGTGAACGGTGTCAACACGCTGACGATTTGGTTCCGAGGCAGTGCGGGTAACGCTGCTGAGAATTTGTATGTTGCTCTAAACGGAAATGCTGCAGTCAATAATGACAATCCTGATGCAGCGATAAGAACTTCCTGGACACGATGGGATATCGACCTTCAGTCGTTTGCCGACCAGGGTGTGAACCTTGCCAATGTCAATTCGATTACTCTGGGTCTCGGTAACAGGAGTAATCCGGTTGCCGGCGGTTCGGGTATGATGTATTTCGATGATATTCGTCTGTATGTGCCGGTGCCGGAAGCACCGTAAGCGGCAATTAAAATTGCGTGCTTGTCTTGCAGATTTGCATCAATTAGCGGGCTATAGCTGTTGATTTGCAATAAGCCACCTGGTTATTGCAAATTTTGAAATTTTCTCTTGACGGGAAGGCATCTAATTTGGTATAGATAAGATTAGTGAAACTTGTGCTCGCGTGGCTGAGCTTGAAGTGGCTTTGGTTTCATTGGAGTGAGCGCACTTCTTATAATTTTATGAATAGAGGAGGAGATATTATGCGAGGCAGAGAGAGTTTCAAAAGGGAACTCTGTGCTCGCAAATGTTGTTACATTTCTGTTAGAAATTCAAATGCCGCATATACGGGATCGGTTGTTTTGGTGTGTGGCCAAAATGTGAATAGCAATTATTTTAATTCTGTTTAAAAGGAGGACTACATTATGTGTAGAAGAATGATTTGTTTATTGTCTTTTGTTTTGCTGGCGGTTCTGAATAGTAATGCCCCGGCCGGTCTTATCGACGATTCGTCTCTGGTCATGTATTATTCCTTTGACAGTGTTAGTGATATTGTCACGGACCAGTCCGGCAACGGCCATGACGGTGTCGTAAACGGTGACGTCACCGCAGAATCCGTTGGCAAGTACGGTGGAGCTGCAAAGTTCGCAAGTGGCAGTTTTCTCGATCTTGATGGCGAAAATTTCCCTGCCGAAGAAGTTCCGACAACAGGTATGACACTTGCGGCCTGGATAAAATGTGAGAATACAGGTGGTCATCACGCTATATTCAACGCCCGAGCGGCTGATTCGACCTGGCTGGTCCACCCTGAGGCCCGCAGTAACGGCGAATTCAGATGGCTGCTCCGTTCTGCCGGTGGGACAACAATCTTCGACGTACGAGCAGGAGCTGTAACATGGGATGAATGGCTCCATTTTGCAGGCACATACGACAAGGCGACAGGTAAGGCAGCCCTGTATATCAACGGAGAAATGGTCCATGAGGAAAACGTTTCAAGCCCTGCGGATATAGCCGGAGACTGGGGCGGTGGTGCTCGTGTGGGGTATAATATTGATAGCGCAAGACCTTTCACGGGGCTTATGGATGATTTCTTACTATTCAGGCGGGCACTATCGCTGGCCGAGGTTAGTAAACTTATGCAGGGTATCGGGTCTCCGTTGGCCTTTGGGCCCACGCCGGCTGATGGTTCATTACATACCGATACATGGGCGAATGTAAACTGGTTTCCGGGTGATAGCGCAGCGTCGCACGATGTGTATTTCAGCGATGACTTTGATGCTGTGAATGATGGCGCCGCCGAGGCATTTCAAGGTAACCAGACATCGACGTTTATTGTTGTCGGTTTTCCCGGATTTGCTTTTCCGGATGGTCTTATTCCTGGCACAACCTACTACTGGCGAATCGATGAGGTCAACGACACCGAACCAAATAGTCCGTGGAAGGGCCCTGTCTGGAGCTTTATGGTTCCACCCAAGACAGCATATTATCCAATCCCGGCCGATGGTACCGAGTCTGTGGCTTTGGATGCAGTGCTTAGCTGGACGGGAGGTTTCGGAGCGAAATTACACACTGTATATTTAGGGGATAATTTTGACGAGGTGAGCAATGCTTCCGGCGGGGGCTCTCAGGGGGCTACAACTTATACTGCCGGTTCGCTCGAATTAGAGAAAGTTTATTACTGGCGGGTCGATGAGTTTGACGCCGTCGATACTTATAAAGGTGATGTCTGGGGCTTTTCGACTCCGGGCGCGGTTGGTAGCCCAAGTCCGGCTAACGGCGCCATAGATGTAAAGCAGGCACTGGTTCTCGAATGGATTGCCGCAGATAGTGCTGTTTCGCACGAGGTGTACTTAGGTACAGATAAAGATGCCGTGCGCAATGCCGATACAGGTTCATCCGAGTACAAAGGCTCAATGAATCTCGGCTCCGAAAGCTATGACGCCGGTGAACTTGAGTGGGACACTACCTACTACTGGCGTGTTGACGAGGTCAAGGCCGACGGTACGCAGAAGGGCCTTATCTGGAGCTTTACGACGGCCAGCTTCCTTATCGTAGATAATTTTGAGAGCTACAACGACCTCAATGAAGAAGAACCCGGCAGCAACAGGATATATCTTGCCTGGATTGACGGATTCGAAGATCCAGCAAACGGTTCTGTTGTTGGTTATGCTAATCCACCTTTTGCCGAGCAGAAAATCGTTCACGGCGGTACTCAGTCGATACCGCTTGCCTACGATAATAGTGTTGGAAACTCTGAGGCGACCATGACGCTGACTTCCCCACGTGACTGGACGGTAAATAATATTGGCATATTGTCTTTATGGTTCAGAGGTGATTCGGCTAATACTGCCGAACTGATTTATGTCGCTCTTAACGGCAGCGCGGTTGTTTCTAATGATAACCCCGCTGCAGCACAGATATCTTCCTGGACCCAATGGGATATAGACCTGACGCGCTTTGCTGACCAGGGAGTCAATCTTGCTAATGTCAATACGATTAGCCTTGGTTTGGGTGATAAGAGCAATCCGCAGGCCGGTGGTTCAGGTATGATGTTCTTCGACGATATACGTCTTTATCGATCGGAACCGTAGTCGGAAGCGTCTTAAGCAGTAAATTATTAATTGTATGAGGTGAGTTTTTAAGACCTTTTGAAGATACGTAAACTGTTTTGGAGTGTGACCAAAGTATAAATTTCAATTGTGGTAATTTTTTAAGGAGGACTATTATGAGTATAGAGATTGGCCTTTGGCCATACTCTTGGGAGTAGATGGACGGTGCTTCGGTGTGTGGCCGGAGCGAAATTTCTTATAAGTTATCAGTTAAAATCAGGAGGTACAAAAATGAAAAATTTAGTATTGGTACTCGTAATCGCATTTGCATTCAGCACGACGGCTATGGCTGTTGACATAGCGATTTCGACACAAGCAAACTGGTGGTCGCAAGAAGCGGCTGATCGCGAAATGCAGGAAATTGTTGACAACGTAACGACTGTTTCTGTTGAACGATTCGCAGCAGATCAGCAAGTTGAACTTGCGGATTGGGTAGTTGCCCACACAGGTGATGGCGAATCAGACCTTTTAATTCTTTGTGGACAGTTCCCAGACACTATTTA
>VRUK01000171.1:1966-8952 GCA_019456195.1 Planctomycetota bacterium | reverse complement strand
TATCATTTTTGATTTCGTTATTTTTCATATCCTTTTTCATATTTAAGGCTCCTTGTATTAAGGAACGCTGGCTATCACAAAAGGACAACAGCAATTTTTCCTTCTGCTAAAATAGCCCGCGTTATAATAATCTTTTGTCAGACTCATATTCATACAACTCCTACAGTTAAAGTTTAAGAAATATGCGGCAGGAAGCAAAAATGCGGAGTAAAAATATTTGTATATAAAAGCCAGTTTTTAGCTTAATATCGCGGTTTTGATGCCCGACTCATATTAAAACTTCGATGAGTTCCGCCTCAGAGATGACAGTCTTTGAGACCTCTAAACAAAGAATATTGTTAATTGGGTGCTCCGATAAAAAAGGCCTTAATAGCCATGCCACGCGCAATAAAATCTCCTGTTTTATTAAAAATGCGGGAAATCCAGGCTTTTTTGGATGATAAAAAATTCCGGATTCTCTCTTCTTTTCGAGGAGAAAAACCCTTTTGCGAACTGTTTTAGGGCATCATTTTTGCCGATGTAAATAGGAGACATAAGCCAAAGATGCTGAAAACGGCCAAAGACTTTGTTTCATAGGGCTGTAACGTGAATTTGCCGAGTATTCAAAAAATAATGTTTACTGATTATCAACATCTGAAAAGCAAATAAAGGTAAGGTGAAAAATGGCGGACTGGAAAGAAAAATTGACCGATCTGTTTGAAAAACAATCCGAGGAAAAGCAAAATCAAAAGATAAAGCCCGATACTGCCACAAAAAAACTTCAACAAAAAGGTGATGAATTTCTGTGTTCTGTAGTTGATCCGGCTTTACGGGATTTGGCCGCGGAACTCTATAAATATGAAAGAAAAGCCTGTACTTTCGGGGGAAGTAAACTTTCCAGAGAGATGGAGGTTCGCTTTCAAAACAGAGTAGAATTCAGATATGTTATGAACGTATATACCGGAGCTATTAAGATCACAGTGCATACCAGTTATCAGGCAAGGTATCAAAGCGGCCGTGAGGAACAAGGTGAAGCGATGATAATGAAGGATGGCAAACAAGCCGATATAGCCGACATTACCAGAGATGATATCATCGACAACTTCATGAAGCAATATATAGTACGGGAAACGCCCTGTTCATGTTAATACTCCCGGCCGGCTCGGCGGAAGGGGCCGGCTGGGTTTTGTTATAAAATCTAATCTTGCCGAAACCGAGTAAATCACGTTGTAACGAAAGCCCCCCTGCTTTGCAGAGGAGAGGATGAAACAAAGCAGGGGCTTGTTAGAGGAGAGGGTAGAGTAGAGTAGGAATTCAAGTATCAGCTTATATTCAACACGTTTTACGGCCTCCTTCCATGGAATACCAATCATCACATACTATAACTATTGTGCCACCGTTCGTACCGAACGTAACCTTTTTTCCAAATGTAATGATTTTTCCGGCAAACTAATCGGACTGGGCTGGAGCATATCTAAGAAGCCTCCTATTTTCTTGCCTGGTCTGCAATAATTTGGCATATTGATGTTGATACATGTACATTTAGAATCGAGGATGTGTAGGCTTTCGCAGTTGTGCAGTCCGGCTTTGGATGGCGAAAAAAGTCGGGATTAAATATAAATAATTCGGTGTTTGTAAAGGAGGCTACAAGAATGAGAAACAATACTGGCAATGTTTTAGGGTTTTTGCCCGGTCTGGCTGGTTTCATAGTTGTGAGCTGTCTTTTTGCGTTCGATGTTTACGGTGAGGACTACTCCGGGACGCAGCGACCGCCCAAAGCAGGAAATACGGCGCATGCAGGAGAGACGCAAAGCAGCGAACTCTCACCTGTCGTGCAAATGCAGTTCATGAGGCCGGGGCAGTTGGAGGCGGCCGGGCGGAAGTTTCCCGTGGCTTATGTCCCATTCGGCTGCATCGAGTGGCATGGACGACATCTACCCCTTGGCACCGACGCACTGAAGGCTCACGGTATTCTCGTAAAGTGTGCGGAAAAATTCGGCGGAGTGGTATATCCTCCGGTGTACTTTCACAGCGGATTCAATCGAGAACACCTTGTGCCGGTGATAACCGACCTGTTCAAGCGCCTTAAATCGTCGGGCTTTCGTGTAATCATAGGAGTATCGGGCCATAATGTTCAGCAGCAAATCGACATGATTAATAAAGCGCTTGAGCCTGTGGTGGCGGACGGCAGCGTTGCCGGAATCGGGCTTTGGGAAATATCGCTTAGCCGGGGGCCGGAATCGAACACCGACCATGCCGCCAAATGGGAGACCTCGGATATGATGTTCTTTTATCCCGGCCTTGTGGACCTGTCCGAGTTGGGGACCGGTCCTCTTGCCCCTAAGATGAAGCCTCCCGATGGGATTGGCGGACTGGATCCCCGCAAGCACGCGTCGAGTAAAGTGGGCGAAAGGAACGTTGATTTGGCTGCCGAGGCCATCGGTAAAAAGGCTGTCGAATTGCTGGAATCGCTGCCGAAAGACCAAAGAGAATTCCGGCTCAAATCCGTCAGCCCCGGACACTGGTGGATGATCTGAGCATTCTTTTATAATAAGACATTTAAGCTGTTGGAGATGTGATTCCGATCTGTTCGTGGGTCAGGTTACCTACAGGCCATTGGCTTGTTTATGCGAGTTTCAACGGTGCCGTCATAGTAACCTTAGTGCCGCAGTCAAGCTTTAGCTTCTTTCTAATTCTTTTCTTTTAGCCACTTATCTATTGCCGCCGCGGCCTGGCGTCCGCTGTTGATGGCACGTACAACTAATGAGGCTCCGGAGATTGTGTCGCCGGCGGCAAATACCCATGGACTGCTTGTTTGATAGTTGTTGACAGCTATATTACCGCGGCTATCCAGTTTTAAACCCAGTTTTTTTATCAAATCCTCGTGGGTAACGTGCACAAATCCGAGAGCTAAAAGCGCAAGGTCAAACTTGAGAGTGAAATCAGTATTCGGCAGCTCTTTCATTTTCCAGCCGTCGGGCTTTTTAATCCATTCTACCTGGCAGCCGTGCAGTTCTTCGGCGATAATTCCGCCGCCTGAAAACTTTTTGGTACATACGGACCATCGCCGTTCGCAGCCTTCCTCATGGGAGGAAGATGTTCTCATAATACGCGGCCACTCGGGCCAGGGGGTATCGGGCGGCCTGCTGTCCGGAGGTTTGGGCAAAATTTCCAGTTGATATATCTTCCTGGCTCCCTGCCGACGGGCGGTTCCCACACAGTCGCTGCCTGTATCTCCGCCGCCTATTACGATTACGACCTTGTCCTTAGCCGAAATAGTTCCGGGTTTATTTATTGGCTCACCTGAGCAAATCTTGTTCTGCAGTCTCAGGTATTCCATTGCGTAAAAGATGTTTTCGTATCCTCTGCCGGGTATATTAAGGTCACGGGGTTGGCCCGCTCCCATAGTAAGGCAGACACAATCGAACATCTTCTGTAAATAATGGGGCGAAATATCCTTGCCGACATTCACATCCGCCTGAAACTCGACGCCTTCGGCGCTTAACTGCTCAAGCCGCCGGTCGATAATGTGTTTTTCAAGTTTGAAATCCGGAATACCGTAACGTAATATTCCTCCGATCTTCTGGTCTTTTTCAAAAACGACCACATCGTGTCCGGCCCGTGTGAGTTGCTGTGCCGCTGCAAGGCCCGCAGGTCCGGAGCCTATCACGGCAACACGCCTGCCTGTCTTGTGCAAGGGATGTATCGGCTTGATCCAGCCCTGTTCGAATCCTCGTTCGACTATTTGAAACTCAATGTGCCTTATTAACACGGGCTCATCGTTGATGGAAAGTGTACAGGCCGTCTCACACGGGGCAGGACACACCCTGCCTGTAATTTCGGGTAAATTGTTGGTTGAATGAAGCAGCCGGCAGGCCTCTTCCCAGCGATTTTTATATACCAGCTCATTCATATCAGGTATGGAATTGTTAATCGGGCAGCCCGCCCCGTGGCAGAAAGGTATTCCGCAATCCATACACCTTGCCGCCTGCTCGTGAATTGCATCTGGACTGAGGGGCAGGTTAAGCTCTTTGAAGTCCTGAATCCGCTCCTCGACAGGTCGATGTCCGGTCAGTTGGCGTTTATATTTTAAGAAACCTTTAGTCTCACCCATTAAAACACCTCCTCGGTAGCAGGCGTTGTTTCTGTATGTCGTTGTTCGGCCGCTCGCATTTTTTCAAGGGCTTTACGATAATCAATCGGAACAACTTTGACGAATTTGCCCACCATATCCGACCATGTGTCTAAAATATATTGGGCACGTTTGCTGTGAGTCCATTTCAGATGCCTTTGAATCAAATCAAAGAGCATATCTTTGTCGCTTGTCTGCCAGACGCTTTCCAGCTCAACCATGTCGAGATTGCAGAGTGTATCGAACAACTGCATCTCGTCGAGAACGTACGCCGCGCCGCCGCTCATTCCAGCGGCGAAATTGCAGCCCGTTTTGCCGAGCACCACGACGGTTCCGCCGGTCATATATTCGCACCCGTGGTCGCCGAGACCTTCGACAACTGCTGTCGCTCCGCTGTTACGTACACAAAACCGTTCACCCGCCATGCCGTTAACAAAAACTTCCCCGCTCGTGGCGCCATAAAGCAGTGTATTGCCTACAATAATATTTTCATGGGCAATAAATGGTGACTTTTCGGGCGTCTTAACGACGATGCGCCCTCCTGAAAGACCTTTGCCCAGATAGTCGTTACTTTCGCCTATCAGCCTTAAAGTTATGCCCGGAGCCAGGAACGCTCCGAAGCTCTGTCCCGCGGAACCTCGAAAAACAATCTCCAGAGTGTTGTCGGGCAGTCCCTGCGGGCCGTGTTTTTTAACTATATTGTTGCTCAGAATCGTACTCACCGTTCGATTTGTGTTGCGAATCGGCAGTTCAAATGTGGTTCTTTCTTTCTTTTCGATAGCTGGTTTTGCTTTTTCCAGAATCTGCCAGTCAATATGGTCTTTGAGCTTATTGGGTTGTTGTGAGCTTAGCCGTAAGGCTTTACCGTCGCTGGCAGTCGGCTGATGGAAAATCGCCGAGTAATCCAGCCCTTTTGCTTTCCAGTGTTCGATTGCTTTGCGAATTCCCAGGTGCTCAGCTCTTCCAATCATATCTTCGAATTTCTTAAAGCCGAGCTGTGCCATAATCTGCCGTACTTCCTCGGCAATAAAATGCATAAACCGCTCAATATACTCCGGCTTGCCGGCAAAACGTTTTCTAAGTTCGGGGTCCTGGGTTCCGATTCCAAATGTACAGGCACCCTCGTGACATTTTCGCAGCATTGTACAGCCAAGCGAGACCAGAGCTGTTGTGGCGAAACCAAACTGCTCGGCTCCTAATAAAGCCGCCACGACAACGTCCCTGCCTGTTTTCAATTGGCCGTCGGTCTGAACTCTTATTCTGTCTCGCAGGCCGTTCATCACAAGCACCTGCTGAGTTTCGGCAAGGCCGAGCTCCCAGGGGCAGCCGGTATGCTTAATTGAAGAAAGCGGACTTGCGCCGGTTCCGCCATCGTGGCCGCTGATAAGGACCTCATCGGCGTTGGCCTTGGCGACGCCGGCGGCGATAGTGCCCACGCCGACCTCGGCAACCAGCTTTACTGATACTTTGACTCCCGGATTGCTGCACTTAAGGTCATAGACAAGCTGTGCAAGGTCCTCAATCGAATATATGTCGTGATGAGGGGGTGGAGATATCAGCGTTACGCCCGGCGTCGAATACCGCATTTCGGCAATTTCTTTAGTTACTTTATGCCCCGGCAACTGTCCACCTTCGCCCGGCTTGGCACCTTGGGCAATCTTGATTTGTAATTCTTTAGCGTGAGCGAGGTAGTTTATCGTAACACCAAATCTGCCGCTGGCTACCTGTTTGATGGCGCAGTTTTTCGAATCGCCGTTTGGCTCAGGTTTGTATCTCGAAGATTCCTCTCCGCCTTCTCCGGTGTTGCTCATCCCGCCCAGGCGGTTCATAGCTATAGCCATGCATTCATGTGCTTCTTTACTTATGGAACCGTGACTCATTGCCCCGGTACAGAATCTCTTGACTATCTCGCTGGCAGGTTCCACTTCATCAATGTCAACCGCCTCGGACGGAGTAAACTCGAACAGCCCGCGCAATGTGCATAGTTTTTTGGACTGATCGTTTACGGCGTGTGCATAATCATCATAGGCTTTCGAATCATCGTATTTAACGGCATACTGAAGCTTTGATATTGTTGTTGGGTTCCAGAGATGCTGTTCGCCGTTATGTCTGAAATGGTATTCACCGCCAAAGTCCAGTTCGAGTGCACCGGCGGGGCGCTGCTCAAATGCCGACTTATGGCGGGCGATTGCTTCCTGTGCTACTTCCTGGAGTCCGATTCCACCGATTCTTGAGCTTGTGCCGGTAAAATATTCACAAACAAAACCACTATTTAATCCAATCGCTTCGAACAACTGGGCGCCTGTATAGCTGCGAAGGGTTGAAATGCCCATCTTGCTCATAGTTTTCAGGATGCCCTTTTTAATTGCAGCAATATAGTTGTCTGCTATCTGGACTGGTTCCATAGAGGCTGGCAATTCGTCCTGCTTTTGTAGCTGGTTAAGTATTTCAAACGCCATATATGGATTGAATGCGTTGGCGCCGAAGCCGCATAAAAGGCAAAAGTGCATAACCTCTCTCGGCTCGCCGCTCTCGATAATCAAACCGGCCCGGCAGCGCTTTCCGCTTTTCAGCAGGCTATGGTGAACCGCCGCGGTTGCCAGCAGTGATGGAATAGGTGCTTTGGTTTCAGAAATATTACGATCGCTTATGATAATTAATGAGGCCCCTTCGTTGATTGCCATATCAGCTGCATTAATAAGCTCATTCAACCCGCGTTCGAGACTGCCTGCGGGGTCAGAAGTGTCGGCCTCAAAAACAGACGAAACCGTAGCAACCTTAAAGTCGTCCCGGCTGACAGAACGAAGCCGTTCAATATCTTCACTGGTTAGCACAGGATGCGGCAGCTTAAGCTGTCTGCAATGCTGCAGATCGG
>VRUK01000171.1:0-1956 GCA_019456195.1 Planctomycetota bacterium | reverse complement strand
GATCTATGCTGCGGGGTCTCGGCCAGAAGATTTCGCTTTTTGCCGGTAAACACCATCAGGCTCATAACCAGCCCTTCACGAAGAGGGTCAATTGCCGGGTTTGTTACTTGTGCGAAGAGTTGTTTGAAGTAATTGAACAACAGCTTCGGCTTATCGGAAAGCACCGCAAGGGGCGTATCATTACCCATAGAACCCACCGGCTCCTGGCCATTGGCAGCCATCGGCGTCAAAATCATCTGAAGCTCTTCTCGCGTATAGCCGAATTCCCGCATCCTTTGGGCTATAGTCCGCGGGTTGGTTTTAACGAGCCTGGGAGTGTCAAATAAGCCGCGAAGCTCAATTCTATTTTCTTCAAGCCACCTGCGGTACGGCTTTTGGCGGGCAATCTTGCTTTTTACTTCATTGTCGGAAATTTCGCGCCCTTCCCCAGTGTCAACTAAAAACATGTGTCCGGGTCTAAGCCTTCCTTTTTTGCGGATATTTTCCGGTGGAAATTCCACCACCCCCGCTTCGCTGGCAATAATCGCCAGTCCATCTGTTGTTACGAGGTAACGGCAGGGTCTCAAGCCATTACGGTCCAGCATTCCGCCGATGATTCGGCCGTCGGTAAATACCATCGCCGCAGGGCCGTCCCAGGGCTCAATTATTGAAGAGTGATATTCATAGAAAGCGCGTTTATCGGTACTGATATGATACTTCGGCCCGAAAGCCTCGGGAATCATCATCATCATCGAATGGGGTATGCTTCGGCCGGAACGAACAAGAAGCTCAAGGGCACTGTCAAAGCATGCTGAGTCACTGTCTTCGGATTTCAAAATCGGAAGCAGATCGCTTATGTTATCAGCGAATAAATCGCTGGCCATTTGTACCTCACGGGCCTTCATCCAGTTGCGATTGCCGCTGAGTGTGTTTATCTCGCCGTTATGAGCTATGCAGCGAAAAGGCTGGGCCAGTTGCCAGTTCGGAAATGTATTTGTGCTGTAGCGTTGATGGACTATTGCAAGAGCGGATTTCAAACTCTTCTCGGCAAGGTCCGGGTAGTATGCGAACAACTGCCAGGCCATAAACATGCCTTTATAGCAGATGGTTCTACAGGAAAGTGATACTACATAAAAATCCTGACCATCATCGCCAAGTTTTTCTTTTACCAGTCTTTCTGCTCGTTTGCGCGCAAGATACAAACGCCGTTCCAAGTCTTCGCTTTTAAGACCGGCGCCATCTACGAAAATTTGTTTGACCGAAGGCTCAGCGGCTAATGCGATTTGACCAAGGCAGTCGTTGGAGGTCGGCACCTGACGCCACCCAAGCACTTTCAAACCATAATGCTCAATTGAAGTCTCTAATATGCCCTCACATTGTTCTCTCAGTTTGGTTTCTTTCGAGTCAAACACCATACCTGCGCCGTATTCTGAGATCGAAGGAAGCGAAAAGCCCAGCTTTTCACATTCAGCACTAAAAAACTCATGCGGAATCTGAAATAGAATTCCGGCGCCATCGCCCGTGATTTCATCAGCACCCGCTGCTCCGCGATGATGAAGATTGATCAAGATCTCCTTGCCGTATTCTATGATCGAATGTTCCCGCTTTCCGGAAATATTTACAACCGCACCGATACCGCAGGCGTCGTGCTCGCGCCGAACCTCATATAAACCCTGATTCTTTACTTGTTTCACCATCAGTAAAACCCTTATCCGGCTCTATGTCTTTTTCGATAGATTGGGATTGCTATCTAATAAGACTCAATTAATATAAATTAATTGAATGTTTCAAGAATATACTCTGTATATCATACTGCATTTTTTTTTGTTTGGTCTGTGGATTCCGCTAATACATATTATAAATCGTATTTATATATATGAATTTAGCGGTATTATTAAATATGGCGGATTCAACTCCCAAGTGCAACTGAGTCAAATCCTGTTTTGTTATCCAGTTAATCTTTTCCGTTCATAAAAT
>VRUK01000017.1 GCA_019456195.1 Planctomycetota bacterium | reverse complement strand
CTGGCTTGAACAGTCTCCATAAGCTCTATACTATCATAATTCAATTCTTTTGTCCCGGCTTACATGGGAAATGCGGGATCAGTATTTCCAGGCCCGATCTGCACATCGGTTTTGAAATTCGGCTTAAGAGAGACGTTTTTGAAAGTTACCCAATCGTAAGGTCGAGTCTGGAATTGGAAATTTTTGACCCGAGATAGAGACAGATTTTTGAAATTGGCTGTCGTTTGTCGGGCCTTACCAACTGAACCGCCTTCTTGACGATATGCTTTAACTAATTGGCCTTTTTGTGTAATCACGACAATACGATGCGGCCGGACCAATATGTCATCAGTAACTGTAATCGAGACCCCACCATTAGCGTCCTGGTTAGCTTTAGCAAAAGTGACGCCCCCTAAAGACGTTCCCTGGCTGCTATGACTCTTTCCAGCACTTTCAGCTATAGTTTCCCAAAGGCCCGCTGCAACACCGCATTTGACAGTACAGCCTCTTTGAGCACTGCTGAACTTTGTTGCAAGCCATCGGAAATCCTTTAAATATTTTCCATTCTTCGAGGGCGGGCTACTCCCCCCGGTTGTACTACCACCAGATTCGGTTTTTATAATGGTACTGATCGGATCGGACGGAAGATTATGCAGCCGCACAGCAAATTCGTAGGCTTGCCTCTTTTCGGAGGTGTAAACTTTCCCTCCTATTTTATCATAAGGTGCCAGTTGCAGCCAAGTCCCATCCGGCTGCCACCACTGTTTGCCTTCGCTGGGATGCACACAAACTCCAATTAATTCAACTGTTACGCCGTTGGGAAGAGTTTTCTTGAATTCTGATGAGTCTGAGACTTCTTCCGGTTCGAGTGTGAAGTCGAAAATTTCCTGGTCTTGTTTATTGAAAACAAAATGTCCGCTGTACAGGCTTCGCCTCTGCGGAGTATATCCCGGAGTTTCTATTTTTATGGAATGATGTTCGGGCCAGGTAAGGAAGCTGTACCGGCCGGCCTCGTTTGTAATTGCACCCCATTGGCAGCGCACGTCGGGGCGGATTTGTTCCCAGACAGGCTCGGGGCCGTAGCCATCATCAAAGACTCTTGCACCTGCTATCGGCTCACCCGTTTGAGCATCTTTGACTATTCCCTTTATAACCAGCCCAGGCGGGCCCGACATAGAATTTGCCATTGGCAGCAGGATTGCGCCGATGATGATAACTACAGCTAAGCCGATGATTCCGAGCTTAGCTTTTTTCGGCATCGGGCGATTGAGAATATGTTTGATCCGGCCGGACAGCGCGCTTTTGGATTCGACAACTCCTATCAACCGCAAAGATAAAACCGGTCGATTAAAGGCCAGCTTGGCGACGCTTACCAGAGTTTGCGGATATTGCTGGGCCTTTTCGCCCATCGCCACCAGCACCATTTCATCGACCGCCTGTTCACGAATTCTGCGGATTATGCAATTGGCGAGCCAAAGCAGCGGATTATAGAAATAGACAATCTGCAAAACGGTCTGTGCCAAATTCACAAATAAATCGCCGCGTCTGATATGAGCAAGCTCGTGCAGCAGGACAGCCTTTAGCTGGTCAGCGGTCAGACTTGAAGCCAGATTTTGCGGAACCAAAATCACAGGGTTGAATAATCCGCAGACGGCTGGGCTGGTAGTGTTGGCGGATATTTTTAAGCCGAGTTTTCTTTTTACCGACATAGAACTGCTACAGGATTCAAGCGTATCGGCCAAAAAGCCGTTTGCCTCTTTGGCCTGTGCGACAAGGCCCCTTACAAAAATCGCACGCTGTAATAACAATAATATCATTGTGATTACGACAGTCAGCCAAGCCAGAAATACAGCACCCTGCCAGGACAATGGTGTAACCGAGATAGCCAGCGTATCAGCCGAACTTGTCGCCGCCGGTTCTGCTTTCGAGATAATCGGCGGCGCAGCCGGGGTGAATCTGTCGGCTTCTATATCTGAAAGGTCGATAAACGGTGGAACATCCGCCGACGGGCTCTCTATGAAGCTTGCCTGCGGCTCTACGGGTGTTTCAGGCCTGTCCACATAGGTCAACCGGTCGCCAAAGAAGTATCCCAGACTCAAAGGCGATGAAAGCGAGGTCGGCAGAACAAGCTTTACGAGAACCAACAGCCATATCCAGTATCGAAAGACGGCACGGACTTTTTTACGAAGCACAAAATCAGCCAGCAGCAAAATTACAATCAGAACAACGGATTGAACGAACATAGGCAGGGCTAATTCCACAAACTTCAAACCCGCCGAATTTATCTGCTCCAATATCGCATTCATGATATGTTCTCCATCTAATAAGACGGATGCATCGAACTTTTATTACAACGAAACTATTTTTTTTTGGCTGAGCGACCCTTAATGCGTTTTTTCTTAATGAGTGCTTCGAGCTCATCAAGCTGCTTTTTCGAGAGAGCATGGTTATCGAGCAGAAACTGCATCATCGGCGTAAGGGCCCCATTGAAGGCCCTTTTTACCGTGCGCTTAACCTCGCTTTTTTGCGCCTGCAATTTGGTGATAACCGAGCGATACAGGATGAGATTGCGGAATTTTTCGGTTTTCAGCAGGCCTTTGGTTACCATCCGGTCCATCAGGGTCTTGACGGTGCTGTAGGTCCAGTTCTTTTGGGCTTCGAGCTCCTCCTGAACGGCCGGGGCGGCACACGGCTCGTTTTCCCAGACGGCCTGGATAATCGCCCACTCGGCGCCGGTAAGCTCATATTTTTTCTTTGCCATAGAAATTTCCTTATCTTTAACTTTGTCGAGACTACTCTACAAATGTAAAGATTGCAAGAAAAAAATAATAAATTTCTAAAAAATTTTCCACTCCCGTTACAGATGCCGCGGCAAGTACTTGTAATGCAGGAAGATAACGCTGCTTTTCAATCCGAGCGCATAAAAGCGGAGCGAAGAATCTCGTCTTTTGTGTCAACTAAGATTCTTCACTCCGTTCAAAAAATGTTAATCGAAGTTAATCGAGTCGGCCGGCGGTCCATCTAATAGCGCGCGCGATGAGTTTACGAAAGTTCGGGTTTTCAAAAGCGTAGTGGTCGTGGCCGAGCATGATGCCGCAAATCTTAGCCTTGCCGACATTTCTGACCCAGCCGATAGTCTGGTCGCTATCCGGATGGTCAGTAGTAAAGAGCACGTGATTATTTTTCTCAAAGCTCAGGTACTTGTATCCCTCATCATGTATCTGGAAATCATTTATGCCTTGTGTAATCGGATGTGAGGTGTCTGCAATGTGCACATTCATATCTATATCGTGTTTATACGTGCTGCCACGGTGATCATCTTCAGCTTTTAAATAGTATTTGCCTCCGGTGATTTCGCGATATCGCGGCCAAGCCTGGAAAGCACCCATGTTATGGTGCAGCGCTACAAAACCTACGCCTTGTCTTCTGAGCAGCCTGGCTAAATTCCTTCGCCGTTGTATTGATATTTCCTGCGTCATATTGTACGAGACTATCACATCGTAATCCCAGTCGCTTACATCTTCAAATATCTCACTGTGGTCTTTTAGCTGGAACTCGGTGTACTCGATATCGTCATAGCCTTCAAACAGCTTAAAGAACTGCTCTCGCTCGAAGCCGTGTCCGCCTGTAAGCACCACCACCTTAATCTTTTCCGGTAGTGTCTTGACTTTTACGCTTCTGTAGAATATGACGCTCTTGGGGTCGTGACCCTGCAGGGCGAAGGTTCCTCTGGAAATTTTACGACCGGGCATTCCTCTCGGCGGTTTCCCGTCTTCCGGCTCGGTCCAGTCAACGGTGGTCTTGCCGTTGACCTTTATGACGACGTGTTTGCCCCTTACGATAATGTGCTCGGTGAACCATTCGTTGTCTTTCTGGCTTTCGCGAACATCCTGGACCGCGTAAAGCCCACCGCTTTTTCGCCAGTCGCTGTGTGTGTTGTTAACCTGTACCTCAAAACCCTTGGGAGGCCAGCCTTTTTCCTCATATTCCGTATGGAAGTATATTCCTGAGTTTGCGCTGGGTTTAGTCATTACTTCGACCTTAAGCTCGAAATTTTTGAAGTCGGCATTGTTGACATGACCATCATAAAAGAGATGGCTTCGGGGGCCATCGACAACTATCATTCCATCACGAACACTGAAAGTGTCCTTGTTTTCGCTGGCCTTCCAGTTATTAAGTGTGCCATCGAAAAGCTCTATCCAGCCGTCTTCCTCTGCCTCATCCGGCAGAGGTTTGACCTTTACGCTTCTGTAGAATATGACGCTCTTGGGGTCGTGTCCCTGCAGGGCGAAGGTACCGCTGGAAATTCTGCGGCCGGGGTTTGTCCAGTCTTCCGGCTCAGTCCAGTCAACTGTGGCCTTGCCGTTGACCTTGGTGACAACGTGTTTGCCCCTTACGATAATATGCTCGGTGAACCATTCGTTGTCCTTCTGGCTTTTGCGGACATCCTGGATCCCGTAAAGCCCGCCGCTTTTTCGCCAGTCGCTGTGGGTGTTGTTGACCTGGACCTCAAAACCCTTATCCGGCCAACCACCTTCCTGATATTTCGTATGGAAGTAGATACCGGAGTTTGCGCTGGGTTTGGTCATTACTTCGACCTTAAGCTCAAAATTCTTGAAGTTTGCGTTGTTGACAGGGCCATCATAAAAGAGATGGCTTCGGGGGCCATCGACTACTATCATACCATCGCGAAAACTGAAAGTGTCTTTGTTTGTGCCGGCCTTCCAGTTTTCCCAGCTTTTAAGTGTGCCGTCGAAAAGCTCTATCCAGCCGTCCTCCTGTCCCAGAGCCAACTGGGAACACGATAAAAGAACACACCCAATCATCAGTGCCAAACCTAACTTCTTTGCCATTTGATTTTCTCCTTTAATTGTTTTGTATAGTTCAGACGAAATACAATCTTTTGTCACTAATAGCAAACTCTTAAAAGCAAACCGCTTTTCTTATATTATTTTACAGCGTCCAAGGGCTGCGTATAGCACGAGAGAGCCGACGATTGGCGGCTTCATTGTTGACGAAACGTTCGGATTTCGAGTCCCACTTTAGTTTTTGCTCGAGCCTTATGGCAATGTCACTGATATGGCAAATTATGTCCGCCTGCACAGCGACATCAATGGGACATATCGTATCGTTCCTGGTCTTGACACAGTCCAAAAGGTTTCTTACGTGGTTGCTGCTCTTGTAGAGGTTAATGTCATTCGACCCGAATTCCGTGTTCAGCAGATTTTTCGGATAAGCATTAATTCCGGAGCGGTCAACATGCACCCATCCATCTGTACCCTCGAAGGCCGTACCGTGGGAAGTGGTTCGTCCATAGCGATTCTTCCACTTTTCAGGGAAGGGATCGCCGGTAAAGTTCATCGTTACACCGCTGTCATATTTGCAGACAACATTCCAGTTCATAGCGGTGTCGCACACACCCTTTTTGGGCCAGACGCCTTTTCCTTCGATTTCTGCCGGGCAGGCTACTTTATCGCCGCCACCCCAGAGCGCTATGTCCAGCGGATGCACACCCCAGCCGGCGATAAATCCAAGGGCGTAGTCGGAAATAAACCACCATAGCTTATTAGAGCAGCGATCCTGAGTGTATGGCGTATAAGGGGCCGGGCCGAGCCACATATTATAATCAAGCCATTTCGGGATAGGCACAGGTTCGGGCGAACCGCCCTGAGAACTGCCGGGAGACCACACGTTAATGGTATGCAGTTTTCCGATCCGGCCGTTCAAGGCCAGCTCACAGGCAAAACGGAAATTGCGATTCGAGCGCTGCTGGGTCCCAAACTGAAAAATCCTGCCATGACGATGAACAGCGGCGCGCAGCGCCTGGTCCTGGGCCAGAGACAGTCCCATCGGTTTTTCCAGATAGACATCTTTTCCAGCCCTGACCGCAGCCAGCGCCACCAGCACATGCCAGTGGTCGGGCGTAGCAACAAGAACTACATCAATGTCATCCCTGCCGAGGAGCTGGCGAAAATCATGATATGCTACGCAGTCTTTGTTCTGGTAGTGCTTGTTCACTCGCTCCTGACCCGCTTTGCGGACATTGCTTTTGACGTCACAGATCGCCACGACCCGGGCATCCTTCTGAGCCAGAAAGTTGTTCATCACCCCTGTTCCCTGAGGTCCAACGCCGATGCAACCGACTGTAATCCTGTTACTGGCAGCAACATTGCCGTTTGCGCCCAGTGCCGAAGAGGAAACGATATACGGAAAACTTACAGCTCCAACAGCGGCGCCGGTCGTCTTTTTAAGAAAACTTCGACGTGTTATTTCTTTACTGATCTGCATAATACATCTCCTTCCTGTTGATTTGCCTTTTTATCTGTTTGTCTGCCGGACGACATAAACAAAGCAGAGTCGGATTGTAATAAAATCTGCACCTTTCGTCAAACAAAAAACACCTTCAGGAGGCTCTGAGCAGCAATTTATCGTTTTTCTTTCTCTGGAGGCAGTTTTGTCGGGGCAAAACAGGTAAATGAAATAAGTATCAAGAATGAACCGGCAATAAACAGTGTTATTCGCCTGCGGGGCTCACTGCACCGTGTGAGCCAGTTGGGCATCATGGGCCCTTCGGATTGGTCATTCGGTTCCTGCGCCAAGGCTTTGCGGGCAGCAGCCAACTGCTCGGGTGTAGCTCTTGGGTAAACAGCGTTGGGATCTTCAGGTTTGGCCCCGAGCGCGGCCGGGGCGAGACGCTTAACAAGATTGGGGTCCCTTTCCAACTGCTCAAGCAGCGCATCATAGTCGTCATTCAGAGATTCGAGCCGATTGAGGGACTGTTTAGTCACCGTTAACAGCCGATTGTTTCGATAGTATTGAACAAGGTCGTCACAGAGTATGGAAATGCCAAGTGACGCCGCACCGATGCTGAAAAAGACGACAAACAAAATCATCCGAATGAAGTTTCGCCTTTGCATAGTGTTTAAGTGCGCAAGTGCACAGCTCATAAGCACGCAAGGCATCAGAGCACAAACTGCAACTGTACGGTTAACAGTTTACTTATGCCCTTACGCCTTACGGCGTCGATTATTTAAACATAAAACCTGCGTATTGACCGGCCTGTCCGAGGTCTTCGCTTATCCTGAGCAGTTGGTTGTACTTGCAGATTCTGTCAGTTCTGCACAGTGAGCCGGTCTTTATCTGACCGACGCCCGAGGCAACAGCCAAATCGGCGATTGTAGTATCTTCTGTTTCGCCGCTTCTGTGGCTTATGACCGCGGTCCAGCCGGCCCTGCGGGCCATATTAATCGCCTCGAAAGTTTCAGTGAGCGTGCCTATCTGGTTGAGCTTTATCAATATCGAATTGGCACAGTCGAGTTTAATACCTTTAGCGAGACGTTTGGTGTTGGTTACGAACAGGTCGTCTCCAACCAACTGGACACGGTCGCCGATTTTCTTGTTCAATTTTGTCCAGCCGGCCCAGTCGTCCTCGGCCAGTCCGTCTTCGATTGAAATAATAGGATATTTGTTCGCCCATTTGGTCCAATGCTTAACCATATCATCTGAAGAAACCTTTTTCTTGGGAGCGGACTTGAAGAATTTATAGCTCTTTGTTTTGGTGTCGAACATTTCAGTTGCAGCAGGGTCAAGTGCGATTGAGATTTCTTTGCCAGGTTTGTAGCCGGCCTTTTTGATGGCGTCCATAACAACTTCCAGCGCTTCCTCATTGGATTTCAGTGAAGGGGCAAAGCCGCCTTCGTCGCCGACCGATGTTGAGTAGCCTTTCTTCGCCAGGACGGTTTTAAGGGTATGGAATGTTTCGGCTCCCATCCGCAGGGCTTCGGGGAAGCTTTTTGCCCCGATGGGCATAATCATAAATTCCTGAAAATCAACGTTGTTGTCCGCGTGCTTTCCTCCGTTCAGGATGTTCATCATCGGCACGGGGAGTATATTAGCGTTGCAGCCGCCCAGATAGCGGTATAGCGGCAGGCCCGCTGCGTCCGCGGCCGCCTTTGCAGCCGCTAATGAGACACCCAATATTGCGTTTGCGCCGAGCTTGCTCTTATTGGCGGTGCCGTCCAGCTCAATCAACAACGCATCAAGCTCTTCCTGACAGGCCGCGTCCATGCCTACTACCTCGGGGGCTAAGATTTCGTTTACATTCTTAACAGCGCCGACAACACCTTTACCCATATAGCGTTTTGCCTTTGTGTCGCGCAGCTCTACCGCCTCGTGTGCACCGGTGCTGGCCCCGGAGGGTACCGCCGCCCTGCCGTAGGAACCATCCTCAAGCAAAACATCAACTTCAACGGTAGGGTTGCCGCGGGAATCGAGTATTTCCCTTGCCGTTATGCTAACTATCGCTGTGAACATCACATATTCCTTTCTCTAAGTACGAAAATCGCCAAAAAAATTGAAACTTAAAACCAAAGCGAGAGATTACAGGCTTTTATAGGTTACGTCAAGTTTCTGATTGAAAAAGAAAGCGGATTTTGTGCCGATTAAAATAATTTTCTTGTCGCATTTTTGGTCTTTATCCGCTCTTAATAGTAGAAGCGCTTCAAAAAGGAGACTCTGTAGTGCAGACAGATGCTGAATTGGTAAAAGCTATCCTGAACGGTGAAAAGCACGTCTTTGCCGAGCTGGTGAGACGTTACGAACGGCCTGTGCGCGCTGTTGCTATTGATGTATTAGGTGATTATCACTCGGCCACAGATGTCTCGCAGGATGCTTTTGTAAAGGATTATGAACGGTTGACCGGTCTGCGAAAGCCTGAATCTTTTGGGCCATGGCTGATGAAAATAACCCGCAGATGCGCACTCGATTCAGTACGGCGGAGGCCGAAAGAAACCCGGCTGGAGACAAACGTCGCCGCGGCGATTGAAAACCCAAATGGCCAGCTTGATGAGGACAAACAGAGACTTTTAGCAGCCGTTGTGAAACTACCAAAGGCTGAAAAACAGGCCGTGATGCTTCGCTATTTCAGCGACAACAGCGTTAATGACGTCGCTGAGATACTCGGCCGAAGTACCGGCACAGTAACAAAGCAGCTTTCGCGGGCACGAGTCCGCCTGCGAAAGATAATAGAAAGGTCGGAAAAATGACTGCTGATAAAAACATAGAGAATAAATTAGAAGAATTAGCTCAGGCAATCGGGCCTGATGAGAAACTCATCGAGAACGTAATAAGACGTATCGACTCTAAATCGATTGCCAATCCTTCTGTTGTTACAACACAAAACATCTGGAGAACAATTATGAAAAGCCCAATAACAAAACTCGCCACCGCGGCGGTTATAATTATAGCAGCGATGATTGGAATAAACTATTTCGGTGGCTCGATTGATGGAACCTCTGCCGTTTATGCTGCTGCAATGAAAGCCCTACAAAACGTCAACACAGTCCACATATCCGGCTGGACTACCCGCCTTAGACCAAAATACAGCACCGAGCTGGACGAATCACCACCCACCTTGAAGCAGTATCCCCTTGAGATATGGGAGTGGATGGCAGAAAACGGTGAGTATCGAATATACGATCGTCAAGGGTCCATCACGGAATGGGACGACGGTGAAAGAAACTACGAATATAATCAAGACAAAGACCTGCTATACATCAGCAAATCGGTCACACATAGAGTCGCCAAAGATATTCAACACTTTCAATCCATCACAACTCATTTAAATCAGCTTAAAGATAAGGGTATTAAAGTAATCGACCTTGGTACTCGCATCATTGATAACAAACAGGCCAAAGGTTTGAGAGTTGAAAGAGGTAATAAACGGGAGGATATATGGCTCGATTCCCAAACGAGTCTAATGTTGGAAAATAATGCATACATCTTTGTAGAGGGACAATGGAGACAGTGGCGGCATGGAGTACTTACCTATAATCAGAATATCCCCGCGAATATCCGCGCTTATGTCCCTCCTGATACAGAGAATATGAGATATAGTTGGGACATTGCCCCGAGATTTGAGAAATGGCAACTGCATTTGCGCAAGATATCTGCTTACTATCAGCAGCATCCATTACCGGAAACAATGGAGCTCTTGCCTCGTGAAAGCAATGAAGAAATCCAAGCATATTCACCTGGCCGCCTACCTGACATAACCGATACGACTCGACTTTGGGTGCTGCCGATTCAGTCTTCTCTGGGTGACTTCCTTCGTACTCGAATTAAGCCCTCTGGTTCTTTACGCATCCCTGAGGACTTGCAGGAAATCAAGATCAACCATGACCTAATCACCAGCAACAAGTTCACTCAGCGCCAGCGTGCCGATTTTGTCCTCAACACACTGGAACTTGAAATCATCGAGATTACAGAAAACAGAAAGGTGTGGGTCGCTCACTACGATAGACGTCATCTGAAACCGTGGCGGCAAATAAAAGCACCAGTTTCTCATCCGCCTCGTTCGCCCTTGCAGCCAGGTATGGCCTCGACTTTGGGACCGAATTCAATGAAACAGCTTTTTGACAACTTCGCCTATTGGCAAGATTATAATCTAACTGCCAACAAGATTATCATTATTGATGAGACCGGCCTGCCTTTGGAGCCAAAAGAAAGACAGTCACGTGAAAGTGTTGCCGTCAGCAGTGAATCGCCTTTTTGGGGTGGTGAGGAATCAATCGAGATCGCCAAGAAGTGGTTCAAAGAACAGTTTAGTGTTACTTTCACTGAAGAGAACCATCCGATGAAAGTTTATGTTGTTCGGAAACGGAATTAATTAAAAAGCAGGATTAATTTTAAAGATGTATTTTTTAGGCCGGGCAAATTTGTCCGGCCTTTTTCGTACTGGAATTGGGGTTTTTACGGAATTTTGAGAAATTTTTGAGAAATCCTGTAACTTTTCGCAGTGGACTGCGTCTATTAATACAGGAACGGTGGTTATGGGACGTTCCTGTTGGGCGGCTTTTGGAAAGAAGCCCTGGGCAAAAAATGATAAGTATTAAATCCTACTTCACACCCCTCCTCCTTAAAGGCCGATATCCACAGGGTCGGCCTTTTTCTATTTGTTCAGATTTCTATCGGTAGATTTCAACGAATTATCTCCTGTTAACCAGCCTGAATCTGTGTTAATCTGTGATTATGAGAATTCCGCTTACAAAATATGGATGGCCCCAGGTTGTTGTCTTCCCTGCGATGATACTTGCGGTAATGGCCGGCGTTGCGCTGGGCACATCGGCGGTCCTGCAAATTTGGGCTATCATTTCGGTAGAAGTGCTTTTAGGGGTCATTTTAATTTGGGTTTTGAGTTTTTTTCGCGACCCTAAGCGAATTTGTCCATCAGACAGTAATCTGCTTTTGGCACCCGCTGACGGCCAGATTACGGATATTGAGGAAATTGAAAATAACGTTTTTTTAGGTCGAGCCGCACTGCGTATCGGGATATTTCTGAGCATATTTAATACGCATATTAATCGCGCTCCATGTAACGTAAAAGTCGAAAAAATCACCTATAAAAAAGGTAAATACAAAAACGCACTGAATCCGGAATCCGCCCGGGTCAATGAGTCCAATGAGTTGAATCTCATCAGAACCGACAGCCCGCAAGACAGGCTGATTGTCAGGCAAATCAGCGGGGCTATTGCCCGGAGAATCGTTTGCGATACAACCGAGGGCAGTGAATTGACCGGCGGCGAGAAATTCGGGATGTTAAAATTCGGGTCAAGAACAGAATTGTATGTACCGCTGCGTGAAAATGCAAAGTGCATGGTCAAGATAGGCGATAAAGTAAAGGCAGGCCTGACACCTCTGATAAAATACGAATAACTAAATATAAGATACTAAAATATGCCAAGATCAAAAACCAACACTGCCAAAAAGAACCTTCTGCGGCGTGTGCGAAGGCAAAGGTTAAAGTACATTACCATCCTGCCGTCACTGGTTACTATTCTCAACGGTGTCTGCGGTTTTGCGGCCATTGTCTTTGCCGGCAAAGGCGCAACGCTCGGTCCGTGGGGGGTTTCTTACTTCGCGATGAGCGGCTATATGATACTGCTGGCAATGATAGCCGATATGCTCGATGGCCGGCTGGCACGAATGAACCAGAGCACTTCCAGCTTTGGCGGCCAGTTGGACAGTCTCTGTGATATAATCAGCTTCGGTGTGGCACCGGCATTTTTAATGCTGAGGATTCTGGAAGAAAAACTGGCCGGCTTTGCCGGACTTAATCCGTCCGCTGAGAATTTTCTGGAGCGCTTCATCTGGCTTGCAGCGGCAGGATATTTAAGCTGCGCAGCCATTAGATTAGCCAGGTTCAACGTGGAAAACGAGGAAGACGAATCCGCCCACATGAGCTTTATAGGCCTTCCAACTCCCGCAGCCGCGGGGGTAATAGTCAGCTTGGTAATACTCCATCAGGAAACACTGCCGAGCCTGAACTTAATTATTTACGCCCTGCCTTTTTCGGCACTGGGCGCGGCGGTGCTGATGGTCAGCAGGATTCGATATCCGCACATTCTCAATCAGTACCTAAGAGGCAAAAAGCCATTTGCGTACCTTATAAGGGTGCTGTTGCTCCTTGCCTTTATTATCTGGAGCAGGCAGGCGGCTTTCGCTCTGATTTTCTGTAGCTTTGCGGCAAGCAGTTTCGGGAAATGGTTTTATTTCAAAGTAATCCGCAATAAGCACAACATCGTCTCGGCAGCACAATCAGCTTTGACAACGGCTAACAAAGATCAAATTGCCGATGGGGAAAACACTGAGTACAAAGCTGAAGATTAAAAACAAAGCCCACAAGGACACTCCGAGCCAAAGAGTACAGGTAACTCGTGCATTTGTAACTGGGGCTTAGACGCGCATATTACACTATGTTCTGTGCTGGCTGTATATCCTGCTGCCTGGCGCCGGACTGACTTATCTGATAATAATTCTCAACAATATCAATAAGCCGGGCCAGAACTTCTCGGCCTTCAGGGCTTGCCTCCAGACCAACAATCTGCAATCCAAGAGAGGCGCCGTTGCCGTCTGAAGTCGGCAGGATAGTTCTAATCTGGGCACTGATCATCACCGGCATTTCGTAAGGCATAGGTGTAAATCGCATCCCAACAAACTGGCCTTTCCTCAAGTCCAGTTCTCCAGCGCAAAAACTCCTCGATACATTGCCTTTAGAATCGCGTCTGGGAACTGCAAGAGAATCCTGTTCATTTTGATAAGGTACTATGACCTGCGCGCCGCCGGCGGAAATGTCAATAAGCCTGCCCTGACAATAATTATGTGTCTGGTCATCCGGTGCATCCTGTATCTGCTTTTGGGCCTGGCGCCTGTTGCCGCGATGCCACAGCACCACTTTTACCTTCAGCGATTGAGGCACCTCAACACGGAAATAGCTTCTCCTTTGTACCACTTCTATCCGATCCGGTACTGCAAGTACTATTGTTCCGCCCCATCCCTGGTCCGCCTCCGGGCCGGACGACGCTTCAAGAGCAACCACCGTCGTATCAAAAAGAAACTTGCCGTATTCATATTTGAAGGATATGCCAACAGGTTGATTAGCCTGAATATTTAATGGGTGCAGCCTCTTCTTCGGGGCGGCACTCTCTATACCTATTCTGTCGCCCACAAGCTCGGTCAGCAGCACTTTTGCGACGTGCCATTTGCCCTTGGACAAATATGACATAATAGCAACTATTTGCTTGTTAATCGCAGTTCGGAGAATTTTTTCAGGCTCATCACCGCGCAACACCATTACCTTATTATTCATACCAACCTCTCCTGCTTAACGCATATACAAAGGTTTTTCAGTGTCTAAAAGGGCTTTTTCGGCATCCATTCCCCCTTTAAAAGACCTCCCTTAGAAAATATATATATAAATCGGCTATAAACAACAAAAGTTTTACATTAAACTTGTGTAATTGGCATTTTGCACTAAAAATCCCACACTTATTGAGCCCGGGTCAACATCTGAAATGCACAAGGCGAAGGTCCCATAATTGCGATTTCTCAGGTCAAAGTAGTGCGTTTACAAGGGTAAGCCATATTGGAAATCTTCCATTTTGTTTCATATTCTTAATTTATCACGCTGTAATTTCTAACGAGGTAAGCTTGCAAAAAAAGCAGCGGGCAATTAGTATTACCGCGTATATGGAAAAAACTTACGATATAAGAAAGATAGGCGGCGATAAAATTGCCCTTTTGGGCCTTTTTGTTGTCTCACTGCTCATCGCCCGCATTATAGTCGTTTCAAAGTCCGCTATTTTGCTTTCGGAACCAATAACATTAACTGATACTGGTTTATCAGTATCAATGCCGGATGGCAACGGCTGGAAAAGTGAAAAGAAATGGAGGTATTACGAAAATGGATATTCTCTAAGGAGCATATTCGCTCTCGGCTCCAAAAATCCCAGCGCCGAGACCCACTGTCGGTATGTCAAAGCCACTGAGACAACCGACCTGCAAAGCCTTTTTGAGCGCAAGGCATTTGATGTCAAAGGTGAGATTGTAAAAGTGGACCAGATATACAAAGATACCCTCACTTTTGACTGGGCACTTATAGAAAATCCGAAAATCTCACTAATTTTCATTTTCGGCACCGCAAAGCTGTCTCACAATCGCCGGCTCAATATCGAAGTACAGCAAATTATGAACGATCCCGAAATGGCCGAGTTGGTCTTCAAACAAATCGTAACAAATCTGAATTTCGAAGAAAATCAGCTACTCGTCAGTGGCGCTGCGTATGACATTATAACAAAATTTCCCGAACGGGCCGAATGCATCCTGCGAACAAATAAAATGCTGCAATAAAAACAATCCCGATTATGACAAGGAACCGGTATGAAAGGTGAAAAAGTACAATCAACAGTAACAACCCGAGCAACTCATAAATCATCACTTATTTTTTACTTCTTATTCTTTTTGATGACTACAGGAAGTGCGATTAGCTATGCCAGGCAGGATGGGATGGACAAATGGGGTGACCTTAAACTGTGGTATCGGAAACCCGCACAGAAATGGGCAGAAGCTCTTCCGGTCGGAAACGGACGCCTTGGAGCTATGGTCTTCGGGGCAGCAGAACACGAACAACTACAGTTCAATGACGACACATTGTGGACCGGTGAGCCGCACCAATATCAGAACGAAGGAGCCGTTGAGTATCTGCCTGCCGTCCGCAAGCTGCTTTTCGAAGGCAAACAGCGCGAGGCCGAACGACTGGCGATGGAGCATATGATGAGTGTGCCGCTGAGGCAGGAAAAATATCAGCCGTTCGGCGATTTGCGTTTGTACTTCCCAGGCCACGATGAGCCGGCCGATTATCGCCGGGAGCTGGACATCGATTCAGGTATTGCAAAAGTCAGCTATCGCATCGGACAAACAACTTTCAAACGTGAAGTTTTTTCAAGCTTTCCAGACCAGGTAATTGTTGTTCGCCTGAGCTGCAACAAACCCGGGCAACTGACTTTCAGCGCTAAATTAGACAGCCCCCACGGGGACACCCGAACTCTAAAAGTTGACAAAAACAAATTAGCATTGCGAGGCCAGCTTCATGAGTACATAGAAAATCGAACAAATATAAAAAGACCCAGCGTGCTGAAGTTCGAAGCGCAGTTGTCCGCGACTACCAGGGGCGGCAAACTTACTGTTGATTCCGAAAAGATAGACGTTAAGGGGGCTGATGAGGTAACGCTTATACTCGCGGCTGCTACCAGTTTCAAGAACTTCAGGGATGTCAGCGCCGAGCCGGAACAGCGCTGCCGCAAGGTTATGGAAGCGGTTGCCAATAAAAGTTATAAGAGTCTGCGCAAAGCACACATCTCTGATCATCGCCGGTTGTTTCGCAGAGTTGAATTCGACCTTAGTACCACCGAGGCAAGCAAACAGCGCATCGAAAACTTCGCTAATCAGGATGACCGTCAATTAGTGGAGTTGTATTTTCAGTTCGGCCGGTACCTGCTGATTGCAAGCTCCCGGCCAGGCAGTCAGCCGGCAAACCTCCAGGGCATCTGGAACGACAAAATCGACCCGCCATGGGACAGCAAATGGACGACCAACATCAACACGGAAATGAACTACTGGCCGGCGGAGGTAACCAACCTGTCCGAATGTCACCAGCCCCTGTTCGACATGCTCAAGGACATCGTTCAGACGGGACGTAAAACCGCACAGGCACATTACGGCTGCCGGGGATGGGTACTGCATCATAATGCCGACCTGTGGAGGGGCACGGCACCGATCAATAACTCCAACCACGGTATATGGGTAACCGGCGGAGCATGGCTTTGCCAGCACCTGTGGGAGCATTACATGTTCGGCGGGGATAAACAATTCCTCGAAGAGCAGGCATATCCCATAATGAAAGAGGCGGCGATGTTTTTCGTCGATTTTCTCATCGAAGATCCGAAGACCGGCTGGTTGATAAGCACGCCTTCCAACTCCCCGGAAATTGGCGGACTCGTTGCCGGGCCGACAATGGACCATCAAATCATCCGTGACTTGTTCACCAACTGCATCGAGGCCTCCAAAACGCTTGGCGTGGACACAGATTTCCGACAAAAGCTGACAGAGCTTCGAAGCAGAATCGCACCGAACCAAATCGGACGGCACGGACAGCTACAGGAATGGCTCGAAGATAAGGACGACCCGAAAAACCAGCACCGTCACGTATCGCATTTGTTCGGTCTGCATCCGGGCAAAGAAATTACCCGCCGCGGCACACCCGAACTTTTCGAAGCGGCACGCAAGTCCCTGCAGTTTCGCGGCGACGGCGGAACAGGTTGGTCGATGGGCTGGAAAGTCAACTTCTGGGCACGGTTCGAGGACGGCGACCACGCTTATAAGATGCTCAGCTCTCTATTGACACCACAGCGGATGTATCCGAATATGTTCGACGCCCATCCGCCGTTCCAGATAGACGGCAATTTCGGCGGTACAGCCGGTATCGCAGAGATGCTGCTGCAAAGCCATACCGGTGAGCTTCACCTTCTGCCCGCCCTGCCTTCGGCGTGGCCGAGCGGACACATCAAAGGGCTGCGCGCCCGCGGCGGATTCGAGCTGGACATCGAGTGGAAAAACGGCAGGTTCGATAAGGCCACCATACTTTCAAAGCTCGGCGGCAAGTGCAGGATTCGTTCGGCAACAAAAGTCGGACTGAAATCCGGATGGTTTGGCGGACCAAAAGTAAAAACTATTGAGCCGGTAGTTATTGAGTTCGATACAAAGGCCGGCCAAAAGTATGTCGTCTCAGCCAAGGGGAAAATTGCGACCAATGACCTTGATGAGTGGAAGAATCTGAAGCTGTGGTATCGCCAGCCGGCACAAAAATGGACCGAAGCACTGCCGGTCGGGAATGGCCGGCTTGGAGCAATGGTCTTCGGAGCAGTTGAGACCGAGCAATTGCAGCTTAATGAAGATACCCTGTGGGCAGGCAATCCGGTTGAGCGCGACCGCGTCGGCGCATACAAACATTTAGACGAGGCACGGAAGTTGATCTTCGAAGGAAAATACACGGAGGGCCAACGGATAATGCAGCGGGAGTTTATGGGCCCGCGGATTATTCGCAGCTATCAGACGCTCGGAGATTTGAAACTTCAATTTAAGACAAACGGGCCCGTAAGCAACTACCGCCGTCAGCTTGACCTCGATACTGCGATTGCATCTGTCAGCTATCGCACTGACGGCGCCACATTTACGCGTGAGGTCTTTTCCAGCCCGCTGGACCAGTGCATTGCAGTTCGCCTGTCATGCGATAAGCCCAACAAGATTACATTCGATGCGAACCTATCCCGGCCTGAGAATTTTACCGTCAAAACAATCGCTCCGGACCGTATCGTAATGAAAGGCCGCGCTGAACAGGATGGCAAACATAAGGGCGTCAATTACGAAACCCATCTGCGGATTATTCCCGACGGCGGCAAATTAACTGTAACCGATGATGGCCTGCGACTGGAAAATGCCAACGCGGCAACACTGCTTATAGTAGCTGCTACCAACTTCCGCGACAACAATCCGAAAAGGCAGTGCGAAAAACAAATGGCTTCGGCGGCAAAGAAAAAATATTCCAGACTGCGACAAGCACATATAAAAGAGCACAGACGCCTGTTCCGAAGAGTGAGCCTGAATCTTGGCGACTCAGATACAACGAACCAACCGACGGACGAGCGACTGAGCACGATGAAGAACGGCGCCGATGACCTGCAACTGCAAGCTCTTTATTTTCAGCTCGGACGCTACCTTTTAATCAGCAGCTCACGACCGGGCTGTTTGCCGGCAAATCTTCAGGGCATCTGGAACAATCACATAAAGGCACCCTGGAACAGTGATTACCATATCAATATCAACGTGCAGATGAACTACTGGCCGGCGGAAGTTACGAACCTGGCCGAATGTCACGAACCATTCTTTGACCTTGTGAGCAATCTGCGGCCGCGAGGTCGAAAGACTGCCAAGGACGTTTACGGCTGTCGCGGATTCGTCGCACATCATACTACCGATGCGCAGTGGTGGACCAGCCCTATCGGAAACGTGGGATATGGAATGTGGCCCACCGGCGCAGCGTGGTGCTGTCAGCATCTGTGGGAGCATTATATGTTCGGCGGTGACCGTGAATTTCTTTCCAAACAGGCATATCCCGTTATGAAAGAAGCGGCCGAGTTCTTCCTCGATTATCTCGTCGAAGATCCGAAAACAGGAAAGCTGGTTTCGGGCCCATCTATTTCACCGGAAAACCGTTTCCGCACACCGGACGGCAAGACCTCGAACCTTACAATGGGCCCGGCTATGGACCAGCAGATAATCTATGACCTGTTCACCAACTGCATTGAGGCGGCCGATGTGCTCGGTATTGACGATGAGTTCATAAAGCAAGTAAAGAACTTTCGCAGGAATTTAGCCGGGCCGCAAATAGGTTCAGACGGTCGGCTGCTGGAATGGAATGAAGAGTTGGAGGAAGCGGAGCCGGGTCATCGGCACGTATCGCATTTATTTGCCCTGCACCCGGGCAGGCAGATTAGCCCGACCGGCACGCCGAAACTGGCCGAAGCAGCGCGTAAGTCACTGGAATACAGGCTCTCACACGGCGGCGGCCATACCGGCTGGAGCAGAGCGTGGATAATCAACTTCTGGGCGCGTCTGCTGGACGGTGATACAGCCGGAGAAAACGTGCTGGCGCTGCTGCGAAAATCAACACTGCCCAACCTGTTCGACACTCACCCTCCCTTCCAGATAGACGGCAACTTTGGCGGTACCGCCGGCATCGCTGAGATGCTGCTGCAAAGCCACGCGGGTGAAATTCATCTGCTCCCTGCTTTACCGAAGGCCTGGTCGAACGGCTCTTTCAGGGGTCTGCGCGCACGCGGCGGATTCGAAGTTGACGTAACCTGGAATAACGGCAAACTTACCAATTCCTCAATCCGCTCAACTCTTGGCAAAATATGTACAGTCAGGACCGGTGTACCGGTTGAAATACAATACAAAGGAAAGCTTATTAAAACAGTCGCCCCCGAACAAAACGTTGTCCGGTTCGAAACAAGACCCGGCGGGACATATACTCTTTTAATAAAAAAGTAGGTAACTAAATGGAGTTAAATCTTGCCCTGGCAACAGTATGGTACGCAGTCTTTATCGTCTCGCTGACCTTTCACGAGGCGGCACACGCCTTCGCTGCCTTCAAGTTCGGAGATCCTACCGCCTACTATCAGGGCCAGGTTACTTTAGACCCCATACCCCATATCAGAAGGTCGCCTTTCGGTATGGTTATCGTCCCTATCGTTTCTTTTATCATGGGCGGCTGGATGATCGGATGGGCAAGCGCACCATACGACCCCTATTGGGCAGACAGCAATCGTCGAAAGGCAGCGCTAATGGCTATGGCGGGCCCGGCAGCCAACCTCGTGCTTATTCTGACGGCAGCTCTGCTAATCCGCGCAGGAATGCTCATGGGCTACTTCCATGCCCCCGAACAGATTACTTTCAGCCGAATCACCGCAGCATCGCCTGGTCCCGCAAATGCCGTCTCTATCCTCGTAAGCATCCTGTTCTCACTCAATCTTGTCCTGCTGGTATTTAATCTTATTCCTCTGCCTCCGCTTGACGGCAGCAGCATCCTTACATTCTTTCTCAGCGACCAGGCCGCCCGCCGCTACAATGCAATAATACAAGAACCCTCATACAGATTAATAGGGCTTATAATCGCCTGGAATATGCTCGGCTTTGTCATGGGTCCCGTGCACACAATCGCCCTGAACATACTCTACCCCGGCGCCGGCTACCACTAACGACCATCCTACTTTCTCCGTTTTATTCCAGCAAAAATACAAAAGTATTGAAGAACCTTTCAAATCCAAATATACTACTGTGCGGACATGATAGTTCGTTTTCCAAATTTTCAGGAGTTCAATTATGCAGATGCGACAATTAGGCTATACTGATTTGAAACTTACCACAGTTGGCCTTGGCACATGGGCTATTGGCGGGCCCTGGCAGTTCGGGTGGGGGCCGCAGGATGACGATGAAGCAATTGCCGCAATTCTGGCCTCGCTCGAAACAGGCATCAACTGGTTAGATACCGCCCCTATTTACGGCCTGGGTCATTCCGAGGAGCTTGTCGGCAAAGCCCTTAAACAAACAAATAACAAACCAATTATAGCGACAAAATGCAGCCTGCTTTGGAACGACAAAAAAGAAAAAGTAAGCTGCCTGAAAGCTCAAAGTATTCGCCAGGAATGTCACGACAGCCTGGAAAGACTCGGGATTGAAACAATAGACCTTTATCAGATTCACTGGCCTGAACCGGAAGAAGACCTTGAGCAGGCGTGGGAAGAAATGGCAAAGCTGGCCGAGGAAGGAAAAATTCGATACCTCGCTGTATCGAATTTTAAGGTCGAGCAAATCGAACGCATCCATAAGATTCATCCGATCGCGTGCTTGCAGCCTCCTTACAGTATGATCCACCGGCAGATCGAAGATGAGCTTCTGGCCTGCTGCGCTCAAAACGATATCGGTGTTGTAGCATACAGCCCTATGCAGAGAGGTCTGCTTACAGGCAAATTCAGCCCGGAAAGGCTTGCGAGTCTGCCTCTGGACGACCATCGAAGAGCAAATGCCGATTTTCATGAGCCCAGGTTTACCGCTACATTAGAGCTTGTCGAACAACTCAGACCTATCGCCGAACGCAACGGCAGGACATTGGCCCAATTGTCAATTAGCTGGGTTCTTCGCCGGCCTGAAGTAACGGCCGCTATCGTCGGAGCACGCAAGCCTGAGCAGATTCTCGAAACAGCCCCCGCATCAGACTGGGATTTGAACGAAGAAGATATCGAGCAAATTGAACAGCTCTTAGCCGAACATCGGGCAAAACTGAGTACCTAACAAGTCAAAAAACAGAGAAAAAAATGGCAAAGAAAACACAATCCAAATTTCTGAATTACGTCAGTCCTCTCGTTGAGCGAAACGCCTCGAAAGAAATGGCTGAGCTTTTTGGAGCACAAAAGAAGTTCAGCACGTGGCGAAGGCTCTGGCTGGAACTTGCTAAGGCACAGAAAAAGCTTGGTCTGGAAGATATAAAACAGAGCCATATAAAGCAGATGGCCAGAAATCTCGACAATATTGATTTCAAACGAGCCGCCCGCTATGAAAAGCAGTTCCGTCACGACGTTATGGCGCATATCTATGCATTCGGCGACGTTGCACCAAAGGCTGATCCGATTATTCACCTCGGGGCGACAAGCTGCTATGTCGGTGACAATGCCGATTTGTTAATAATGAGAGAGGCAATGCAGCTTATCACAGCCAAGCTTGCATCGGTGATAAATCTTCTGAGTAAATTTGCAAAAAAGCACCGCTCTGTCGCTGCATTAGGTTTTACTCATTATCAACCGGCCCAGTTGACCACCGTCGGCAAAAGAGCAACGCTGTGGTGCTATGAGTTTGCGATGGACATGCAGGAACTCGAACATCGACTCGAAACGCTGCCGTTTAGAGGAGTCAAAGGCACTACCGGAACCCAGGCTTCGTTTTTGGAGCTTTTCGACGGCAGACACGGCAAAGTCAAACAGCTTGATAAGCTCGTCGCGGCCGCGTTCGGCTTCAAAAAAACCTGCGCCGTTACAGGTCAGACATATCAGCGAAAAATCGACGCCCTTATCGTCAACACATTAGCTTCAATCGCACAATCCGCACACAAGATGTGCAATGACATTAGGCTGCTCGCAAACCTGAAAGAAGTCGAGGAGCCTTTTGAAAAAAGCCAGATAGGCTCTTCTGCGATGGCTTATAAAAGGAATCCGATGCGCTGTGAAAGGGCGACATCCCTGAGCAGGTTGGTATTGAGCCTGGCTACCAGCCCACAAATGACGGCATCGGAGCAGTGGCTCGAAAGAACGCTCGATGATTCGGCCAACAGGCGGATAGTTATACCGGAAGCATTTTTGGCTGTGGACGGGATTCTGCAAATCCTTATTAACGTTACAGGCGGGCTTGTCATATACCCAAAAGTGATAGAGGCCCGTGTCGCATCCGAGTTGCCTTTTATGGCTAGCGAGAATATCCTTATGGCGGCGGTCAAGGCCGGAGGAAACAGACAGGAATTGCACGAGAAAATAAGACTGCATTCACAAGCTGCCGCAGCACAGGTCAAAAAATTCGGCAGACCCAACGATTTAATTAACCGGTTAAAGGCTGATATTTCTTTTAATAAAATCAATTTTGAAAAAGTGTTGGATCCGAGTAAATACATCGGCAGGGCGCCACAACAGGTCGATGAATTCATAAGAGATGTCGTAACGCCTATTCGTAAAAAATACCGAAAAGAATTGAATCGTAAAGTGGAGCTTAATGTTTAACATATCCCTTCGTGCAGCATCTGGTGCTTCAGCATGTTAGATACTATCAGGATTCCATTGCTTCACACTTCAATTGTGACCATCCTCCAGTTATTTTCGATATGGGTAGGCAACATACCATAGTTTTCGAGGTTTCCCATTACGGATCTGGAGCCATTTTGATAAACACAGAGCGAAGTTCCCCAAACTCTGTGGGTGTTATTCGTACAATGGACCGCAGTGCGATCTCCGCGACTGAAGTATGCAAATCGTTTATGAAGCAAGTTCCAATGTCCCATACTGGTATGAGTAGAATTGACAAGAACATCGTAAACGTCAAAAGGCCATTCGATATCATTATAGCGCGGGTGCGCTACATCAGCTTCCGCTCTTATGTTGTGAAGAATGTTATTCTCGCCGCAAAGAAGAACAGCAATACGCTTACCAGCCAGTTTGAAAATCCTGTCTCCATTATTTAAAAGCTCTATCAATTTCCGGACTTTACAAGGGGTCACGCGTTTGTCTTTATGTTTTTTATTTGAGGGGGAGACGGCAAACTGTTGTGCACAAAACTGGCGGGGCTGTTTGCTCGGCCGAAAAAGAGATGTAGCACGGTCGACTTCCGCCAATATTGATACTTTGTTTTTGTCGGCGAGTTCCTGGAGAATTCCATCCTGATTTCTTCCGGATCCAAGTGAATTCCCTGGTAACACCAGCAAGTTTGCCCTATATTCACGAGACGCCGTGACGATTGCCTTCTTAACCGCCACGATCCGCTTTGGATCACAATCCCTTCCTGTGAAAATGCTAATTCTCATATCACACCTCTCTTTCAATGGTACATATTATGTCAGTTATTACGCTTTCTGGAGAAATCCACGATATTGGGAGAATAATATAGTAACTCTTGGAATTGGGTTCAACAAAAAAAATGCCTTGGCGATAGTTTGCTTTGAAAATCGGCTTGTATAATGTTAAACTTGTCAGCAATCAAACTTATACGACATATTATTTAGGGCATAAATATGAATCGCAGCGAACTAATTAATCGTATTAAGGAAACAGCTTATCTGGAAGGTGATTTTGTCCTTCGCAGCGGTAAGCGAAGCAAATACTATCTCGACAAATATCTTTTCGAGACTTGCCCGGACATCCTCAAGGCCCTGGCTTCCGAATTTGCCAAACATATTACCGATGATGTCACCCTGATAGCAGGCGCCGAATTAGGCGGTGTCGCATTAGCGGCGGCTACCGCGATGGAATCCGGCAAAAACTGGGTCATTATCCGCAACAGCAAAAAAGGCTATGGAACCGGCAAAATGGTTGAGGGCGTCCTGAAAGCGGGTGATGTAGTTCTGTTGGTTGAAGACATAGCCACGACCGGCGGGCAGGTCGCCGAAGCCGCAAAAATCATTACAGAAGCGGGTGCAACTGTTAAAAAAATCGTCTGTGTAATCGACCGCAAACAGGGGGCCGAAGAAAATATCACCAAAGCCGGCTATAAATTCGAGTCCATCCTCACCAAAGACGACCTCGGCATAAGAAGTTGAGCTATTCGATCGAGGAAGTAGGCCGATTTTTTTGCTTGGATTTCTTGTCTTCGTAGTATTGGCTGATCCACTTTTCGCCGTCAGCGTAATACGGTAACTCACTCAGTTTCTTTACTGGAATTGCTGGTTTTTGTCTTTCTTCAATGTATTTCTGTTCAACGAGCATACCAAGATCGCCCATCCTCAGCAGGTCGGGGAATATCTCTGCTTGTGCGAATGTCACGTTTCCCGGTCGGTTGAATTTGTCCTTTTGGTCTCTGATTATTATTGCTTGGAGGAAATTAATGCCTGAGCTTTTACACGCCTCCATGATTTTCTTCTTATTCTCCAGAGACATACATGCCCCAAATGTAACCGACTCGATGCAGTCCAACGAGAAATCAAAGAGATAGACGTTTCGGTCACGATGAGCCTTGTGTTCTAAGCTCTGCCAACACGGATTGTCAGATAATCTCCGAACCAGACGGTATTCTTCTTCATCTTTCCATCGGGAAGTTTTAGTGAAGAACGTCTGAACATTGAAATCCGCGAACGGAATCAGGCCATGCTCATCAACAAGGCTATCTATGTTGACTGCATATTCATCAACATACTCTACTTTTCTTACTTCGTACTCTTTATCATCTTTTGACATCATGCAGGGATGATTGAAAAAAACGCTCTTAAGTTCGATGAGAAAGCCTCTGTGGCCGTTAGCATAGCGGCTCCACATGTCGAAACAGTCAGGGATCTTTGTCAGTGAGAGAATACCAAAGTCATTCAATTGACGCTCAATCAGTTGATGCCGAATCCTTAATTCTTCACTTGGAAATACAATATCATCGAAAATGTAATTTGTGTATTTGCCTTCGTTTTGCTTGAATTGGATGATTGGATTAAACTCAAGAGGGTCATTCAGTGCTGCAGGTTGCGTGAATCTTATCTTGTGCTCATTGAAAATCCCATTGAGGACTTTCTCGTCATTACTGCAATATTTAAGGAAATTTCCCAATTGAGAATAATCCAGAGGCCCAAATATATTTTTGCCTTTTTTATCTTCTTTCATATTTGCGTCTTGCGATAATTATTGATATGACTTTCTTGGCAATAATTGCCTTAGTAGCGTTTTCGATTTTGGTCCAAGACGAATCTCGGGTTTTGATTTGAACTGTTGACTTGCCGGCGCCGATTGCGTCAGATGTATTGGCGATTATTATATCGATATTCTTTTCTTTAAGCTTTATTTCGGCATTTTGTCGAAGGTTTCTATCTTCTAAAGCAAACCCTACAACGATTTGATTTTTTCTTTTGTGCTTCCCCGCCCATTTGAGGATGTCTGCCGTCGGTTTTAATTTGAGGGTCAGAGACTTATTACTCTTTTTGATTTTTGTTTTAGCCGTTCGGGCGGAAGTATAATCAGAAACGGCCGCAGCCATAATCAGACAATTGCAAATCTCAAAGCCCTTCTTGACAGCCTCGAACATCTGAGCGGCGGTTTCGACTTCGACTACTTTTGCCCCGCTCGGTAGTCTTTGGGTGGTCGGGGCCGTTATCAATGTTACTTTATGACCGGCCTTGAGGGCGGCACGCACAAGGGCGTAACCCATCCTGCCGCTGCTCGCATTGGAAATAAAACGCACCGGGTCGATGTACTCCCGGGTGCCGCCTGCTGTAATTAAAATTCGCATCTGGTATCTCGCGAGGTGTATCTTGCAATTTGTGCTTCGTATTTGAGATTATTTTTTGTCGATCTTTGCAGCAACTTTTTCTACTACCTTCAGGATATCTTTCGGCTCGGACATCCTGCCGATGCCTTCGGTTCCGCAGGCAAGCCTGCCCTCAACGGGGCCAATCAGTTGAAAGCCCATTTCTTTTACGGTCGTGACATTGCGCTGCACGGCGGGATTGTTCCACATATTATTGTTCATAGCGGGAGCCAAAAACACGGCCTCCGACTGAATCATACGCCAGGCCGCACAAAGGGTCGTGCTAAGTAAATCATCACAGATGCCGTTTGCAATTTTGCCTATGATATTAGCCGTCGCAGGCGCTATAACAATAATATCAGCCCGGTCAACCAAAGCTATGTGACCGATTTTATATTCTTCGGGCGTGTTCCAAAGGCTTGTAAAAACGGCCGAGCAGGTAACCGCCTCAAAGCTGGCTTCGCCAACGAGGCGACAGGCATTTTCCGTCATTACGGTATTTACTTTGGCGCCGGCAACGGTCAGCTTGCCGGCCAAATCGACCGCCTTGTACGCAGCGATTCCGCCACTGACACCCAATAGAATATTCAAATTCTTAAGCATCTCATATCTCGTTTACCGCAGATGTGTACCAAAGAGCTGATTTATCTCTATTTTTTCTTTTCATTCCCTACGGTCTTCGCGGGCAATCCGTCATCGATGGCGATCTTGTCCTGCAGGATTTCCTGAACAACAATTTCAAGCATTGTTTTGCCTTCGGTATCTTCAATCAACGGCCTGGAGCCCTGTAAAAGCTCACTTAACCGTTTTTGAACCAGTGCCGTCAATTTGAATCTACCGCCGACCTTGTTTACTATCTTTTCGCTCTTTAGTTCTTCTATCATTTTTTTTACCTCATATCCTGATTCAGGGCCCATCCTGCAATACGTCGTAAGATGGAAACCTTACCAATCTTCATTCGCTGTATTAATAATTAACCTCCTGCTTTACGGTTCGTGGCTCACATCCTGGCTTCACCACTGTGAGCTTAAGACTCACCGCAGGAATCCTCGATAATTTGCACACATTCGTCCACCGCCTGCTGCAAGTCCTCATTTATAATCATATGTTTATAATACTGCCAGGCCGCGGCAATCTCACCACTTGCCCCGCTCAGCCTTTTTTCCGCGGCATCAGCAGCTTCCCTGCCCCTGTTGTCCATACGTTTTACAAGGTCCTTTTCGGTCGGCGGTAAAACAAAAATCATTACCGCATCCGGAAAAATCGGCAGAGCCTGTTTGGCGCCCTGAACGTCGATTTCAAGAATAACATTTTTTCCGGCTTGAACAGCTTCTTCAACTTTGTCCCTCGGCGTTCCATACAGATGACCGAACACCTCAGCATGTTCCAGCAGAAGGCTCTTATCGATTCGCTCCCGAAACTCCTGCTCTGATATAAACCAATAATCCTGGCCGTCAACTTCAGCTTTACTCTTCGGTCGGGTCGTGACCGAGACGCTAAGATAAACATTATCGAACCGCTTAACCACCTCTTTGCAGATAGTGCTCTTGCCGACACCGGATGGGCCGCTCATTATCACCACTTTGCCTTTACTGTTCTCTGTGTCGCTCATTCCAACTCCAGTATAAACTCATCGATGCTCTTTACGTTCCGTATTCTCACTATTCGATATTCTGGACCTGTTCCTTAATCCGGTCAATTCGGCATTTCATATCCACCACACAGCGGATAATTTCGGTATCGGAGGCCTTGCTGGCAATAGTATTTGCCTCTCTGAGCATCTCCTGGCTGATAAAGTCCAGCCTGCGTCCGGCCAGTTCATTTGCCTGGCAGGCCTGAGAAAATTGCCGCAAATGTGAATCCAGACGGGATACCTCCTCGGATATATCCGACCTTTCCGCAAAAATCGCTACTTCTCTGGCAAGCGTTTCTTCATCCAGTTTAAGCTTTACCTCGGCAAGCAGCACATCGACACGTTGCTTTAGCTTTGCTGCATACTCCTGCAAAACGATATCACCACGGACACGAATTTGCCCAAGGTCTTCTTCTATCGCACTGCAGTGTTTTTTCAAATCAGCTTCAAGGAAACCGCCTTCGGTGGCGCGCATTTGTTTGACATTATTTATCGCCTCCAGGCTGACTTCCAGAACCTTTTCCCTGATTTGCTCGGACGCTTTTTTGTCCGGCAATGCCGGCTGAATGATTCCGGGCAGGCTCAACAAGTTGCCAATATCAATCGCCCCTTTAATACCGGCCGACGAGCCGGCTCTGTTCAATTTTTCCGCAACGGTCTTAAGGGCCGTCTCATCTATATCAAAGAGTGCATTTACCGACGAATTCTTGAGCCTAAGGACATAATTTACGGTCCCGCGTGACATATCATTTCGCAGAAGCTTGTCAATATCTCCTTCGATGAATGACACCGGCTCCGGCAACCTTATAATCGCCTTGAAGTAGCGGTGGTTGACGGTCTTTATTTCAACGAGGTAACTTACGCCGTTAACCTCACCCTGCCCCTGGCCATAACCGGTCATACTGTTTATCATAACGATACGCTTTCAAGACGAATTCTGCCGTATATGCAGTCTTTTTATATCCACTTTTAGAACAAATTCTCTCGTTAACCGCCGGGCGAATTTACATCACTTGTGGGCTGCCCCGAGCTTACCGGCATCTGTTGACTGGCTGGTGCTTCTTCTCCGAATTCACTTACCTCCGGTCTGTAAAATTTGGCCATCACCACCGCAAGGGTAAGAAAAACACCCACTAACGCTATTGTCACCCAAGTCAGGAAGTCGCCGGTTTTTGAGCCCAAAATTCCACCGGCCCCAGCGCCGCCGAATGCCCCGCTCAAACCACCTCCTCTGCCCTTCTGAATCAAAATGATTAAAACCAGGGACACACAGCAAATAATGAACAAAGCGGCAACCGCCTTCATGATAAAACCAACTGCTAACAATGGAAAAACTGTCATATTCGTAATCCTTTCAACAGACTATTTATTATTTTATATTTACTATTGTGACAGAGCTGTTGATGCCGCTTTCAATGGTAAATAGTAAATCGCCGGTTATATTGCTCCCTTAATAATCGCAAGAAAACCGTCCGCCTTCAAACTTGCCCCTCCGACCAGTAGGCCGTCTATATCCGGCTGAGTCATCAATTCTGCCGCATTGTCGGGTTTTGCAGAACCGCCGTATTGAATGCGAATTCCCCCGGCCAACTCGTCACTATACATCCCGGCCAGAAGCTTTCGGATAAAATCGTGTACTTCCTGCGCCTGCTGCGGTGTCGCCGTCAGACCCGTTCCTATGGCCCAGACAGGCTCATAAGCTATGGTTACCGCAGAGACTTTTTCTTCGCTCAGACCAGCCAGGCCGTTTTTCAACTGCCGGGTTACAACATCATTCGTTTTCGAAGCTTCCCGCTCAGCGAGCAGCTCGCCAACACACAATACCGGCAGCAGCCCGCCTGCAATTGCGGCACCAAGTTTCCTATTTATCAGCTCATCAGTCTCACCGATTACATGCCGGCGTTCCGAATGGCCGCAGAGGCAATAAGTACAGCCAATATCCTTTAACATCGAAGTACTTATCTCACCGGTAAAAGCGCCGTCAGGTTCAAAGTAAACATCCTGTGCGCCGACACTGATACTCGATGTGCCAAGAGCTTTAATCACAGACTGCAAATAAATGAAAGGCGGAAAAACCGCCACAGTCGCTTTTGTCCCCGCGGTCTCTGTCACGCCCGAAGCAATACCCTCAGCCAACCCTACTGAGCTGGAGCTGTCAGTATTCATTTTCCAGTTACCTGCTACAAACGGCTTTCTCATAAAACTCTCCTAATCAGCTCTTGGTTCGCAGTTCTTAGCTCATTAATAAATTATCAATCCAAATTAAAGCAGCTCCGTTGATCTGGGAAAACTGCCCAATATCGAAAGCTGCAAGCAATGCGTACGAGCTTCCGCCAGTCCATCCTGAATGTTTTTGTCCGTTCTGTGTCCCAAAAAGTCCACGAAGAAATAGTATTCCCATTCTCTCTTTTTGCTTGGCCTTGATTCAATATTTGTCATATTGATACCGTATCGCTTGAAAACATCCAGCACATCAGACAAAGCCCCGGCCTTGTGAGAAGTGCTGAATAACATTGCAGTTTTATCTTCGCCGGTCGGCTTTGCATCTTCCTTGCTGATTACCAGAAATCTGGTTATATTGTTGGTAATATCCTCGACATTCTCGCAGATGATTCTCAGCCCATACAGTTCCGCCGCCACATTGGAACCAATCGCAGCGGTATTCGGCTCATTGGCCGCCATTTGCGCCGCCCGGGCGGTTGAAGCCACCGGCACAGTTTGTGCCTCTTTAAATGTGGCACTGAGCCAGTTTCGGCACTGAGCAAATACTTCGGGCTTGGAGTAAATCTTCTCGATTTTTTCCAGCGAGCAATTACCCAAAAGGCTGTGATGAATTGCCATCTGAACCTCGGCACAGATCTTCACGTTCGAATCTATCAGGGCATCAAGCGTCTCTATTACACCGCCGCCCTTAGTATTCTCCACCGGCGCAAGACCAAGGTCGCAATGACCTTTACCCACTTCATCGAATATACTTGTGATATCTACCAATGGTTCATATTCGACACTCTGGCCGAACTTGAGCATGGAAGCGGTATGGCTGAAGCTGCCGGCCGGACCGAGATAGCCGATTCGCAAAGGTCTTTCCAAAACAAAAGAACCGCTCATCAGCTCACGCCAAATAGCTACCAAGCACCTGTCCGGCAGCGGGCCTTTATTGGCCCTGGCAATCCTGTCAAATACATTTTTTTCGCGGTCCGGCGAATAAACCGGCTTGTCGGTTTTGGTCTTCAGCGTTCCTATCTTTACGACAACGCGCGCACGCTCGTTGAGCAGCTCGACAAGCTGATTGTCAACTTCGTCAATTTTCTTTCTCAGTTCTTCAAGAGACATAAATCAAATCCAAAAAATACAAAAAGTCGAAAGCAAACCATAGACGCCATCCACCTTTTTTTATAAAAACTAATATATTTAACAGAATTTTACACTTGCGTCAATGAATTTGACGTATTAGTTAATATTTTAGGCATAGAATTCAGGTAAAATATGCAAAAAGTAACAAAATATACAATTTTTCAGACCAAATGGGGTTATTTTGGCCTTGCTGGCACCGAATACGGCCTTTGTCGAACCCAACTGCCCGGATTGAAGCCTGAAAAAATCAAATCACGCCTATTAAAAAATCTTAAAAATCCTCAATATGATAAATCCTTTTGCAAAATTCTTCAGCAGCAGATAACCGCATACTTCGAGGGTGATTGTATAAAATTCAGCCGGGAAATAACTCTTACCCTCGATGGATTCACCTCGTTCGGCAAAGCTGTTTTGACAACCTGTCGGGAAATAGAAATCGGTCAAACAATAACTTATGGCAAATTAGCGAACAAAGCAGGCAGACCCAACGCCTCCCGTGCTGTCGGTAGTACCCTCGCCAAAAACCCTCTGCCATTAATTATCCCCTGCCATCGAATAATCCGCAGCGACGGCAAGATGGGCGGCTTCTCCGCGCCCGGCGGAATAACGCTCAAAAAGAAAATGCTTAAGCTTGAAGGCAAAGCCATCAAAATCTGAACCTGCCATCTTTTTTCAAAACTCCAGTTCATTAAACGCATAAAAAAATTTATTTATTTCATTGACAAAATAACGATAATCGTGTAATATTACACGAAATATTACTAAATCCTTAACAATCATGAAAGGAAAAATGATATGAATGAATTCACTGAAAAAAACAGGCGCTTGCTGCATTTTTACTGTGAAACTCTAAGAACAATAGCATCGGTAATTCTGATTTTGCAGTTGATTGCTGTCTGTGCAATGACCATTTTCACACTTTTATCAAAATTCGGGCATTGGCCTGTTAATATGGCCATAACCACTTTTTTACCAAGTTACCTCAAGGCTATTTTTTTCTGGATAGGAATACTGGGACTTGCACAATTTGTCAGATATCTATACGAGAACAACTACCTACCCGGCTGGATACTCCGTCATGGAGACATGTTTTTCTACCTGTATGCATTCCTGACCATCTTAGAGGCCGTTTGGATATATATGGCGAATGACCATTCTCCGCCTTTTGATATACGAGTGCACATGGGATTTGTAAAAGTGTTTTCTATTGTGGTAAAAGTAATGGCTCTGGTCGGACTGGGGCAGATTTTACGGCACCTTATGCCCGTTATTAAAGAGTCAAAATCGCTTGTCTAAAAGGAGATTTACAAATGATTAACATTCGCCTGGATTACGTACTCCTGGATAAGCGGATGAAGCTGAAAGATTTAGCAGAGGCCACAGGGCTTGCGGTAAATAACCTTTCCATTCTCAAAACCAACAAGGCACGCGCAATTCGCTTTTCCACTTTGAACAGCTTATGCAAGGCATTAAACTGTACGCCCGGTGATTTGATTGAGTATGTCCAGGATGATGAAAACTCGTAAATTATTCCAGATGCACTACGCCGGTTGTGCGGTCCGCTTCGAGACTGGCTTTCTTGATAATATCATAAAGCTCGCGGGGCCTGTGCACCTTTTCAAACTCAAACTCCGGGTCTGACTTGTCATTCGTTATCAGCCCAACAGAACCTATTCCGACAATACAATCCAACAAATTCCTGCGCATCTTCAGATCTATCACCCTGAACATATCTATATTATCGACATGTCTGTCGAGGATACCCCGGCCCCATTCAATCCTGTCAGAGGAAACTTCGTAATAGGTCATTTTTAGCTTGATGATTTTCATAACAAGAATAAGCACAACAACCAGGCCAAGCGCAACGCCGGTAATGACCCTGTACATACCAACGGCTGAAATCTGATTTTCCGTAAGTTTTAAATTCAGCCAGTCGTCAGCGAGATTCTCAAGAGGATATTTCATCAGAAGGCCGGCCAATATAATAAGGCACATACCCTTTACTATCGTCGTGGTTATCCCCCAAAGAGAAGGCCTGGCCGCAAACAGGACGCTGTCATCCGAATCCTCAGTTTCCTCGTCCTCTGAGATTTCCGTATCAGAAACCTGTTCTTTTTGAAAGGCCCTGGCCTTATCGCCATTCAGAAATTCTCCGCAGAACCGACACTTGATTGCACGGGCCCGAATGGTCTCTGCACAAAACAGGCATTCCTTAGTCTGGAAATTAATAAACACCATATAAGTATATATCGGAAAAATGTGGGATTTAGAGCAGAAGATTCTTCGCCTGTCACCTTTGAAAATTCAAATAAGTTGTTCGCTTATTTGCATTTGAACGCAAATCCAGGCCAAAAACTGCACTGAAATTTTTCACTAAATATATTTATGTCAACTCAGCTTAACATATTGTAAATAATGGAGTTACAGAGATATCCTGCTTTTTGTAAGGCCGACATAGAATATTTTTTCAAAAAATAATGTAAAAGATACTTAACATAATGTAAAACAAACTTTACATTTACAGATATGAATAATAACAAAACGTAACAATAAAGGAGAAAATATGAATAAGTCCTTCCAGGAAAAAAGCATTTGGATTTCATTGGTTACGATTTTATTAATTTTTGGTTATTACTTCGTCAGAGTTTTTCAGATGGCTTTTCAAGATGAGATCAATGTTGCGCAAAGCATTGTCCTTCTAATTTCTGTGATTGTAATGGTGATCATTGTTGAAGTTGTATTTCACATAATAATTGCTCTGAGGGACAAGCCGCAAGCACTGGACGAACGAGATCGACTGATTGAATTAAAGGCAGCCAGAAACGCCTACTTCGTGCTGGTTTTCGGAATCTTTTTACCGATTGCGGGTATAGCGGCCCAGGTAAGGCCGTTTATAGTCGCGCATGTCATAATGTTTATATTCGTCCTCTCAGAAATAACTAAATTTCTCACTCAGCTATTTTATTATCGAAGAGGTATCTAAGGTAAATTAGAGTGACATCCGTAACAACATAAGAAAGCTTCATTAATATTGCGACCAGCCAGAAAACCGTTGCAATCGAAGGAGAAAAATCATGAATCAAACAAAGGAAGTATCTTGGTTTTATTTTGTTTTGGGATTAGCTTGTTTTCTCATCCCGGGCTCAGTCGCCGTATTTATTGCTTATTACCAGGGAATATCCTTCGCCCCTGTACTTATGTTCACAGGCATTGTCATCTGGGGTGGCTTATTTTGGTTATTTCCTTTTACTTTCGGCAGGCTCGGCAAAGGAAAAAAACAGATTACTTTCGATGAGCGGGACCAGTTAATCCATAAAAAAGCAGTTATGGCCGCATACGTCGTGCTTTGGTTATATTTCATTGCCGCATGTGTAATTGCCTGGTGCATCGTCGGTCCACATGGCTCTATCTCAGTTAACGTAATGCCCCTGACACTTTTGAGTGGTCTTGTCATTTTTACGTTTGTGCAGAGTCTGGCTTCCAAGATTCAATACGGCCGGAATGACAAAAATGGAGAAAAGTGAAAGTTCTGGTGAGCAAAGCCAAATCATTAAAACTGTTTGTTAAGAAACTGATTTTTCGAAAGGATAAATATAATGAGTAAGCTCCAGAAATCCGCATGGGTCAATCTTATCGTGGTCTCAATGGGCGTGATTGTGGGGGGCGCAGGTTTTTCTTTCTTAGTCTTTCTAAACACAAAAGGTATCGACTACATATTTATTTTTTTCATCGTCGGTAGTTTAACCGGTCTCGGGATATATATGTTTTACCGGAAAAAGAGCCCTGAAGCGGGCTTTGACGAACGTGAGAAGATGATTTACAAGCGAGCGTTCGAACTGGCGGCTTGCGCCCTAACGTTATTTCTGGGCTGTGTCTGTATCATCCCATTTTTCGTTCTTGGCGGGCAAAATATCATAAAGGTCTATTATCTGCCTTTGATATTTCTTAGTACTTTATTTGCTGCACAGCTTGTTCATTCGGCGGCGATTCTAATTCAATGTGCTCTGGAGGAAGAGAATGGGCAGTAACAGACTCAGCAACAATATTCGCAGGCTTCGCTTTGAACACGACCAGATGACCCAGCAGCAGTTGGCCGACAAAGCAAGCGTCACCCGTCAGACAATCATTGCCATCGAAGCCGGCAAGTACGCACCTTCTCTGCCCCTTGCCTTTAAGATAGCTCAAACTTTTGGGCTCTCGATAGAGGCTGTTTTTCAATACGAAAACGAACAATCATAGCTTAAAATATTCAAAAAACCCGTTTTAAGGCATTTTTTTTGTAACAAAACGACGATTCAGACGTCTATTATAATATTCTACTGCACTTTTTTTAATGTCTTCGGGATTGTGTGATGCGGAAAAAGACTGTAGCAATAATCTCACTGGTAACATTTACTGCCCTATGCTGGGCGCTCATATTGGCTGTGAAATGGACAGACAAGACGGTATATGTTTATGCGCATAATTTTGAGTCTTCACCGAGTGTCCGTCTGATGGATCCGAACCACGTCATTTTTAAGATAATCAGCCAGGATACTAATCGAGTAAATATAAAATGGGATAAAACCGAGATATATCATAAAGGCCGCTGCCGTGTGAAAATGCGCGAGAACTCACCAAATGTTCAGGTATTAGCCCAAGTGAACGATGGAAAAATCTACCCCCTTGTAATAGACAGCGGAGCCACTAAATATCTTGCAGTTACTGATTCTCTTGTACTGGATGCCGGCTTGGAGATTTATCCTATAGACGAACTCGGCAAGAATATCGGTGGGCTTTGTCACCTCGACCAGCTCAAGATAGGGACCCTAACGATAGTCCACCCCGCCTGTGAATACTGGCTGGCGCATTATGAAAGGCGTGTGCTCGGCCACACAACTTGGCAGGAACAAAAAATCAATCTCGGCCTCGGCCTGATGAAGGAATTCAGCTATATACTTATCGACAATGTCACCCGAGAGGTGGAATTCGCCGCAAACAACTCATTTAATCCACAAGACAGCAATCAATGGCACCAGTACCCGATGACGATAGAGCACAATGAGAAGCGGTACGCCAGATTAGTTGTTGATATCCCGCTTGTCGGCCAAACACAACGCATAGAGTTCGATACAGGTGCCGCTCCGGGATTGATTCTCACGAAAAGTATATGGGCAAAGATTTCGGCAGGCTTGCAACTGCGTCACCAGGAAAAAGGTCGACTGAGAACCCCCCTTTCCGGCTGGCTGCCGAGCAAAAAGATTACAGTAGAACAACTTACCCTGGGAAATATCTCGATAAATGATGCCCAAATTAGCGTCATAACCGACGATACTCCGTACGGAAAGGACGAGTTTACGCTGGGAATTGGCTTCTTTAATGAAACGGTGATTGTGCTCGATTTTGAGCGCAACCTATTGTGGGTCAGGAATCCACTTCAGTCAGCAGCCTTCTGATTATTCTAAGATGTGCTTATTCGAATTCCCGCAGCAGCTCAAGTAATTTGCGGTCGAGCTTATGGCCATGGAAGTCTTCATATTCCACATCTTTTCGGCCGGAATCAAGAATACCGAACGACCCGCGCAAGTTCCAGACAGCCAGGCCGATACCGTGACCGGTAAGTATCTCCAGGACATCGCGCAGCCAGGTTAAGACAACTTTATGAGGCGTCTTGTTATAAGCACCACCTTCTCCACAGTGAACGCCAACGCCTTTTTTTGCAAGGTCGGCTCACTTCTTGTAGTGCTGCTCCAGACGCCTGCGGTCCCAGCCGTTTCCGGGCCAGGCAGGCCGGAGAATTTATCACCATTCACCCAGGAGGCTTTATAGTGACTGATAAACATTGGCTGATAGGCACGCGTGCTCTGGCCGATGCCAAGGTCGGCCAATTCCGGTGCCGGTTCGTTCCCCCAGCTCATACCATCGGCTACGACAATTCGATTGGGATTTATTTCTCGGATGGCCGCCACCGCCGTACGGACTACACGCTCATGGTCGCTGCGGCTCATAAGCTGCCCGATAGAAGGAGGCTCATTGATTAAATCGAAGCTGAGCTTACCTCTCGAAATACCACGATAGCGTCTGGCAAGCATCTGCCAGTGGAAGCAGAATGCTTCGAGCGGTTCGGCGTCCTTCCACAGATTGAATGGTTCTGTGAATTCCCTGTTCACCGAATAGCCGGGCCCGCGATGAAAATTCAGACTGACGTGCAGGCCATATTTTCCGGCAAGCTCCACAGCCCGGTCGAGTTTCTCCAGCATCGGTTCGTGGATTTTATAGTCGTCCCCGTCTTCTATCCATAATCGATAGCACATTGGAAAACGAACGAAGTCAAATCCCCAGTCGCGCATCCAGCGGAAATCATCCTCCGGAAAATCGGCTTTGCTTCGCATCGTGAACATATCCAGAAAATTAAAACCACGCCAGCGCGGCAGAGCTTTTTGCACAACAGGTCTGTTGGTTCTCTTCTTCGGCCTCTGTGCCTGCGCCGGCAGTGCCGCCGCCGCGGTCCCAGCGGCAACCATTTTCAAAAATTCCCGTCGATTATTGTCCATAAGAATCACCTCACCAGAGAAAAAACCCTCGTACCATAAAATTTGAAGATTGACTGTTATATACAAATAATAGTAAATAATAGAGAAAAAATAGTCAATATAAAGAGTTGGTAAAAAAATGGCACTACCTAAAGTAGCAATAATTGGCCGGCCGAATGTCGGTAAAAGCAGTCTTTTAAATGCACTGGCAGGCGTGATGATAAGTATTGTCGAGCCTACCGCCGGCGTTACAAGAGACCGCATCAGCACCTTCATAAGCAGAGACGAGCGTTATTTTGAGCTTATCGATACCGGCGGATATGGAATAGTCGATAGCGACCAGTTGAGCGAACATATCGAATATCAAATCTTCCAGGCAATTGAATCGGCGCAGCTTGTGTTGTTTATGGTAGATATTCGTGACGGTCTGGTGCCGTTAGACGAAAAAATAGCACAGCTTCTGCGCAAAAACAATCTCGACGTCATCGGCGTCGCCAACAAGGCCGACACAGCCAGGATGTTTCCCACCGCGGGAGAATTTTCCAAACTCGGCTTCGGCGAATTTCTATGCGTTTCAGTACAGAACAATCTCAACAAAGCGGTCCTGCTCGATAAAATCTTTGATAAAATCGCAACTTTGGAGCCGGGTCAGCCGGCAATACCCGATATGAAAGTAGCTATAGTCGGCAAGCGAAACGCCGGTAAGAGCACTCTCGTAAATGCTATGGCGGGTTTCGAGCGTGTAATTGTCAGTGAAGTACCGGGAACCACCAGAGACGCTGTTGATGTGCGATTTGAAAAAGACGGCAAGACCATCATTGTTATCGATACGGCTGGGGTTAGAAAGAAAAGAAAGATGGCCAACAGTATCGAGTTCTACGGCTACGTTCGTGCAGAGCGCTCAATTCGTCGCGCCGACGTTGTGCTGTTTATCATAGATGCCACCCTTTCGGTCTCGCAGGTCGATAAAAAATTAGCCAAACTCATCGCCGAAGAAAACAAAAGCTGTATAATAATCGTAAATAAATGGGACTTGGCCAAAGACTCGGCCGCTACCGAAGACTACGAGGGATATTTGACGAAAGTTCTGCCGGGCTTAAAATATGCACCTATAGCTTTTACAACAGCTACCGAAGCAAAGAACATACAGAGCGTTCTGGATTTGACTACGGAAATCTTCAAACAGACAACAACATGGATTCCCACTGTAAAATTAAATAAAACGTTTGAAATTATTAAACAAGAGAAAATCGGCACCTCCAGAGGCAAAAAAAAGGGCTGGCCAAAAATTTATTATGCCACGCAAATTGCGATAAATCCGATTACGTTACTTATGTTCGTAAACAAGCCCGAATTGTTCGAAGAAAATTATCTCAGATACATCGTAAACCGGTTGCGAACTTTGCTGCTCGTAGAAGAAGTGCCTATAAAACTGTTGGCCAGACCACACAGGAAATAGTTAATACAAAATACGAGGTACACAAGATGGATACGCTTTTGTTGATACTGATTTGTGGGGGCGGGTACCTGGTTGCTTATCATACCTACGGGCGATTTCTGGCAAAAAAGATATTCAAACTTAATAAAAACGCATCCGTTCCGAGCGTGGAACTGCATGACGGTATCGATTATGTCCCGGCCCGAAAAGGTATAATCTTTGGACATCATTACACTTCAATCGCAGGCACGGGACCTATCGTCGGCCCGGCTATAGGAATTATCTGGGGCTGGCTCCCGGCTGTCCTCTGGGTGTTCTTCGGCTCCATCTTTATGGGAGCTGTGCACGACTTGGGGGCGTTGGTTGTCTCACTGCGAAACGAGGGCAAAAGCTTATCAGAAGTCGCAGCTAAGTATATCAATATGCGTGTGCGATTTATATTCTTCGCCGTTGTATTTTTGAGTCTGCTGATTGTTATCGCAATATTCGGCGTCGTGATTGCGGCCGTCTTTACCAGATTTCCCAGCGCGGTCGTTCCGGTATGGCTTCAAATTCCAATAGCCGTTGCGCTGGGTTTTGCCGTCTATAAAAAAACCGCCAACGTCGCCCTTGCAACGACAATAGCGGTAATCGGAATGTATCTGTGTATTGGCGTAGGCAGTTTACTGCCAATCAAACTCGGGACAGTCTTTGGGATACCATCGACAGGACTGTGGGTAATAATTCTGCTGATTTACGCCTGGGTAGCCTCGACACTACCGGTCACAACACTCCTGCAGCCGAGGGATTATATAAACGCCTGGCAGCTCTTTATCGCCATGGGTCTATTGGTTGGCGGGGCTGTAGTTGCTTGCCTTTCGGGTAATCTTCCCCTTGTTGCGCCGGCTGTTAACAGGGCGCTTCCCGCCGGTACTCCGCCGATTTGGCCTTTTATGTTCGTTATAATCGCCTGCGGCGCCATCAGCGGATTCCATTCGCTGGTTGCCTCCGGCACAAGCTCGAAACAGGTCTCCAAAGAAACCGACTGCCAGTTCGTTGGGTACGGCTCCATGCTGTTGGAAGGTTTCCTGGCGATACTGGTTATAGTCTGTGTCGCGGCCGGAATCGGAATGTATCTAAAGCTCGACAACGGCACAATTCTCACGGGTCAGGCCGCATGGCAGCATCAATACAGCACCTGGATAGGAGCCAAGGGTTTATCCGACAAAATAGCCCCGGTAGTTATCGGTGCGGCTAATATGATGAGGCAAATCGGAATACCTGAGAAAGTTGGAATTACGCTTATGGGCGTATTCATCGCTTCGTTCGCCGGCACAACACTCGATACCTCGACGCGAATCCAGCGCTACGTGATAAGTGAGATGGCAACCGATCTGCGAATTCCATTTTTAGCCAACAGATGGGCGGCAACAAGTTTTGCCGTAGTTACAGCAGCCGGGCTGGCATTCGCCACAGGCGCAGACGGCAAAGGCGCAATGATGCTTTGGCCGTTATTTGGAAGCGCAAATCAACTCCTGGCCGCCCTGGCCCTGCTGTTGGTTACTCTTTATCTGAAACGCAAGGGCGGACTGAAATTCCTTGTAACCGCTTTGCCGTGCCTGATTATGCTGGTAATTACAGTTTGGGCTATGGTCAAAAACGAAATAGATTTTATCAGCAAGGGCAACTGGCTTCTCGTTATAATCGGCGGCGGAATTTTCGCACTGTCATTATGGATGACCATCGAGGCTTTGATAGTCTTTTTCAATTCGTTCCGGCCGGCGGAGTCTTAGCAGGACTTATTGGTTTCAACTGAAATTCAGCTATTCCCGGTTCCCCTTTAAGTCCGATTTCGTTTTTGCGGACGAATTCTTCGGGGAAATTATGAACCACTGCTCTGCGCTGCACTTTATCCGGTCCTTCTTTTTCGTCGCCGTCGCGAATAATCAAAGTTATCTGGAAATCCTGGTTTTCATAAGCCTCTTTGGCCGCTGCAGTGGCAAATATTGAAAAAGATACCAAATTATTGTAATTGGAAGTGGGTATTTCCGGTTTGTATTCACCTACGAGATTCATGCCTAATGTAATTCCAAGCGTGGCATCTATGGGATATTCGGTCAACGAGTCCGCTTCGGGCGACATTGTAATTCTCACCTTGATAAGGGCGTCCCTTTTCTGATTTGCTGCCAATACAACATAGGGTGTTTTTTCAACGACAGAGAGTCTCGCCTGCGTGATATCCCTGCTCGTCAACAGGACCTGGGTTTTCAATCTGCTGTCGGCGGGCACATACATTTCAACTTTCGACGGGTCAATACTCTCAACCGTCACCAGAATTCCGTTTTCATCAAAACATTCGATATCTAACGATTTTTTTTCAAGCTTAACAACATTGACTTCAATTATCTCCGGTTTACAATCTTCAACCGTAAGGCCTCCGAGCTCTTTTATCTCATCGCTCCTTTTGAGAAAATCCAGAACTTTCAGAGTATGTGAGCCGGTAGTAATCATCCCTTCCCGCTCAGGATTCAGAGTTAAATTAAGCTCCAGAGTGCCGTCGTCGAGTCCTCGCCTTACCTCGGCGATTTTTTTGGCGGGACCTTTAAGCTGGATATTATTAATCAGAGCCTCCCGTTGGCCGTTGAAACTGACCAGGAGTTCGGGGCTGTGGGCTACGCTTATCGTGGTCCGGGAAACAGTTAATTCTTCGTCCAGGTCCAGGTCGGTCCAGACCCAGATCAGGACCGTCAAAAAAATCACAATTGCTATCTTGCCGAATTTGATCTTTCTTATAATCCTTATCATTGTATTACACCTGCCTTTTTGATTTTGGTTGCAGTACGAGGCAGCAGGTATCGCATATTCAGTATGGTTATGCTCATGAAATAACTCTTGTAAGTTGCTTTCTTAGCTCGGATTCGTCTATATTCCGTGTAATTCTTCCATCTCTAGCGATTGAAATGATTCCGGTTTCCTCACTTACAACCAAACAGGTGGCATCCGAGCCTGTCGTTATTCCTATGGCCGCCCGGTGGCGAGAACCGAGCTCAACACCACCGATACTATCGGCCTCGGCCAAAGGCAACTGTACGCTGGCGGCAATTACTCTGTCGCCTCGAATAATAACGGCCATATCGTGAAGGGCCGTGCCGGGGTGAAAAATGGTTCTAATCAGGTCGGCCGTTACTTTGGCATCAATACGAACGCCGGTATCTATAAATTCGCCCAACGCGACCTGCTTTTCTATAACAATAATGGCCCCAATTCTTGCTGCGGAAAGTTCAGTTGCGCCGGAAACTATTTCTTCGACGGTTCTTGAAAGCTGGTGCAACGACCCTGACCAGAAACGAGGCTGGCCAAGACGTATCAGGACCCTTCGAATTTCCGGCTGAAAGGCGGCAACTGCAATAATCAAAACTCCAATCAAAAAGCCCTTGTAAAGATGTTTAAGCCTGGGAAAGTCAAACAGCTGAACGGATAAATTTAAGATGAGCACGCCGATGACAAGAATGAATATCACGCCGCGAAATAATCTCTCTCCGCGAGTACCTTCGAGGAAATCAACAATCCAGTAAACCACCAGCCCGATAAGAACTAATTCAATACCGACAATCCACCAGTCATTATTACTGGCCACTCGCCGGAAATAATCAATGAGCACATCCACGAATCAAATCCCTTTGTTCTTCTCGCTCGTAATATGTGATACGCGCGAATTATGGTATCCTTTTGTCGGTTAGCTTACTGGGCTTATCAAGAAGCCAAAACATATCTAAATCTGCCATTAGCTGCTGTCGATTAAGGCGACTATTTCTTATATGCCTTCTGCGTCCTTCAGCGGCAGTCTCGCCCATTTGTTCGTAAGAGTTGCAGCCGCAGCCGCAACCGCCGCAGGGTAGTAAAACAAAAACGAACACAATGGCAGTTAATAACGCCTTAACAACAAAAAAAGAAATACTTTTCACCATTTTTTTCCTCTTTGAAATCACCTTAATCACACAAAAAAGACCTTAACACCTCATTTTAACAGCTATTTATATTATTGTCAAGTCCATCATAATTTTTTCGAGATTGGCACCCTTATTAGGGTGATAAATTCCGCGAGTAGCATTATTAATATCATAGCAAGGCCCCTTATCCACGCAAAAGCGTTCATTTTTGCCCTTTCGACAAATTGGGTTTGTTTGGCTTTGAAATTGGCTTTATTGGGTTTGAATTGGGTTTGTTTTGGCTTAAATTGGGTTTGTTTTGGCTTTGTTTTGTCTGAATAACCAATTGTCCAAATACTCGTATTTACTTGTCACAAAAGAGCTTATGTTATTTATGGCCTACTTGACATTGGGTTTGTTTTGCATAAAAAGCTTATAATTTCGTACGTAAGAATTCGTAGAATTTATATAGCTCAAACTCGAAATCCGAAACAATATCAAAATCTAAATGACTCAAATTCAAGACAACTCCTCATTGCAGGCAGCGACTGGATTTTCCGGCTTGTGGCCGAACCGTTTTAAGTGGTTTATAGACATCAAAAACTTAAAATATCCCTTTTTCGTCGCTTAACAGCGATTTATGTTAGCCATTTGGCTAATATTTGCGTATTATAACATAATATATAACAGAAAGCAAGGTAAAAACAGCCAAAAAAGTGCTTTTGTGGGTCACACTTTTTCTATTGAAATCCGAACTATATCATCTATAATCTCCCTAAAGTGCGCGGAACTCCTTGTGTTGACAGGAAGTGGAAGTTTTGGGTAGTGTGTGGTTAAAAAGAAGGGAAAATAGGTTGACAGCCCCACAGTTTATTTTAGTTTATATAAGATGTCGATTTTCGACAACATTGGTACTAAGCTGTTGAAATCATACGGATTATCGCAATGCCGCAGCAGCGTGTTAGCTGGAAGCAAGGCCCAAAAGCGGGTATATCTGGAAACCTTATAAACAGAATTTATATTGCATTGAAAACGACGACAGAAAAGAAATAGGATAAATAATGACATTTAACAAACCATCAGAAGCAATACAAATGAGTCTTTTTCCCGAATCAAAACCATCAACTAATATTGCAGATTTTGTAACTCCTAAAACTTATGCTGGTTTAGCAGGTTTTCATAAATACTGGGGGAAGAAACCCATAGAAAGCATATCTTACCTTATTGAAAAGTGTACCAATGAAGGCGATATCGTTATGGACCCATTCCTTGGTTCTGGGCTAATATCACGAGAGTGCCTCCTACGAAACAGACGGTTTGTTGGAATTGACATCAATCCATTCTCTATTGAGCACGCATCTTTCCTGCTCAACCTCCCTTCTCCCAAAGAGTACTATCGGGCACTGATCGAAGTTGAAAGCTTGGTGGCTGAGAAAATCAACAGTACCTATCTAACTTCGGATGGGCAAATTGCATCCCATTATCTTTGGGAAGGAAATGAAATCGTTTCTGTATGGATCAAACAAAAAAAAGCACGGACTCGAATTAAACTGGAGCCTTCTGAACTGGATATCAAGTCCTATTCATATTACAAAGACTATACCCCACAGCATTTCCGAAATCTCACATTTTTCACCAATTCCCGGATAAACGTTAAGCCGACTATGAATGTCAGTGATATTCTTACTGGTCGAGCAATGCGAAATATCGATCTGCTTATTGAGTCATTTTCTGAATATCCATCACACCTGAGGCGCACACTCCTTCTTACGCTGACATCTTCGGCTGGTCAGATGTCAAACATGGTCTTTGCCATCAAAAACCGGAGTAATAGTAAGAGAAATGGGAACGACGATAAAATAGAGGTTGGTAGTTGGGTTATTGGGTTCTGGCTGCCCAATACGCATTTTGAAATCAATGCTTGGAATTGCTTTAAAAACCGAGCAAACAAATTGCTTAAGGCGCTACCAGACCAGAAGCAAGCCGTTTATAAAGTTTCGAACGACTGCGCGTCTGTTGAGTCTTCAGATTTTAACGCATGGCTCATCAATTTGGACTGTCGAACAGCGCTCAGAGAAATGCCCTCACAATCAGTGTCTTTCGTTTGCACTGACCCTCCCCATAGTGACCGTATCCCTTATCTTGAGCTAAGTGAGTTATGGAATTCCTTGTTGGGTTATACCGTAGATTTTGAAAGAGAGATTGTTGTTTCCAATGCAAAGGAACGCCTGAAATCGAAGAGCAACTATAATTCAGAGATGACTGAGTTTTTCATGGAAACATCCAGGGTTCTCAAACCAAATGGACACATAGCATTGTATTTCAATGCGAGAGATGAAGAAAGCTGGCAATATCTAAAGTGCATCGAGAAAACATCTGATTCACTGAAATTTGTCGGATGTTTCCCGATGTCGTACTCAGCCACTTCTGTTGTCCAGGATAATCGCAAGGGTTCTATGAAGAGTGACTACGTTATCATTTACCAAAAACTACAAGCCAACGATGGGTATCAATTGTCGAGCGCCTTTACGAGTATTCCTGGTTGGTCATCCCAATTCCCGAAAAAGACTGAGGGGAAGGCAAAATGAAAGACTTCAAGTATTGGAAGAAATTGCATGAAAGCGACAAACTTGGGCAGTTCAGTTCAAACACACAAGGCCTTCTTTGGCTCAAAGTGAAATCTATTGTTCGAAAAGAACTCATCTCTGAGTTTGTCACGGAAAACGGGATAGAACTGAAAAAGAGATTGCTGAAGGACAAATTCTTTGAGTTGTACTCGCTGCTTGGTAAGAACCCGACAAAATCACACAAGCTGTTGAACGCATATTTCGAGAAAAAGAACAAAGCCCTTTCAGCTACTCTGAACACAAAAAAGCTCGTCTCCGAGCTGTACAAACTTAAGTCATTCGATTGGGGCGGTGACTACCAAAACTCTCTGGACAAATATCTTATAAGCCGCTATGTCAAAGTTCTCCAGTCTTACGACACACTTGTATCAAAATTTGAAACCGAGATAAGCACTGCAGTGCAAGGGTATGTTCTCAACAGTTGGTACAATCACTGGTCAAGTATTCTCATCGAGCATCTTTTCAAATCCCATGAGGCAGTGTTACCAACGGTAGGTCAAATAAAGCACGTTGATTTCTTTATTAAAAATGTCCCATTCGATCTAAAGGTGACATACCTACCGGCAGAATACATAAAGACCAGAAGAAAGGAGCTTGGGTTTCCAGTTGAATTGACATATTTAAAGGCTAAGGCTAAAGAATTGGAGATCGATTTTGATAAAAAGGCAAAACACACTGATATCTACTATGAAATTGTGGAAAAGTTGAAGGATAAAGGTACCAAGGAATGCAAAAGCGTGATAGCAGCTCTTAAGAAAGAAAAATTGCAGATTCTCAAGGAAGCAATAGAAAATCCCCACGGGCTGGCAAAATGGCTATATGAAAATCAGGGGGAGATGCGTTTTGGCTCAGAGAACAGGCTTTTCCTTGTCCTTGTCGACACAGATGATTTCACCGGGTCTTGGAAATTGAAGCGTAATATAGATTTACTAAAGCCCAGAATCGACAAGTACCTGAATAGCTTTGCCAAGAAGAAAATTGCCAACCTAAAGATTACTTTCAAATACAAAGGAAGGTCACAGACATATACGGCTTTAACCGATGTCCTATTTGTTGTCAAATAGACTTGATATGAATTCAGAATGACAACAATTTTAAATAGACCCCTCGAATTCGCTCGGAGTGACGATTGTGTAAACTCGCTACCTGCGGCCATAATCGGAAAATAATGGTGGGGTAGGCCCCACTCTGCAATTTTAGATGATTATTGATGAATGATTGTTGGGGAGTAGATTTCAAATTTCATATTAACCACATGGGCTAAAGTCCATCCTCCGAAACAGGGCAACCACATGGGGTTGCCCCTACGGGGTGATAACAAATCGTATAGCGCGAAGCGTATTGCGTATTGGTTGGCTTGCGTTTTTACACGTGAACGAATGTAATTTCGTATGCCAGACCAATGGAAATTGATTAGTGATTATTGACTATTGATTATTTGTGGATTCCTGCTCCTTCGACCATGCTTAGGACAGGTTTCGCAGGAATGACAATGGACAGCATGGGCTGAAGTCCATCCTAAGAAACTGGGCAACCACACGGGGTTGCCCCTACGTCGAACAACGCAGCGGGACAGATACATAGTGATGGCGGCTGGCGAAGAAACCCATACAGCAAAAAACACAAATGGCGGTTCGCGAAGAAGCCCCTACTTTGTTGGAGTTTGCATAGCTTTTTGCATTAGATTATATACCCAGTCTTCGAAGAACAGGGGGTAGAGATGCATCTTTTCGCTTGCTAATCTGACCCCTTTTCGAGAGAGCCAGGCTTTTGATTGATCTTTATGGTGGGGAAATTGTTCTGCCATTCTTTTTTTGTACAGATTTCTTAGTTTTTTTCGCCTTTTTTTGCTGACTTCATCAGGCTTGTCGATGGCTCTAAAATAATGACGTATCTTTTCCAATCTCATATCCTCGTCATTCTTAAAAAACCGGACAAGCCTTCTCGGGATTTTATCGGGAAGCACAAATTCGTCATCAACGCCGGCCCGCTCAATTTCGCTATGCTCGTAGTGAAGGAAAGGGTCATAAAAAAATACAGCCGGATGATAATCTACTCTATGAGTGGCAATGTGAGGAACAAAAACATCCAGTGTCTTTCCGGCATGAAATAAATCCCACGGACCATCACCTATTAATATAATGTGGCATAATTTATTCAGGTCTCTGCGATTATAACCAACTACTTTATTGTAAGCCCTTTGCAGCTTGGGCAAAGTTAGTCTGCGTACATCAATTATCAGTAATCTGGATAAAACAGTACCTGTTGCCATATTATCAATTTCCGTGACGGTTTCTCGTATTTCCGTCTGTCGGGGCTTAATCAATTGATAATATTTCATTCTCTCGTCGTTATGTATCCTCTCGTAAACATCATTGGCCAGAATGCTGTCCAGCGTGAGGATATGTATAGAATTCTTTCTTGAAGGGTGACTTAATATATCCTCTTCGAAATCTTCAAGATTGATCCTATCTTCCAAAGTTTAAGGCCTCCCAATCTTTGACCTTTCCGGTTTTGTTTAAATCTTCAAAATGGCAGTTCCATCCAGATGTCGGTATAGAAAAACCATCGCTAAAATATCATACGCAGTTTTACTGTTTTATGTTCTCTTAAATGAGAAGACTCGTTCCCGCTACGATTTTGTCTTTCGTCGAGGCAAATTACTGTTCGAATACACGGCGACCATCCATATAAGTGCTTATGATTTTGGCATTTCTGATGTCATCGACAGGGCACGTGAGCAAATCGGTGTCCACGACGATGAAATCCGCCAGTTTGCCTTCTTCGAGTGAGCCGACGTATTTGTCCTGGAAGAGAGCCTTTGCACAGTTGATTGTGTAGAAACGAATGGCCTGCCGGCGGCTGAGGGCTTCTTCAGGATGCAACCGGCCCTGGTACCATTTCGCCCGGCGTGTGATGGTAGTCCACATACCAAGGAACGGATCATAGGGATTAATCGAACGCACCGGGCCGATTTTCTGCATGTGGTCGGAGCCTCCTGCGGCAATGCAGTCGGCCTCAAAAAGGCTTCGTAATGGTTGAAAGTAACGAAGGCGGTCATAACCGAAGTGCTTAGTCAAGGTCCTCGTGTCCAGATACAGCCATGCAGGCTGGATCAGAGGTATCACTCCTAACGCGGCGGCCTTTTTAACTGCTTCGGCGCTCATAAAGTTGGAGTGAGTTATACACGGCCGGAGTTCTCGAATTGGCATTGTTTTACTCACCTGCTCATAAACATCAAGCAGAGTATGAACGGCTCCATCACCGACGGTGTGGGCGGTAAATTGAAGTTTAGATTCGGTCGCGGTGCGGACCATTGGCAAAAGCCGCTCTTTCGGAATGAATAAGACGCCACGATAGTCGGGGTCGTCGATCGCATAGATTTTACTCACGCCCCACGGCTCTCTCATATATGCACTGCCGGTCAACATACCACCATCGAGGAAGACCTTGATACCTATAATCCGGAGCATCGGAGAGCCTTTATACAGCGGGTGCTGAGCAACTTTCCGGATGCTCTCTTTGACCTCCTCAATGGGGCCGATGGTATCGACATAATACTGGGCCGCTATGCGAACTGATAGCTCTCCGCCGGCAAGCATCTTCTGATAACGTTTGAGATTCGAAGCATTTGATGAGCCGTCACAAATGCCGGTAATCCCGACTTTGTTGTAGTCTTTGAATAATTCAAGCAGTCGTTCATATTGATCACGTTCGGTCGGCTTTGCACCAGATGACGAGCTTTTTATATAGCGGTTGCAGCTTCGAAGAATGCCGGTAGGTTCACCGGTGTTCGAGTCCTTCTCGATACGCCCCGGGCCCCCATCGGTCACGGTGAAATTTCTGTCTATACCGCTCAACTTCATCGCCAGAGAGCTAAGGGACGCATCGGGACCGGTACGAAATACGGTAGGATTCTTCGGGGCGGCCTTGTCGAGTTCTTCCCTCGTAGGATATCGCTGCTCACGAAGACGAGTGATAAATACCTGCTGCAGAACAATCCATTCGCCATCGGCCAGGACACTCGCACGCATTTTGATGTAGTTCAGGGCATCTTCGATAGAATCCATTTGTGGAATCGGATGATCAAACTCGGTCATACACGCTCCACAGGGATGCACGTGAGAATCGATAAATCCCGGCAGGACCATCTTACCATTAAGGTTCACCACCTTCGTGTCGCCGCCCTTTAATTGTAAAATCTCCTCATTACCGCCAACGCGCAGAATGCGATTATCTTTGATGGCCATGGCCCGACATACGGAAGATTCCGAATTGACCGTGACAATCTTGCCGTTATAGACAATTAAATCAGCCTCTATGGCGAAAACAGAAGTCGAGAAACAAAAGATTAGAAACAGCACTGTCACCTGAATTCTCAGACCCCTACGACCAAAACGCTTCATAGCTCACCTCCTGATATGGATACCGTTAGTTTGTCTGTCCCAACTGAGCCGGGACGGTTTCTACTAAAAAAGAACACAAATATAAAAAGTCTCTGGACATTATTACACACCAAACAGAGCTAAATGTCAAGCTGTGTGTAATTTCGGTAGTGTCCTAATTTGAAATAAAAAATTGAGCTTTTAACAAATAAATAATGATATGATGTTAGCATGGGATATAATAATACTTGAGCGAATGAAGCCCCAAATATTAAGGAAAAACATGATGGATAAACAACTACTCATACAGCTACATCAGCGTTTTGAAGACATAGTTTGTAAATATCCTGATACAGAAACAGAATTCTGGTGCGCACGTGATTTACAAGAATTATTAGGCTATGCCGAATGGAGGAATTTCTCTAAAGTTATTGAAAAGGCTATAACTGCCTGTGAGAAAACAGGTTGCGACGTAGCCGACCATTTTGTTGAGGTCAACAAAATGGTTGATCTTGGTTCGGGAGCGATACGTGAGATCACAGATATTGGCCTTAGTCGAAATGCTTGCTATCTCATTGCTCAAAATGGCGATTCATCAAAAGATCAAATTGCTTTAGCCCAGACATATTTTGCTGTCCAAACACGCAAACAAGAGATTATTAAAAAACGATTAACTGAAGCTGAGCGTGTAAATGCCCGCAAAAAGCTAACGCATTCTGAAAAAGAATTATCTGGCATTATACTTGAGCGGTTGCGCAACAATGAGAGTTTTGGAAGAATACGCAGTAAGGGAGATAAGGCACTTTTTGGAGGGAAAACAACACGGGAAATGAAACGCAAATTAGATGTACCCCCAAAAAGACCATTGGCCGATTTTCTTCCCACAATTACTATCAAAGCAAAGGATTTTGCGAGTTAAATTACTAATTATAACATCAAACAACATGATCTTGGAACAGAAGGAAGAATTACACACGAGCACGTCAAGAATAATGAAGAGATACGAAAACTTCTACGTGATCGAGGAATTGTACCTGAGCAGTTACCACCTGCTGAGGATGTCAAAAAGGTCGAGCGGCGACTAAAGTCAGAAGAGAAAAAGTTATTAAAGGGAACAAGAAAACTTCAGCTTCCAAATGATTAGCTTAAAAAATATTCAAATATAGGAAACTGCCGTAATTTCCTATGGGAACAAATCATTTCAGGCCTTCGGCAATTGCCAAGAGAAACTTATCAAGGTTTTTGCCATAGGCCTTGCCGGCTCTTCTCCTCGACTGCGAAATGACAAGGTCGTTATCCAGATCCACTCTCAAAATCGCCGAGGTCGCCGAACCATGCCCGATCACATTTTTACTCAAGACTGTCGCATCTTCAGGTACACCAATCTTACCGGCACCGGGATGTTTTTGACGCATCCAGGTAAGACCGATTCCCCATTCATTATCTATGGCCGGATAATATTTATTCAACGGTTTGGGCAATATCCTGTCAAAGGTCTGAGGTGAGAAAAACTTGAGTTCACCGTAAGAACCTTTATTCAAAAGAAGCTGCCCGAATCTCGCGAAATCGCCCGCGGTACTAAAACAACTGAAACCAAGGTCTTCTTCCAGAGTTGTATTTTCCAAATCAAGCGGATCGAACAAGTTCTCACGCATCAGTCTGAAAATACTCTTTCCGCTGACTATTTCCATCACTTTACCGGCAAGGTCATATCCCATTCCGTTATAGTTGTGCACTTTGCCCGGCTCAAGATATTCAAGCCCGTTCGCTATTACATTTTCAAGCCACGGATTATGCAAGCCGCCCCATTCCTCATGTCCGAATAATCCCGTCGTATGTGTAAAACAATGTCGCAGCGTAATTACCTTGTCACCGGAAACGGGAAAATCAGGCAGATATTTACCGACAGGGTCATCTATGTCTATCAATCCCTGATCCACAAATTGCGCAAACATAAGCCCTGTTATCAACTTTGTCAGAGACGCCATCTCTGTGGGGCTATTACGTGTTAAGTTTCCCCACGTCCCTTGACCGAATGGCTCGTGAATAACAACAACGCCACGGCGCGCTACAAGGACAACAAAAGGCTCGCCGCTTTCTTTGAACCACGCCCGGCACACCTTGCGAAGCTTGTCGGCAGAACCGGGCTTAAATCCCGCTTCTTTTTCCGTGCCCTGGCGAAGAACTGTTGCTTTCTTTGCCTCTACCCTTTGAGGAACTTTTAACGGAGGATATTTTTTCGTTACGCCTAATATTTTTTGCTTTAGCGCAAGATGATAGTCGTGGTCGCGTATTATTGGAGTATCTGTTAATTTCGGGCTATATTCGGCAGTCTTCATTTCATGCAAATAAGAGAGCAACACCGCTCCCTGCTCTTGACGCAAAATCGAATACAGTACAATCCTTCCGGCATAAGTTGCAATGGCATCTTCATGCTCGGCCCATACGGACCTATCGATACCGTCAAGAGGAAGAAAGTCCAAATGGGCCTTTGGTTTCTCGCTCCAGCCGAACCAGTATTCAGGCCGGCAATATACAGTGGAAGCCCTTCGGATTACCTGGCCCTTAGATGTTTTACCTTCCACATAGAAAGCATATCGTCCCGGCTCCTGGGGAGTATTTACTTCATTAAGCTCACCGTCGAACCATCGGGCTTCGAGAGGAAACTCACCCATAACTTTTTCAACAATGCAGGGCCTGTCCCACTCAAAACCCGGGAACTTGCCCGGGGCGAAAGTATAATCCCAGTGATTACCCAACTGCGGGACAATCCGGCAGTTCTGAAACTCAATAATTGCTTCTTTCCTGCTTACCTCTTTTACCGGTTCATCCGAGACTGCTGCCTTTTCTTCGATGGTTTGTATCGGGGCGCAACCAACGAAAGACACCATAAGCAAAACCAAGATTATCAACGGCAATCTGACATTCTTCATTCGACAAGCCTTTCCTGAAATGACGGCTGTTATTTTCGGACCTAAAAACTCCACCTCTTCAAGCGCACCGGCGGTGTTCTAAAGTCACCGGCGACTTGAATAGAAATTCCAAACACTTACTAAAAGCAAAATTGGTGACTTTTTGTACCTGAAAAACCTTCCATGATTATAATTCAAGACAAGGGTTTTAGTAAAGCATTGTTCAAGCCCCAAGAAGAATGCCAATCATGCTTTTGCTGCAATCGCTGAAGCCAAAGCAGCTCAATGGTGGAATTCTGGAGCTAAATTGATTTTTTAAGGTATGCAACATACTTATGAACTACAATATTGTGGAATCGTATGCACAATTGCCCGGGGTGTGAATTGGAGTAATCCGGGCACCTGTTCGAATTAAAATTGATTTTACATTAGAATCAGCTTAAGATATGATTTATTTGAAACATCCTGTAATTTGGCAAATATAAAAAGGAGCTTGATTACCATGGTTAATTCTTCAGAAATAACACAAAAAAAGAACAAAGAAAGATATTCACTTATTGCATCGCAACCTGACCCGTTCAAAACAATTATCTGGAATGCTATTTATGAAGGTGCGACAGACATCCATCTTAACGCGGCCGAGGGGGGAACACTTATCCTATATCGTGTAGATGGAATAATTCATGAAAAACGGCTTCTCTCGGAAACCGAGGGCAGGCAACTAATCAATCAAATAAAAACAGCGGCGAAACTGAATGCCACAAAGTCCTTTATGCCTCAAGAGGGTCAAATAAAATGGCCCGATGATGAGACACTTCGGGACATTCGTGTTACTGTTGTTCCCGCCGGCAAAAATGCAGAGTCGGCCCATATGAGGATATTAAGTTTTCCACAGGAAGGATGGAAAATATCCAACCTGGGCTTGTCCGAAGATGACTTACAGAATGTTTCCAGTACCGTCAATTCAATGAACGGCCTTGTTTTAGTTTCCGGTGTTACCGGTTCCGGAAAAACTACTACAATGTATTCATTTGCTTCTTTGGCGGACTTGCGAACTAAAATGGCCTTCTCAATCGAAGACCCAATCGAATTTAACGTGCCTTATGCTCAACAGCTCGAAGTGGATGAGCGGCATGGCCTTACAATGTACCAGGGTTTGCAGACAATTCTGAGGATGGACCCCGATCTTGTTATGGTTGGAGAGATCAGAGACAGGGATTCAGCCATTGTAACTTCAAGAGCAGCTCTCTCCGGAAAGCTGGTTTTGGCCACTATTCATGCAAAAGATGCTGCGGGAACAGTTGATGCACTGCATTACCTTGGTGTACCTTATTATATCATCGGGGGGTCAGTTAAATTAATTGTTTCCCAAAATCTTATGAGAAGATTGTGTCCGTCTTGCGCAGAAGAACGAACACCATCCCAAGAAGAAAAGGAGCTTTTTGCCGAGGCTAACCTGGACGCCCCAAAAAAGATTTTTGATGCTACAGGTTGTAAAGAATGCAACTTCTATGGCTATCAGGGTCTGTTCGCAATTTTCGAGGTCGCCAGGATTGATCATGACACTGCTCATATGATAACAGATGGAATACACCAACAGCAGCTAAGAGATCATTTCAGGAAAATCAACATTTATCCGATGCTGGTAGATGGTCTTAAAAAAGTAGCACAAGGAATAACATCCATAGACGAGCTTTATAGAGTTTGTGACTTCACAACAAAAAGTAAGTAATAATTGGAATATAAAGAGGTCTGGATATTCAAATATCCGACTTCAATAGTTTTTGACGCCGGCGATTGCCTCGCCGGTACCGATGAGGCGGATATTAGGCCGCGGCGGCCGCGCCATCCCGTCGCCGAGGAAAAAGCCCGGGTGCGGCGGCTTGTTATAAACCACGTTCTGCCAGGCTATGGCCAGCCGATATTGCGGGTCGTGCATCAATGTATAGATGCGGTGTTCGGTCGGAATTGTCGTTGTGTAAAGACGCAGGGCTTTGCCGCCCGGAGCGGTCATAAGCAGTTCCTCTCGCCAGTCGCCGATGAAGTCACCCATTATATTGGGGCCGCGTCCACCGCCGCGAGTTCCGGTTTCGAAGAGCATTTCTTCGGTGCATGTTTTCCAATTCCACTTATTGACAGCCGAACGCGAGAGCAGCTCACGCAACTGATCGCCATCCCACCAGATAACAAAGCTGTTCGAGCGCGGATTTGGACCTATCTCGTTACCGTGTGAGTCTCGGAGACCTCCGGGTCCTCCCCAAGCTTCATAGCCGTGATGTCGTGGGTCAATGTCAGCCGCCATGCCCCGGCCGACGTCGATACCGGGACTGTGTTTCCAAAGCAGCTCGCCTGTACGCGCGTCGCGCATCGCCGCACCGGGTGTCTTGAACCGAACGGTGTCGTTTTCATTTTCGTGGATCGTGAAGACTTCCAGGCCGGGACGGTCGGGATACATATCGCTGATGTGCATCGAGTCACCGTGTCGCAGGCCCGTTGAATAAAGCCCCTGGCCGTTATCATCGACAACCATAGAGTGATATACAATCTCATCCTTTCCGTCGGCGTCCACGTCGGCCACTGACAGCGAGTGGCCACCCATGCCTGAGTAAGGTGAGGCGTCCTTAAATGGCGGATAGCTGCTGCCTGAGTCGAAGACCCAGCGGCTGGTTAATTTTCCATTGCGCCAGTCCCATGCTGCCATGACAATACGGCCATAGACGCCGCGGCACATTACCACGCTCGGTTGCCGGCCGTCCAGATATGCAACGCACGCCAGAAAACGATCACAGCGATTTCCGTAGCTATCGTTGCCGCCGTTTCCTCCGATACCACCCCAGCCGTTAATCGGGTAGCGGCTGGGTATATAATCAACGGTTTTCAATGCCTTTCCGGTTTGGCCGTCGAATATTGTGAAATACTCCGGGCCATTGAGAATCCGGCCGTGAGTCCGGTCGCCTTCTTTGAAGGTGCGCCAGTCCTTGTCCTTATCGCCGATTATCTTGCCCGTCCCGTCCACTGTGCCGTCGGCGGTCTTGCAAGCCATCTCGGCCTTGCCGTCTCCGTCCAGGTCATATACCATGAATTGAGTGTAGTGCTCGCCATCACGGATGTTGATACCTAAGTTGATGCGCCACATAAACGTACCGTCCAGCTTGTAAGCGTCGAAGATTGGTGTCCCTGTAATGCCGGGAAATGAGTTGTCCCGGGGGCGTGATGTTTGATGCAGTACAATTTCATACTCGCCGTCGCCGTCCAGGTCGGCAATCGAGGCATCGCCGGGCCGGTATTCGGAGATGGGCTTTATTGGTATTTCGAGATAATTATTGCCCCAGGCGGACACAGGTTTGGATGGTGCCAGCTCCTTTCCATTCAACACCGGCCGTACAAAGTACTTGAGCGGCTCATTAGTGTCGGCCCCTTTATCAATATAGTTCGTGGCACCCGCAATTGGTGCTTCATTGACTTTGACAGATTCGCTGCTTCCGGTGACTCGATATAGATTGAAAGTGACTGTCTCCGGATCGGTTCCGAACAATCGCCAGCCAACATATACGCCACCATCGGCCTGCTTGACGGCGACAATCCCGCGAGTGAGGTTTTCCATCTGACGCTGTGCCGGGGCGGCCGAGACCAAGCCCAGTAACAAAATAATACTAATCCGAATACGATAGTGAATCATAATAGCTCCTTTGAACAAACTGCGCTTCACAGCATTCTTTATCTATAGCAAGACCACCTCCGAAGGTAACAATGCTGTTACTTTATATCAACATTCCAGCCCTGAACGTCGAGTTTTATATTTGAAGCATCTTTATTGAATTCAGCATGTATAATCCTTCTTTCGCTCGGCAGCAGAGCAATGTAATTGTCCTGCCAGAATACGGGCACAATAGCATCGCCGGTTTTATCGTCAACGATATCAAGTTTGACGGCAAAGGCGATACTGTTGCCGGTGTTTTCCAGCTCGACGGTGAGTCTGTTATTATCCTTTGGCATTTCGTTACGGATTGTTACTGTTGCCTGAGGAAGTGAATTCAATAGTGTGAAATCAGCATACTGTTTGCTCGGCGTATAATATTCCCAGGGATCGATTTTTGTCTGGTAGTCAAGCAAATCCGGTTGAGTGCTGAGCCAGTAGAAATTGGAGGCTGTGAGTGTGCCGTCTTTTTCGATAAGCCTCATATCTAAAAAATATGTCGCGGTGATATCGGGAAAATCAGGTAATGTAAAAATTTCTATCGATGATTGCGGCTCGGTGCATACTGTTTGCTTGTTATTAAATATCTCATTCGAATGCAAGTCAAAGATTCGTATTTCCGCGGTAAGATTCTCACTGCTGCACCGAGTAGAATTTACAAGAAATACACTTCGGCTCGAATAGTTATATATCAATTGCAGAGGTTCACACGCTTTCTTCGTCCCGTAAAAAGCACCGGTTGGATTCAGGTACCAGTCATAAAGCTGCCAGTACATCTTCGGCCAGGCGGCGTTGAGCATCCATTGTACGAGGCCGGTTGCAATTCCTGCATTAGCTCGAAACGCCTCGAACATAGGACGAATCAGCTCATAATTCATTACCTGGGCCTTGCAGGCAAACTGCTCGATGTTATCAACCGGGCCGTAGCGTTCTTCAAGGGCCTTGTAGTATCGGTCGAGATGTGAAAACTCATTTAATCCGCAGTGGAAATCCCAATACTCATCAATAGGCCAGAGATGACCGGCGGGAATCATTTTTTTCAGGCTTTCCAGCACCGGCACCTGCACCCCGGGGCCGGTCTCGGTATTGAAACCGTAGGCGCCTCCCCGCTTTTTATCTTCAAACCAATACACAGGCGGAGTATATGCATAAGGGCCGAGCATTTTAACGCCGGTCGGACCGCTTATGTCACTCACTACGACCTCGCTGCCTATGATAGCCTGTTCACTGCCGACACCGCCGGTCGAGGCCAGGTATGGCCTGCCCGGGTCGTATTTTTCAAAAGTCGCAATATACCTGCGTTCCAGTTCAGGGTGAGGAATCTTGTCACTGCCTACCGTCCATACGAAAATACTCGGGTGGTTTCGAAGCCATATAACCTGGTCATTCCAGCTTTGCGCTATCAAATCTATATCTTCCGGGCTTGCGATGCCGCCGAACCTCTCATCCACCGGTTTCTCAAGATATTGCTCGTGCTCCCAATGACAGCTCCAGCCGACCATCATCAGGATTCCGTATCGGTCACATAAGTCGTACAGTGTATGGTCCTTGCCCCATATTCCCTCAAGACGAATACAGTTTAGGTTCATGTGTTTGACGTACTGTATTTGGGCTTTAAGCTTTTCAGGTGTGTCGGCCAGGAGCATGTCATCGCTCCAGCCGGCTGACATTATGAGAACTTTAGTGCCGTTGATCTTATAGCCTCGATGCCCCTGTTCGTTAAAGTAATCTTCAACCCGGCGGATTCCAAAAGCAGTATGACACTCATCACCAACCTCACCATCCAGGACAAATTCAAGCTGAAGATTATACAGGTTCGGCTCACCAATTTCATGGGGCCACCATAAACGCGGCTGATCGATTATCAGCTCTTTACAGTGCTCCGGGGTAAACGTAATCGTTTTTTGTTCACCTGCGCTCAGAGTTACACTTGCTTCAAAATTTATCGCCTCTATCGAGCCGATCAGCATTCCTGTAACAGACTGGCTGGAATGGTTGGTCAATTCCGCACTGACAGTAAGCTCCGCCATATCGAGCTTATCCGTGTCCAAATCTGTCCATACAAATGGATTATCGATGGAAACATTTTTACAATGGTGCAGTGTGACCGGACGGAATATTCCCATGTTGCGATCAGGAGCGTGCGGATTCCAGTCAACAAAACCGGTGGAGAAATCACCCGGTGCGGGAGGAACCACTTCTACTGCAAGAACGTTGTCGCCTTCTTTAACAAATTCTGAAACATTAAACCTGAACCGCCGAAACGTTCCGTAAACCTGTTTTACATCAGCAACCTGTCGGCCATTAAGCCAGATATTCGCAGCATGGTTTACGCCGTCGAACTCCAGAAGTGTTACAGCCCGGGCACAATCTCCCTTCAGGACAAATTCATTGCGGTACCACCAGGGCTGCTCAAAACGCTCTTTTGGAACTTCGCTTAGATTCTTTGAGAAATAGAGGTCTTTGTATTGCCCCTGGTCAACGAGACTCGCAAGGACGGTTGAGGGCGCCTGGGCGTCGTACCAGGTGTCGGTTTCAAAAGCGGTCGTGGAAATATCATCTCCGCCGACCAGCAATTGATCGCCAGACTGTATCTTCCAGGATGTTAAAAAAGTTCGAAACAAATCGGCCGGGCCTGTTCTCATATCCAGATTCCAAAAAACATTTCATTTTCATCGGGATATTATATAGAATACCTCACAGGTTTCAATGATGAGATGAGTTTTGAAAGGTATTGTTTATGAGCAAGCTGGCAATAAACGGAGCAAAGCCGTTAAGGGACATCGAATCGAACCCATGGCCGACATGGCCCGTCTGGGGCGATGAAGAGAAAAAACAGCTAATCGAAGTTCTCGAAAGCGGGCACTGGTCATACAACGGCCCGAAAGAACAGCAATTCAATAAGGCCTTCGCTAAATTTATCGGCTCTGAATACGCCATCAGCGCCGCCAACGGGACCGTTACATTGCAACTTGCATTAGAGGCATGCGGTATCGGCTGGGGTGATGAAGTAATCGTTCCCGGGATTACCTGGCAGGCAACGGCCGCCTCTATACTGGATATCAATGCCCTGCCGATTCTTGTTGATGTCACCGAAGATACCTGGTGTATCGATCCGAATCGAGTCGAAGAAGCCATCACACCGAGAACTAAGGCCATTATCCCCGTGCATATTTACGGCAGCTTCGCCGATATGGACGCAATTATGACAATCGCAAAAAAACATGGTCTTCGAGTGATTGAAGATTGTGCCCATAAACACGGTGGACAATGGAAAGACAAAAAGGCTGGCAGTATAGGAGACGCAGGCAGTTTCAGTTTTCAACTTTCCAAGCTCATGACAGCCGGTGAAGGCGGTGCGCTTACTACCAGTGACCCGGAAATTTACGAAAAGCTCGATGCCCTTCGTAATTGCGGCCGAAGACCCGAAAAGAAACAGGACGACCAAAGGACTGACGGCTTTTACGGTGATGAAGGAAATTTTATACAGTCGGGTAACTACCGTATAACAGAGTTCCAGGCTGTGATGCTAATCGAGGCATTGAAACGGCTCCCGGAACAAAACTTGCTTCGGGATGAAAACGCAATATATCTAAATTCGATGCTGGCCGGGCTGCCGGGTATAAAACCAATGCGACGCGATGAGCGGGAGACGGCCGAGGCATATTATAACTTCACGTTCAGATATCAAAGGGACGAGTTTAAGGATTTGCCGGTAGAGCTGTTTCGCGAGGCACTTTCAAAGGAGCTGGGCTTTACTGTTGAGGCATGTTATAAGCCGCTGAATCAATGTTCCCTGTACGCTCCATTAACAAAACCCTGGCGGCACAACATCACAGAAGAGTATTGGGAGCAGATTAATCCCGCCCGGTTCGATCTACCGGTTTGCCAAAGAGTGTACGAAGAAGAATCTGCATGTTTCCATTTCAATGTCCTGATGGGCTCTAAAAAAGATATGGATATGATTGTCGAGGCCATCGAAAAGATATATGAAAACCGTGACGAATTGAACCAGTAAAAGGAAAACACGTGGATACAATAAACGTCGCGTTAATCGGATCGGGATATATCGCCCATTACCATGCCCGCGGTCTTGCGGAAGTAGCCGATGTTAAGGTGCCGGTATTGTGCAGTCTGGACGGGCGGGCGGCCGAGGAATTCGCAGGCAAATACGGCATTGAGGAGGTCACCGACCAAATCGACGGCCTGTTCGGACGCGAGGATATTCAGGCCGTGGTTATCGCTGCACCGAATAAGTACCACGCTCCGTATGCCTTAGAATTTATGAAAAACGGCATAGATGTCTTTGTCGAAAAGCCGATGGCCGTTTCCGCATTGCAGGGTGAGGAAATGATTGAATGCGCACACAAAAACAACCGCATTCTGATGGTCGGTCACATGTGGCGGTTCGACGCCGAGGTAAATTATATTCGTGATCTCGTCCAATCGGGAAAGCTGGGCGAAATCTTCAAGACAAAAGGATATGGCATTCACGTCAACTGGGGACCTGCCGGCTGGTTTATCGATAAAGACCTTGCCGGCGGAGGTGCTCTTGCGGATATGGGAGTTCACGCCATCGATACCGTGCGATATATATTAGGCGACCCTCAGCCCAAAGAAGTATATGCAAAAATCAGCACATCGTTCGGCGATTATGATGTGGATGACACGGGCATTGTGATGATTACCTGGGATACGGGGGCGGTTTCTATAATTGAAAGCGGCTGGTGGCATCCGCATACCGACGGCCCCGAGGCCGGCACTCAGCTTTTCGGCACGCTCGGGTACGCGAGCCTGTTCCCGACCTACTGGGAAAAGAAAAAAGGTGAGAAAATCGAAAAGATTGTCCCTGAAATGCCCGAACGCAAGGAACATTGCGACCAGGTAATTTACAACCGCCAGATGAAGCATTTTATCGAATGCCTCCGGAACCACACCTCACCTCTTTCAGGTATGGTTCCAGGACAGACAGTTCTCAGGATTGTGGACGCAGCTTATGAATCGGCCCGCATCGGGAAAGTTGTAAAGTTATAATCTGTAAAACGTATGCTGATATGAATCTCAGGATTTGGCTTTTGATTTAACAATCATGATTATCCCGATGATGGCAAATATCAACCCGGCCACCAGGTTCGTCATTTTGCCGACAAACGTTTCAGTCAGAAATATCGATACCAGCACAACGGCACTAAAGAAACATATAAAAAGTCCCAGGGCCCTGTTAATCTGTCCCAGCCTGTTTTCATTCTTTTCTTTGTCGGCCAATTCGTTTTGCTCATCCATCGTAAGAACCTGTCAAAATATTAAGTATGTCGCGAAGATCATCGCCAGCACTCCGGCGGCCCACAGCTTGAGATTATGCCACCACCGGGGATTTTCAATACCCTCGTAGATGTAATCTTTCGGAAGCAGCCAGACCAGGATGCCTATCAAGACGAATAACACAAGGAAAATATTTTTAGCGGCATCGTCACTAATCCACTTCAACCACTCAAAATTCAAAATTGTTTTCATTTTACGCTATCCCTTCCGTCTGCGGCTGCTTCAAACTATATACCAGGCCATATAACCGGCTGACAGGATGGCTCTGGGTGAAAAGACTTACAACTACTGCGATAATAAAGCCAACAACGAACGACCACCAGGACACATATAAAAACGGGTCCTCAATTGTAAACAAAGATTCTTTAAATAAATACATCAATCCCGACGCCGTCATTCCACCAACCAAACCGGCTAAACCTCCCCACTGGGTTGTCCCTCGCCAGAAAATACCTAACAGCAGAATCGAAAAAATCGGCCCTTGAAAGAACGACAAAAACGTTTGTACCGCGACATATATCCCCGGAAAGAGTGTGCTTACCGGAGATGTAATCACTCCGATAGCTAAAAGCACGATAGTCGCGATTCGTCCGACCATCAGATAATGCTTATCAGACGCATCTTTGCGGATGAATTTTTCATAAATGTCCTTTGTCCAGAGTGTCGCCGTCGAATTCAGCACCGAATCGATACTGGACATTAATCCCGCCAGAAAGGCAGCAAACATCAGCCCGCCCAGTCCCGGCGGAAGCAGAGTGCCTATCAATGTAGGCAATGCCTTGTCTCCATCTTCCAGTTCCGGATGAAGAACTATTGCAATCAATCCGGGAAAAAGAACCAGAATGGGGATAAGCATCTTCAAAAACGCTGCGAAAATCATACTGGCTTTAGCGTGCCATTCGTTCTTTGCCGAAAAACAACGTTGGACAATCGCCTGATTGCCGATCATGTAGGCCATAGACATCACGAATGTAAGCCCGAACAGAATGCCTGTCCATGGAAAAGGCGTCTTGGTATCGACCGGTAGTATCAAATTAAAATGGTCCTGATAAGCGGGCCCCATAGCCGATATTTTCTCAACCAGGCCGCTCCATCCGCCCACCTTAAAGAATCCTAAAAACACAACCGCCCCGCCGCCTACGAACATTATAATCATCTGCACAACGTCTGTCATAATCACCGCCGTCAGGCCGCCGCAAAATGTATAAAGACCAACCACCGTTGCCGTGGCAATTATGGAAACCCATATTGGCCAGCCCATCAGTGTGTTGAGCAGTACCGCACTTGCCCAGAAAATAACTCCCAGATCGAACGCAAAAAACACAATCCATGTCAGCGATGCAATAGTCCGAACACCATCGTTGTAACGCCTGCCGAGATATTCTGGGATGGTATAAATCCTGCTCTTCCAGAAACAGGGAATAAAGATAAACGCAGCCAGAAGCATCGCAGGCACTGAGCCTATCCAGTCGAAATTACCGACCGAAATCCCATATTGATACGTCTGACCGGCAACGCCGACAAAATCTATTGCCCCGATATCAGAGACCACAATCGACATGCCAATGGCCCAGAATGGAAGCATCCTGCCGCCGAGAAAAAAATCCGTAGATGAATGGACAAATTTCCTGAAATACAAACCCAGCAGCAGCATCCCTACCAGATATGCGATAACTACGAAGTAATCAATTCCGGTGAGCATGAAATTTTTGCTCCTAATCAATGCCTGCTTTAATTAAGTCGCCAATACAATAATTTATATAACATGGAATGACAATATTTTTTTCTATGATTGACACGTTCAGCCGTTTTTTGCGCAGGGCGGAATGAAAACGTTTTGGCATTTGTTTGCTTCGCGAGTTTTTTGGTCTTGATGAGCTGTGGATTTTCGGCTATAATTCAAAGGCGATTGTAGTAAAGAAATGTTTATACACCAACTGATTAAGGCCGATATATGATTTTTACGGCAATCGTTTATGCCAACGTAGCTCAATGGTAGAGCTCTGGTTTTGTAAACCAGGGGTTGACGGTTCGAATCCGTCCGTTGGCTTTTTAACTTTCGGAAATCAAGTCAAGAATAAAAAAAAACGGCCTTTTTTCATCCGTGCAAAATTCCGACAATCCTAAAAACTATAATTTAGACCCAGCGTAACCCAGGTTTCGTCCTTATCATCATTGATAGTCGTATCCATTGTTACCTGGTGATAAACTCCCGGAGTAAGAGTAACATCTTCGGCCAGCTTAAAATCAGTTGAGACACCGAAGACCGCATTTGACCAGTCATGGTCCACACCTAAACCCCTGGGATCAACGCCATCGTTGAAAACGACTTCCCCGTGAAGCTTTAAGACCTGCTCAGGCATATCCGGCAACAAATCCTCTATCGGTAAGCCGTAATCGAGCATAAAGATATGGGCAAAGCCTGAAGCAGTTCCAGCCGGTCCCGCGCTGCCGACAAATGAACCGCTTTCAGCAGGCCACAGTTTGACAAGAACATAAGTCGGGACTAAACCTTCGACAAGTAAAATCTTCGGGAAGGACGCAACTGCGTGTATCTCCTGCAAATCGATATCCCCTGAGGCACCGGCAGCCATACCATCCAGAGGTGCATCCGGGAAGTAAAAATACCTCCATCCAATCAAATACTGCAAGGCATAAGATTCGTCCATGAAAAGGGCGTTTTTATAGAACAATGTGGTGTCCCATCGTTCGGTGGTTTCGAATCCACTTGCATTGGCCCTGTGACCTTGCAGGCTGACACCAAAGCCGGTGCCGTACAAATCCAGCATAACCGTCGGTTGAATTGCGCTCTTGTCCCCGTAAACATCGATACCGCGCCACATATACTTACTCTGATAAGTAACATCGAGCGATCCATGCAGTTCGCCCTGTGCCTGCACGAGAGCAGTTGTCGCCAATAAAACAATGGCTGCAAATAATACTTTCTGCTTCATAACAATCTCCTTCAAAAAAATCATTATTACTTATTAAAATTCTGCAATAACCTTATATACATAAACCCCATAAAAGACTTACCATTTTCCGCTTTTCCTCTTTTCGGCCTTGGGCAGATTTTCAAGATCTTTGGTGTACTTCTGCAATTCTTCGGCGGGCAGCTCGTAATCCGTAAGCTTGTTGGACAGATATGCATCGTATCCGACAAGGTCCATCAATCCATGGCCACTGTAACAGAACAATATCGACTTTTCTTTGCCTTCTTCCTTTGCTTTCTTAGCTTCATCAATCACAGCGGCAAGTGCCTGGCTTGTTTCCGGCGCTGGGATTGTGCCCTCTGTTTTTGACCATGTCATAGCGGCCTGATAAGAGTCCAGTTGATGATATGCCCTCGGCTCCAAAAGACCTTCTACGATTGCCTGGCAAACCAGCGGTGCCATCCCGTGATACCGCAGCCCTCCTGCGTGAATCGGAGGCGGGACAAAAGCGTGCCCGAGTGTGTACATCGCTAAAAGCGGTGTGGTGCAGGCGGTGTCTCCAAAATCGTAAGCAAAAGGCGCACGCGTCATAGTAGGACAGGCTGTCGGCTCAACCGGAATTATTTTAATGTCGGCGCCGTTTATCTTATCAGTGACAAACGGGAAAGACAGGCCCGCGAAATTACTGCCGCCGCCGGCACAACCGATAACTATATCCGGGTTTTTCTCTCCGGCCATCTCCAACTGCTTCTTCGCTTCGAGACCGATTATCGTCTGATGCAGCAGGACATGATTGAGCACACTGCCCAGAGAATAACGTGTCTTGCCGGACGGATCGGTTACGGCCTCTTCAATCGCCTCACTGATAGCTATACCCAGGCTGCCGGGCGTATCGGGCATCTCTTTTAGTATCTTCCTTCCGGCATTGGTCTCATTACTCGGGCTGGCAACGCAATTGGCACCCCAAACCTGCATCATAATCTTCCGGAAGGGTTTCTGGTCGAAACTTATTCGTACCATATAGACCTTGCATTCGAGGCCGATTAATTGACAGGCAAAAGCGAGGGCGCTACCCCATTGGCCGGCCCCGGTTTCGGTCGTTAATTTCTTGATGCCGAATTGCTTGTTGTACCATGCCTGCGCGACAGAAGTATTTGGCTTATGACTGCCGGGGGGGGCTATAGCTCTCGTCTTTGTAATAAATACGCGCCGGGGTATCCAAATACTTCTCGAGATATACGGCCCTCTTCAAAGGCGCCGGACGCCCCCGGTAAAGAATATTGAGAATTTCCTCGGGGATGTCTATCCACCGCTCGGTGCTGACCTCCTGCTCTATCAGATTCATCGGAAATACCGGGGCAAGCATATCGGGCGAAACGGGATTGCCGTCAGGACCGAGAGGTGGCAGCATCGGGGTCGGCAAATCCGCCGCAAGATTATACCATTGCTTCGGAATATCACTTTCCTTAAGTTGGATTTTCTGCTCCATTGATTTACCTCCAAAAACAAGTGTATTAATACGAAAAACTAAGAAAAGTGAAAATATATCCCGATATGTGATATACGTCAAATAAAATCAGGTAGGTTTTTCCCAAAATCGGGAAATACTTATCGCACAAAATGTCTCTAATATCCGGCATTTTCTCGGCGGGCAACTCGGGGGTTCGGAGTTGTTTAGAAATTGGCTTTGATTGGGTTTGTTTTGGGTTAAATTGGGTTTGAATTGGGTTTGTTTTTGGCTTTATTGGCTTTGAATT
>VRUK01000170.1 GCA_019456195.1 Planctomycetota bacterium | reverse complement strand
GACATCTCCTATCCACGGGCTGTCCGGATGCAGATCATTGATCTCATCGATTCGCCAGTAATAAGTTGTCCCTGGAATAAGACCATCCGGATAAGGAAAACCGGGGAAGCCGACAACAAAAACCAGCTTGCTCTGGTTGCCCCGGAACGTACCCCCTGTGCCTTGATTCACATCGTCATAATTCTCGCCCAAGTATATATCGTATGAGACTGCATTAGGTCCCGGCACCCAGCTAAGGGTCGCCCATGGATCCTCATGTAAGGCGCCATCTGCCGGCTCAGGTGCATGAGTCGTGCTGGGTGGTGGTGGAACCGTAAAACTCCAGACATCTCCTATCCACGGACTGTCCGGATGCAGATCATTGACCTCATCGATTCGCCAGTAATAAGTTGTCCCTGGAACAAGACCATTCGGATAAGGAAATCCGGGGAATCCGACGACAAAAACCAGTTTGCTCTGGTTGCCCCGGAACGTACCCCCGGTGCCTTGATTCACATCGTCATAATTCTCGCCCAAATATATATCGTACGAAACCGCATTAGGTCCCGGCACCCAGCTAAGGGTTGCCCATGGATCCTCATGTAAGGCGCCATCTGCCGGCTCAGGTGCATGAGTCGTGCTGGGTGGTGGAATCGTAAAACTCCAGACATCTCCTATCCACGGGCTGTCCGGATGCAGATCATTGATCTCATCGATTCGCCAGTAATAAGTTGTCCCTGGAATAAGACCATCCGGATAAGGAAAACCGGGGAAGCCGACAACAAAAACCAGCTTGCTCTGGTTGCCCCGGAACGTACCCCCTGTGCCTTGATTCACATCGTCATAATTCTCGCCCAAGTATATATCGTACAAGACTGCATTAGGTCCCGGCACCCAGCTAAGGGTCGCCCATGGATCCTCATGTAAGGCGCCATCAGCCGGGGACGGCATCGAGGCATATGACCATCCCTTGCCGGCCAGGCTCAGCACTAAAACAAAAGAAGTTAAATAAATCAATTTCTTAGACATAATAGTTTTCCTTTCAAATAAAATTACCATTAATAACTACCACATTCACTAAATTTTACTTTGTCATCCATAACTAAATTCAAAGCTGTGTCCAGCTTGAGCCGTTGTTTGCACCGGAGGCGCCGCCGTCAACGTAGATTACCTTTTCTGCAACAGTAGTGGTGGCGCCGAGTAGTGCGAAAAATATCAGAATTAACAGTCTCTTTTTAACATTTATCCTGATTGCCATAGTACCCTTTCCTTTCTGCCCCGCGTTCTTTCGCTAAAGATACAATTCAGTTTACCAACGATTGGTTTATTAATTTCATAAGCCATAACATGCCCGGCGGGTTCTGCTGTGGTGTGCGGTAACTTCCTGTCCTTGGCCGAGTAAATTCGCTGCTGAGATTATCAATGTTCTGCAAATAAGAAAATCGCAGCTCGCCCTCATCGCCGGTGTCGGTTGAGAATGTTATCTTCTCGATAACGTCGGTTTCCATATCAATAGTATAGACCAGCTTGACCTGTCCGCCCGTTAATACAATTTCTGCTTTATTAGAGCCCGATATATTTTTGGTTTCGAACGCCACTTCTTTTTCGGCCGCATCCCGGCGCACCGTATCGATTGTATGCAGCCCCATCCACGGCCGTCCCAATCCCTTAAAGAAGCTGCCGCCCGTGTACCTTGCCACTGTTTTTCCGCTTGCGTCAAACACGCAGGTTGCTGAGCCGCTGTCGGCAATTTTTAAGCTGCTGCCGATTTGCAATTTAAGCCAAGGGCCGAATCTCTTGCTTGCTGCATACACAAATGGTATTTGTCCGGTCCCTGAGACTTGCTCTCCGTTAAGCCGGCCGGATATCCTGAAATATGTCCAGCCCCGCTTGTGCATTTCGTCTCGATTGTCAATGATTTTCGCACTTTCCGGCCAGTCAAATTGAAAATATTCCTCTTCCAGAACATTGAAGTGACGGTCTATCCTCCAGATTCTGTTACCGTTATCGCTGCTGCGTTTAGAGATTACCAGCAGTCCTTTTCCTTTGCCCGAAACATATTCCATATCATCCGGCCTGCCTGTGATACGAGAAATAAAATCAGTCAAATCCTTGCCATCTGTGGGCAGTCTTCTTACGGAAAGTTCCGGATTGTACATGCGGAAATTGTTCATATAGATAGTGGCTTTGTCATACGAGTAGTTTGCATGCCCATTTTGCAGGTACTGGCAGTAAGATTGTTTGCCGGATTTGTTAAATTCGAGCATACGCATCATTACGGGCCCGCCGGCGCCTTCAGGGAAGAAGTACCAGCATTGCTCCATAGGCTTGTTTGCCTGGATTTGTTGAGTTGTGTTGAAGTAAGTTTGTGTGCCGGTTTGTTGCAGTTTGTTATCGATATTATTTGTTCCGTGTGTTATTGCCACTGTGCTTGCGGCAATCACGCCGGCGCCGGTTAACGAAACGATTGCTGTCTTGCTCGTTACCATTGCCGCCAAAGAAGCCGCCGCACCGACCTTGAGAGTAGCAGCCGTTACAGATACGTTTGCGGCGGTAGCCTCCGTTGCGGCTGTGAGCTTTCCGAATATAACCAAAGCCGTCAGCAGGTAACCCTTGCCGAGCCCATGACGAGAAAGTTTTTTAGCCAGCGCCTTCTTGGCTCGATAGAACAATGCCTGGGCGCCAAACTCCGTACATCCCATCAACATGGCAATATCCGAATACGCCATATCCTTGTAGCAGCGCATAGTTAATACGGCCCTGTGGCGGGGCGATAATTCCCGCATTGACCTTAGAACGATTTGTTTCAATTCCCGGTTAACCATATTGGCCAGCGCGTTTTGGCTGTCCTCTGTTGCAATCTCACAGGCGACCTCGGAGAGAGAAATCGTCTTGTGCCGCCACTTCCGGCCATAGTGACTGCGAATCTTGTTGAAAGCAATGCCGTGCAGCCAGGCCCAAAACCGGTCTGCCTTTTTCAGTTTGTCGAATACCTTAAACATCTCCAGAATACTCTCCTGCACAATATCCTCTGTTAAATCTTCCTGTAATGTCAGACGCAGTACATATTCACGCAAATGTACCCTCGCGACCTCGGCCAGGCGACTTAGAGACTCCCTGTCACCAAGCTGTGCTTTCTTGACCAATTCAGCGTGCTCTTTGTGGTTAATCATGTGCTTCTCTATATAAGTTCAACGAAAACGCAAAACTTGACGCGATTTTTTAAGTATTTTTATTTTTTTTCGCTTATTTTTGCGAAATTCAGCCGAAAACGGTCCCAAACCACGCGTGGCTCTTGCGAAAAACCGGCTCTTTCCTTTTTGTTTTCACTTGTGCATCTGTAATCGTGTTACTGCATGTAACAAGTACAGAAGGTTTTTATAAACCGACAAAGTCCCGAATATGATGGTTCCCGCTGTTATGCTATTCTACGGTAATTATAACACAAACAGTTGAAGTAATGCAATAGATTGGCGGGGAAATTCTGTTTTCTGTGACGATCGAAATTTTCTAATTATTTTACTTGACGAATTGTGCCAAATGGGGGATAATTATATAGATATCTTTAGGACCAATATGCTCCGGAGAAAGACAGATGCTTTTGGTTGTAAAGCGAAATGATCAAACCGTTAATGAGTTTCAGTTCGACAGAGGTCCTGTTTATATCGGCAGGCATGCGCACAGCCAGGTATTTCTGCATGACAGGGCGGTCTCGATACAGCACGCCGCAATCTTTACCACCCACGATGGTAAATGGGTGGTCGAGGACATGGATTCGGCCAACAAAACTTATCTCAACGATAAGGCAATCCACAAGGCCGACATTAAAACCGGCGATTCCATTCGTATCGGGGATTTTACCATCGAAATCAATCTTGAGACCAATCTCGACGCCGGCGAACCTATTCATCTGGAAGATACACTCATGCCGACTTCTCACAAAACAACATCCGCACTGGCGGACCCGAGCAGTGAAGTTATAGTAAGAAAACCGACTGTCGAGCGGGCCCCTGATATTACGCTGCCGGCCAAAAGAGTAAAAGATTATATGGAAGCAACCGAGGCAATCTGCAACGCCAACGGTCTTGATGTGCTTCTAAAGGTCTTATTAGGTATCGGGTTAAAACAGTTCAGCGGATATCATTGCTGGTGCGCCTTGAGAAATCAGAATGCCGGGCCAATGACCTGCCACGCGGGTAAAAGCCGGGATGGCCATGGGGTGGCTTTAATCGATTTGAAACTAAGAGAAAAAATCAACCAGGCTGTTGAAACCAAACAGTTTACACTTGTGCCGCGGGTCTCGGCTCCGACGGAAGAGAACAGAATACGCTCTGCGATGATAGCGCCTATTGTGGACCCTTCCGGCAGTTTCGGTGTGTTATATATCGATAACTCTATGGACCACGGGCACTACGACCTGAGCGATTTGGATTACCTGATGCTGGTCGCAATCCACACAGCTGCAATTATAGAGAACTTTTGAACCCCATCGTCTTATTCTTAGTGATTAAGTGACGCAGGTTCAGAAAAAAGACTTAATACGTTCAATAAGATTGGGTATCTGTTCCAGTGTTAAAAACAACAGAGAGAAAATCGCAATAATCCACATGGCCGGCTTAACGTCCCTTGCCTTGCCGGATAATACTTTCATCATAGCAAACGAGATAAAGCCGAACGCCAGTCCGGTGCTTATGCTGTAGCTCAAAGCTATCATTACTATTATTATAAATGCAGGGAAAGCTTCTTCGAGGTTCGTAAAATCTATTCTCCTGACTTCCTTCATCATGAACAGCCCGACCATAATAAGCGCCGGCGCCGCGGCGTATCTCGGCACTATTTGCACAATCGGCACAAACACCAGCGCCAGCAGGAACAAAATACCTGTAACGACCGAAGTCAGGCCCGAGCGCCCGCCCTGTTCGATTCCAGCCGCCGATTCGATATACGCGGTCGTGGTTGATGTCCCCAACAGGGCGCCCATCATAGTTGCGACGGCGTCGAGTCCCAACAGTTTGCCCAGGCCTTTAATTCTGTTTTTCTCATCAACCATATTTACCTGGTGACAGCATGCGACCAGGGTTCCGACACTGTCGAACATATCGATAAACATAAGAGTAAAGATGCTGCCGAACAGGCTCCACTTAAGGGCACCAACAATGTCGAGGCGAAGCGCTACGGCGGAGAGGTTGAGATTCGAGGTAATCCATTGTTCGGGCTTTGGTATATAGCCGAATATTGCCGCCAGGGCGGTCGAAAAGATAATACCGACCAGCAGAGCGCCCTTTATCTTCATCATTTCAAGAAAGAGCATTACGACAAGTCCGGCCATACCTATCAGCACTGTCGCTTTGAGCTGGCCGGCCTTAACCAGAGTTGCTTCGCTGCCCTGGACAATGACACCCAGGTTTTTCAGACCAATATAATGTAATAAACAAACCAATCCCGACCGATATGGCCGAGACCAATGAGGACGGTATCGCCTCGACAAGCTTTTTTCTCAGTCCCAGTAAGGTCAGTATCCAAAAAAACAGGCCCGACAGAAATACAACTCCCAAAGCCGTTTCCCACGGAACTTTGTCACCTAATACAAGGCTGTATGCGAAAAAGGCGTTGAGTCCCATCCCCGGTGCCATGGCTATGGGGGCGTTCGCTGATAATCCGACCATAATTGTTGCAAGGGCACTGACTATGCAGGTGACTGCTATCAACGCTTCTCTGTCCATCCCGGTGTTGTCGCTTAGAATGTCGGGATTAGTGAAAATGATATACGCCATCGTAAGAAATGTTGTCAGGCCCGCCACGCACTCAATCTTAAAACTGGTTTGTCTTTGACGCAGCTTAAAATATTCGCCTATCATTTCTAATCCTTTAACTTGTTACTTCCAGTGTTTTTTTCAGACGAAAGCTCCGCCCCTAAAAGGCCGAGCATTTCGATGACAAGGCTGGAAGAGTTTTTTGCGGCCAATAAATAAAAGGTCTGCTTGTCCAGTACCGCGCCTTCGTCGGCGTTATCGCTGATACTGCGTATCACGAGATACCCAATCCCGCGCTGAAAACAAAGCTGGGCGACGGCGGCGCCTTCCATCTCTACGGCGTCGGCGTTGAGCTTTTTTCGCAGTTCGGCGCACTTTTCCGCAGAGGCAATAAAAGCATCACCGGTAACGACCACGCCTTTGACGACCTTCGGACTCCTTTGGCCGGAGATTATCCGTATCGAGCGAAGCTCAACCTGCTGTGACGCACGTTCGGCCAGTTTTAGAAGCTGCTCATCGCCATCGAAAAAAACCGGATTCTTCCAGCCGGTCAGGCGGTTCTTTACCCCTTTATGAAACAGGCCTTCCGGCCAGACCGTTCCCATATCGTGGTGAGCTGTTTTTTCGGCTATAACTATGTCACCCGGCTGCAACTGCCGGTTTACTGCCCCTGCGATACCGGTAAAGATTACTTTGTCCGGCTTGAAGTGCTCTATCAGCAGAGTGGTTGTCATAGCGGCGTTGACTTTTCCTATGCCCGTATAGGCGATGACAACTCTTTTGCCTCTGAGTTGGCCGCTGACGAATCTGATTTCTTCGATTATCTGTTCCTGCGCATCCGTCAGCTCATCCTCGAGCAATATGATTTCCTGTTCGAACGCTCCTAATATCGCCGTAACAGGTTCCCTGGTTATCTCTTTTACAGCTTTTACTTCTGCTGCTTCTCCTGCATAGTGAACTGGTGAGCTGCACGAACCAAGCAGTAGAATAACTGATATGCAAACGGCTGGAATGACTTTGTTATGCCGCATTAGACTCTTTCTCCAAATGTACTTTTAGAAAACGACGAGTAAGTTTGGGTTACTGCCCATTGAACAAAAAAGAAGCTAACATATATCTCAGTGGATTTCCACCGGATTTTCACAGGAGCAACAATAAGACAAAAATACAGTAATTCAACAGTTGAACCGGATAAATTATACTTTTTAGGGCATTTTCTGGGTCTGAACGGGGTTATATTCCTGATAAAATCCCGGCAAATTATTTTAGCTTATCCTATATTTTTTATTGAACATTTACAGTAGTTTGGTATATTTGTCACCTATAGTGTATTCTTTCGTCTCTCAAGAGTATGCTTTGAAAAAGATTAAGAGTGAGAGATATTAGTTAAGCGGCCCTTTAATAAGGCCAAGGAGTAGTTAAAGTGAGTACAGGTACAGTGAAGTGGTTCAATTCAAGTAAGGGATTTGGTTTTATAGTCCCGGATGACGGTGGCGATGATTTATTTGTCCACCACTCGGAAATTAAGACACAGGGTTATGCATCACTCGATGAAGGCCAGAAAGTCGAGTTCGAAATCGGACAAGGCAAAAAAGGCCCGTGTGCGACCAACGTAATCCCCGGCTAACAACACGGCTAAAAAAATCGAAAGGCTCTGCTAAAAGGCAGGGTCTTTTATATCATACTGCATGCTCTGCTTTCTTGGTTTGTCGGAATTTGCGTACCATATGTTTCGTATTGTAGATTTCCTCTGATGCTTTTATCTGCATCTGCTTGAGCAGGGATTGCCATCGATTTCCGCTTTGCCGCGTTAAATGATCTTTACGAGTTCAAGTTGTCGGAATACCGGGCGCTTGCGCTATCATATCGAACAACGATGGTGTATGGCCGAGTTGTAAGATCTAATCCAGTGGTTTGTTTGCTTTGCTTTGACCGGTGTCAGGCATAAAATCGCTGATATGATATTAATACTAACGATTTTGCCCTGACCTTTTTTGATTTGTGAACGGATTGCCTGCTGTTTTTCTCAGCCGAATTCTGATTTTGCAGCCCGCCTGTTACCATCAGTATATTTTACAGAAAAAAAATATTTATTTTTTTATTGCACTTTGGCGGCCTTATTGATATAATTCGATTTTGTGAGGTATGTTCTTCCATCTCTCAGGAGTATGCTTCTAGTAAATTAAGATGAGAGAAAATAGTTAAGCGGTCTTTTAATAAGGCCAAGGAGTATTTATAGTGAGTACAGGTACAGTAAAATGGTTCAATTCAAGTAAGGGATTTGGCTTTGTCGTCCCGGATGACGGTGGCGATGATTTGTTTGTCCACCACTCAGAAATTAAGACAGAAGGTTATGCATCACTTGATGAAGGCCAGAAGGTCGATTTCGAAATCGGACAAGGCAAAAAAGGCCCATGTGCAACCAATGTAATCCCAGGTTAATCACACGGCTAAAAAAATCGAGAGGCCCTGCGTTATAGCGGGGCCTTTTTTTTGTATGATATGCAGGTTCGTTTGATTTTCCGCACCTTGTATTTTCTTTTATGAAGCTGTTCTTCTGTCAGTTCCTGCTGAAAGCAAAATTGCCTTTTGCCTTTGCCCGAACGAACGCCAGGCGAGTTTGTATCAATCAGCTTTTCCTGAGATACGACATCACAGGTGTAGTTCTTCGAGGTGAACATTTTCACCGGCGATGTCTTTCGGCGGCAGGATTATTCTTCCAATAGAAGAATCTCCACCTTTCTGAATTCAATAGGATGGCTCTCGGCCTGAAGGGATATTGAGCCTTCCGACAGCATCGTACCGTCATCGAGCTGCGGCTGTTCATATTCCAACACGACCTCGCCGTCGATAATATGTTTGATGACCGAGTTGCCGTGTACCTCAAGTTCAATTGTGACCCATTGGTCGCCGTGATATGTTTTTGAACTGGACGAGATACAATGCTGGGTGATAAGTTTGCCGTCCATTACGACATGCGTGCCCGGCGTACACAAATTGCCGGTTGGACGTTTGTCTGTGCCGTTGCCGCCGAGCATCTGAACTTCGATGGAATCCGGAAAATCCTGGTCCTTTTTCATGCTCTCCGCCGACTGGCCGTGCGCCATAATGCCGCTGTTTCGAAAGGCCCATCCCGGACCGCCGGGACACTGCTCGCCTACAAACCGGTACTCGACGCGCAATATATAGTGTGAGAACGTCTCGTCGTAAAAGATATGCCCGAATCTTCCATTGAACTTGTCATACTGGTCGAAAGAGACCTTCAAAATTCCATCCTCGACACGAAAGGTGTTACCGTAATTGTCATTCAGGTCATAACCTGTTATTTTGACCTTCCACCCGTCAAGATTTTTGCCGTTAAAGAGCCTTACCCATCGGCTGTTACTCGAACCTATCGGATTAAATGCGCAACCACATAGCTGTACTGTCTGATTTTATTAAAGTAATCTAACTCGTATGTACGATTAACTTTCCAAGGGAATGGTCCCTATG
>VRUK01000169.1 GCA_019456195.1 Planctomycetota bacterium | reverse complement strand
GTTACCGGAGGCTTCGTGGCCAACAACGCATTCTGTCGTATAGAACATGGTCTTGCACGCGGTTTCTCTCATTACGAGGATTATGTTGCTTCGGTTAGAGAGCTTGCGCGTAGTTCGTCGCTGATACGGTTTGCCTTCGGCGAAGCCTGCGGCGCGACCTGGGTCCGCCGATTGCTTGGGTACTATGAACGGTTTGATCGCAAGCCCGCCCCTCGGATCACGAAGGACTTTCTGAGGTGGATTGACCGTGTCCCAAGCAACCGTCCGTTCTTTGCGTTCCTGAACTATTTTGATGCACACCAGCCTTATTTACCACCGGCGGACTTCGCCCGAAAATTCGGGCGCACGGACATGTTGGCAAAGTATCTGACCCGTTACGATCACAAACCCTGTTTGGCGAGTAACACAACTACCGAAGAGATCGAGTCGATCCAAAATGCATACGATGGATCTATCGCCTATCTCGACTACAGCTTGAAGCGGCTATTCGGAGAACTCAGGCAGCGGAACCTTCTCGACCGAACACTCGTGATTCTTGTTTCAGATCATGGGGAGGAGTTTGGGGATCACAGCATCATCGGACACGCTACTGACCTGCATATTCAATCCATCCGCGTGCCGCTCATCCTGAGGCTTCCGGGCATTGTGCCGACTGACGTTACAGTGCAGGAGCCCGTGACTCTTCGAGATATACCGGCAACAGTCATAAACATCCTGGACCTTCCAGACGATAGACTATTTCCCGGTCGGTCGCTGAGCAGATATTGGATTGAACCGAAAAGTGAAGAATCGGAAAACAACCCACTTGTGCTGTCCGAGCTCAGACGCGCCTCCTGGGCCTTTGGTACCCCCGTCGCGAAAGGGGACATGAAATCCCTTGTCACTGGGAACATGCACTATATCCGTAATGGAGACGGTACCGAGGAAGTGTACGATCTCAATGAGGACCCTGTGGAGCGCAACGACCTCATCCGAACGCCCCGCGGTGCAGAGGCAGCGGCGAAGGCAAGGAACATCATCGAGAAGATTCTGAATTGATTCTTTGAACTCAACAGCACCGGAGCATTGTAATGTTGGACGGCGGTGAGTATTCTCAAATAAAGCATATTGTTGATAACAAGGCCGATAGTAAACATATCGATGATGTGATGTACAAGGTGACGAGCTTTTAGTCATATGGATAAATAAACTGTAGGCCTGGTTTGAAAAATGGATATTGGAATTCCTATTCTGACATATCATTCTATTGATAATAGTGGTTCCGTTATTTCAACCTCACCAACAAAATTTCAATCGCAAATGAAGTGCTTGCACGATAAGCATTTCAATATCATTTCATTAAATGAAATGGTGAAATGTATCTATGAGAGACAGACTGTTCCTCCAAAATCTGTAGTAATTACATTTGATGACGGATTTAAAAATATTTACTCCACAGCATATCCTGTTTTGAAGGAATATGGTTTCACGGCCACGGTTTTTTTGGTACCAGGATATTGTGGCAGAAACAATCAATGGGACGGACAACCTAAAGAAATTCCGGTCATGGACCTGCTTGACTGGGAAGAAATCAGGGAAATGGCCGACAACAGTATTGATTTTGGTGCTCACACAATGGATCATGCTGATTTATCCAGGCTTTTGGCGGAGCAGGCTCGTGAGGAAATAGTTAATTCAAAACATGTAATTCAAAAGTACCTTAAAAAAGATGTTCGGTTATTCGCCTATCCATACGGTAGATTAACCAACGAGATTAAAGACATTATAAAAACCAATTTTTCCGGTGCATGTTCTGTTAAGCTGGATTTTGCAAGTCTTGAAAGCGATATATATACACTTCCGAGAATCGATATGTACTATTTTTCTAAAAATAATTATTTTGAATATATAGATACCTCGATATTTTTTGTTTATGTCAAATTTCGGAGTATTTTGCGGTCAATTAGGAATAAAGTTGTCACTAAACTTTAACAGAATCACAATCATTGACAAATGAAAGAGTATAAATTGCATATTGTATTCGGATTAATATTAATATCGGCTGGTTTATTTGTTTCATCAGCCGATTTAGTTAATATTTTAAGAAGATTGCCGGCAGGGATACCGCAAGAGCTGCTGCTCGGAGCCAAGCTGTTTAAGATTGGCCTTGTAATCATCGGTGCATCAGTTCTTATGTTTGGAAAAAGTGCAATATGGAAATCAGAAATTCTGAAAGATAAAAATGCGGATGAACCTAATGGCAAGTTGGTTTTCCCTTTTCTTACAATAATTCTTTTCACGGCATTGACAATTCGAATATACGGACTCAATGAGGGGCTTTGGCTTGATGAAATCCTTACACTTGAGAACTATGTAAAAGCACCATTTGGAGAAATAGTTACCAACTATGACTCACAAAATCAACATTTTCTATATTCGATTTTTGCCCACACTTCCTTTCTATTATTTGGAGAGAGTATCTGGGCATTACGACTGCCCGCAGTTTTGTTTGGTGTTGGCAGCATTTGTGCGCTTTATTTTATGGGCCGTCAGATAGCCACTCCTCTTGAGGCGTTTCTTTCGTCTATTTTACTTGTATTTTCTTACCACCATATCTGGTTCAGCCAGAATGCTCGTGGATATATAGGGCTTCTTTTTTTCACACTTATTACCAGTTGGTTGTTTGTCCTTGGACTAAGTAAAGACCGACCTAAACTCTGGTTGGTTTATGCTGTCGTGGCGGCATTAGGCGCTTACACTCATATCTCAATGATATTAATTATAATAGGGCACTTTATAATTTATGTTTTCAGCTTTATTGCCAGGAGAAACGAGCTCTGGCGGACCAAATGGATTCCTTTCATGGGTTTTTGTTTTGCCGCTCTTCTTACTTTTCAGTTGTATTCCCTTGTTTTGCCCCAAATGTTTGGAGAAACGATTGGAGAGGGCCGTATTGTCACTGTATGGAAGAATCCCATTTGGACGCTTTTTGAGATTGTCAGAGGGACAAAGATTGGCTTTAAAGGTATTGTGCCGTTAATATTTGCCGCAGGGATATTAAGTTTGGGTATCTGGAATTTCAAGCGTAAAAATCCAGTGGTCATCGGATTATTTTTCATTCCAATCATGATTGTTGCAACAGTTGCCATCGCCATGGGTCGTCATCTATGGCCGCGCCTTTTCTTTTTTAGCATTGGCTTTGGTGTTCTCATCATTGCCCGTGGCTCCATGGAACTTGGTCGACTCGTAACACGCTTACTAAAGATAGAAACCAAAAGGTCAATGATGCCGGGTACTATAGTCTTTGCTTTGATTATTCTGGCATTCGCCATTTCAGCACGAAAGGCTTATGGGCCGAAGCAAGACTATTTAAGTGCCTTAAGGTTCGTTGAATCCAATAAAAAATTAGATGATATTGTTCTTACCATTGGCAGTACTGCATTTGTCTATGAAAGATATTATGGGCTGGATTGGATAGAGGTCGGAGATTTAGAGAACTTTAACTCAATACGTGCAAATAGAAATGCCACATGGATTGTTTACACTTTTCCAGTTTATCTTGAAGCCGAATATCCGAACATTATGGATATTGTCCGGGATGATTTTAAAGTGGTAAAGCAGTTTTATGGGACACTAAATGGTGGAGCAATCTTTGTTTGCCGTTCTGAAGTTTCTTCATCTTAACTATTCCTGATTCGCTCAAATAATAATGCAGGTATCAATCAAAATATTACATAATTAGCTTACTGTGGAGGAATCCCTGGCAATGACTGATAACGATAATTTTATTCAACAGCAAGAACCAAATATATCTGAACAGCCTACATATCCACCGGTTTCTATTATTATCCCGGCCTATAATGAAGAAGGAGCAATTGCTACCCAAATTGAGGCCGTTAAAAATGTATTAAATACAAATAATATTACTCACGAAATTATCGTGGTTGACGACGGCTCTACAGATAATACGGCTAAAGAAGCTAAAAGAAGTGATATATGCTTGATACACCATCCGGAAAACAGGGGATATGGAGCGTCACTCAAGACAGGCATTAATGCCGCAAAGAATGAAACTATTGTTATTATTGATGCCGATGTAACTTATCCTGCCGAGGCAATACCTTCTTTGCTGACAAAGACCCGCGAATATGACATGGTGGTTGGGGCAAGAATAGGATCAAATGTACATATTCCCTTTATACGAAAGCCAGCCAAGTGGTTTCTTCAGAAATTAGCCGGGTATCTTGCGGGAAGACCAATACCCGATCTCAACTCAGGTCTTCGTGTAATGAAGAAGCCAATTATTGAGACGTTCTATTCTATTTTACCTTCAGGATTTTCCTTTACAACTACTATCACTCTTGCTTGTTTGTGCAATGATTATTCTGTCTGTTACCTTCCCATAGAATATAAAAAACGCGTAGGTGATTCCAAAATACGCCCTGTCGATGCTTATTATTTCTTATTACTTATTTTAAGAACCATTGTATATTTCAATCCACTAAAGGTTTTCTTGCCCCTTGGCGGCATATTATTTACTGCTGGATTGGTAAAATTTATCTATGATATCTTTCTTAACAATCTATCTGAGAGCGCAATACTCGGTTTCTTGGGGGGTATTATCATCTGGGCAATTGGGCTTTTATCTGATCAGATAGCAAAAGCAGGATTTGGATCGAGGATAAAGTGACAAGACAGAATTTTGTATCTTTTCTTAAGAAACTTGCCAAAAATCAAACCTTTCGTGTACTTGTAAGCGTTTGCATTCTTACAATCTTATTGGTTAGATTGGACAACCCCCATGAACTCTGGAATACCATGAGGGAGATTCCAATACTGCTTTGGGTGTTAGTGGTTGTTGCTTTTATAGCAGGCCATATTATTGGTGTCTTGAAATGGCGATTATTCATTAATCTCGGTACAAATAAACTGCCTGTCTTTACTGCTTTTCGCTGTTATTTTGCTGGGTTGTTTTCAAATTTTTTTTTACCTTCCGCAGTAGGAGGGGATGTTGTTCGGGCAGGTTTAGCGATTCATTTCAACGGCGAAAAAGAAGCCGTAATTATTGGTAGTGTACTTGATCGTTTTCTGGATACAAGTTCACTGGGAGTAATTATTTTGATAGGTGCTTTATTTTCCCGGACATCATTGGATCGTGTTGATTGGTCGATTTTATTAATACTATTTATCTCAATTGTGATAGTTATTGTAGCAACTTTTGTATTCCTTGTTCTTCCTATACCAGGCATATTCCCCAAAAAAACAATTGGATTTATAGAGCGCATTAAGAGCGTTATTAAACAATTAGTGAGAAATCCCCATAGAGCAATTTTAGGTTTTCTATTGGCGGTCTTCATACAATCGAGTTTCGTAATTTTAAGTGCCATATTGGGAAATGCATGTAATATTGATCTCCCTCTCTACGCATGGTTCTTTGCATGGCCATTGGCGAAATTGGCCGCAATGATTCCTATTAGCCTTGGTGGGCTTGGAGTTCGAGAAATGGCTCTTGCAGCTTTTCTTAATAGATTTGGAGTCCCGGAAGAAAGCTCAATTGGATTGGGATTGCTTTGGGAAACCATAATCATTACCGGCGGGGCAATGGGAGGTATTTTTTACTTTCTTTCCAGAAAAAGTGCTTCTAATTCAAATACACTCTTTCCCGAAATGGAAAATATCAAGGGCAAAGCCGTTAATTAAATTTTATCCGGAAACAAGCAAATTGACTCCGTTCTGTTATCAGTGTGAAGCCAAACATCTTTTTTAGTGGACACAATGTAATTCTTTTTATTCCGATCAAATGAGAACGCAGCCGCACATCATAATTCTCGGAGCTGGTCTTGCTGGGCTTGGGGCCGCATATAAATTAGCCCAAAATAATAAAGCTGCTGTTACAGTCATTGAACAAAATGAAACAGTAGGGGGGATCTCCGGCAGTTTTCAGATATCAGGTCTCACTGCGGATTATGGCAGCCATCGGCTCCATCCGGCCTGTGATCCTGAAATTCTTAATGATATAAAAAACATGCTCGGCGATAACTTGCTGGATAGGCCGCGAAACGGACGGATAAGACTTCGTGAACGCTGGATTCGTTTTCCTCTTAAGCCGCTCGATCTGGCCTTTGGTTTGCCGGCCGGTTTTTCGGCAAATGTAATACGTGATATTATAACTAAGTTATTAACAAGAGGGGCTGCGCAATCTGGTGACGAGACTTTCGCATCCATTCTGGAATCAGGATTGGGCCCGACCATCTGTCGGGAATTCTATTTTCCTTATACACGTAAAATTTGGGGTCTGCTACCGGAGGAACTTTCACCTATACAGGCATACCGACGTGTTTCTTCAAATACGTTGAATAAAATGTTGCTAAAAATAATATCAGCGTTTCCTGGCTTCAAAACTTCTGGTAGCGGCCGTTTTTTCTATCCTGCCAAAGGTTTTGGCCAGATCGGCGAATCTTTCTATCGAGAAGCCATGAAAGCCGGGGTGAAATTCCATTTAGGCAGTAGCGTGAAAAGCTTAACGCATAACGGAGAAACTATAGACGCCGTTTGTTGCGAAAACAACGGAAGGACAGTTACTTATCGAGCAGATTACGTCTGGTCAACCATTCCTGTCACCGGATTAGTGCAGTCTTTGAAGCCTCACGCTCCGGCCTCTGTCATAGATGCATCTCGGGCCATTCGCTATAGAGAGATGATTTTGATTTACCTTGTGCTTGAACAACAGCAGTTCAGTAAATATGATGCCCATTATTTTCCGGGAACAGATATTCCAATTACTCGTCTTTCTGAGCCCAAACATTATAATAATGCGCAGGAACCTCAGAATCGGACTGTGCTATGCGCCGAACTTCCTTGTTCTGCAACTGATCCCGAGTGGAGCATGACAGATGAGGAATTGGCAGAACTCATTTTACATTGTATGGAGTCAGCCAAAATTCCTGTACAGGCTCCAGTGCTGACTGCATTTACTCGCCGGCTTACTCATGCATATCCAATTTACCTTAGAGGATATGAGGTCTATTTCAATGAAATCGATAACTGGCTGAACCGGTTGAAAAATCTTCTTACTTTTGGGCGGCAGGGCCTTTTTGTACATGATAATACACATCATGCGTTATACATGGCTTATGCGGCCGCAAAGTGCCTCAATAATAGCGATGGTTTCGACAACACACAATGGCAGCAGTACAGGAAAATTTTTAATACCCATGTAGTGGAAGACTAAATCTTGTATAAGGACATAGGAATTAAGGAGATTTATCAGCATTGAGCGGGAACGACCTCAAGCTATCTGTCATCATCGTTTCGGTGAATGGCCTGTCATTTATCGGAGAATCTCTTGAAAGCCTTAGTCAACAGTCTTGCAGAGATGAAATTGAAGTCATTTTGGTCGATCGTTGTGGTGATAGTGTAAGAAATTTTGTTGGGCAGAGATATCCGTGGATTAAGCTCATTGAGGCTTCTCCGGAGACAACGATCCCTAAGTTGCGGGCTCTTGCTTTTCGAGAGACTTCCGGTGAAATAATTGCCGTTCTTGAGGATCACTGCATTGTTGAGCCTGATTGGGCTCGATCTATGATTGAAGCGCATCAGAGTGAATATTCCGTTATTGGAGGTTCTATAGAAAACGCTGCTTGTGGAAAAATTGTCGATTGGGCGGCATTTTTTTGTGATTACAGCCAGGCAATAAAACCATTACCTGAGGGAGAGGCAAATATTCTTCCCGGCAATAATGTCTCTTACAAAAGGCTGGTTATTGAACGCTTCCGTGATGTCATTGAGGCCGGAGTCTGGGACTATACATTACACGAACACATAAAAAATGCTGGTATAATCCTTTATTCGATACCATCTATTACCGTACATCATAAGATGTCTGCAAGCCTTGTCTGGTTTATATCCCAAAGGTATCACCTGGCCCGTTCCTTTGCAGGAATGCGATTTACGAATTCATCAGGATTTCAGCGGGTTTTGTATGGGGCGGGATCTGTTGTATTACCGGTCATACTTGCGAAAAGGATTGTTACCAGCGTCTGGAAGAAAGGTAAGCACCGCCGAGAACTATTTCTATCACTGCCGTTTCTTGTACTACTCCTTGTTAGCTGGGGTATAGGTGAATTATTTGGATATATTCTTGGTCCAGGTATTTCTACTTCCAAAGTATCTTAACAGGTTTAATAGTGTTACCGAACAAATGATATTTTACAAACTCCGAAGAGCATATAATGGTTGTTGATAATCCGCTAGAAAGTACTAATGATAAATCACCCGGTCTTTCCGTGGTTATCGTAACTGTTTACAGCTCATGGTATCTGGAACAGTGTCTCACTTCTTTAGAGCATCAAGTCGGAGCTCCAGAGATGGAGATCATTACAGTTTATGATGAGCGTATTGATGATGTTTCGGAATTAAAAGAAAAGTTTCCTTGTGTGAGATTTCACTTTGTTTCAGGACTGCAAACACAGGAGAAGCTGCGTGCAGCCGGGGCTGTTCTTTCTCAGGGTAAGATAGTGGCATTGACAGTGGATCACTGCACACCGGAGGAAAATTGGTGTAGGCGAATAATAGAGGAGCATGCCGGTCCATATGCGGCAGTAGGAGGGGCCCTCGAAAAGGGCATGCAGCCCGACACCGCAATCAACTGGGCAGTTCACTTTTACGATTACTGTAACTATGGTTACTACCAGAATCCCGTATCCCGTGGGCTGGCCAGAGATCTTTCTGACGGTAATGTGTCATACAAGCGAGAGGCATTGAATAAAGTTGCCGATATCTGGATGGATAGTTTTCATGTGCCCTTTGTTAATAGAGCCTTGTTGGCCAGCGGAGGAAAGCTCTTGTTATCGCCTGATATAATAGTGTATCAGAATCGGAACATAGATTTTGGCAGAGCGGTGCAGGTAGCATATCGACGTGGACGAGTATTTGGTAGCACTCGAGTATTGAGGACAGGGCCATACAAACGGGTGTTCTACACGTTCTGTTCTTTTATACTGCCGTTATTATTATTAGGGCGATTTGTTATAAACATGCTGTACAAACGTTCACAAATGGCCGCTATCGCAAAGGCTTTTCCATTTATTGTATTACTTGCAGTACTTTGGTCGCTGGGCGAGTTTATGGGCTATCTAACTGGTCGGGCAATCTTTAAATCAGGCCAAACGTATGATTAATCTCTTTACGAAAATAGCTCGATATGTCTGTATTCGGACATTATCTTCATTTTTTGTTAAGCCCTAACTCTTGCTATGTGATATATATCCATGCACATTTAAGGA
>VRUK01000168.1 GCA_019456195.1 Planctomycetota bacterium | reverse complement strand
GCTCTTCCGATCTATACACATCCGTCCGAGATAGCTATGCCTCGATAATCAATGCCCTTGAACACGCTGGTATTGCTTTGGCTGCCGATGTTAAAATAAAATGGATTGAAACGACCTCAATCACCGATGAAAACGCAGCGGACAATATGTCAGACGTTGATGGAATTATTGTCCCGGGCGGCTTCGGAACCCGCGGCGCCGAGGGAAAAATCACTTGTATAAAATATGCCAGAGAAAATAATATTCCCTATCTCGGATTATGCTTCGGCTTTCAAATGGCTGTTATAGAATTTGCACGTAACGTTTGCGGCCTGCCAGAGGCCAACAGCACCGAGATTGAGCCGGATTGCTCAGAGCCTGTAATCGATATACTGCCTGAGCAGAAAAAAATAGAAGGCCTGGGTGGGAATATGCGACTCGGCGGACGGGATATAGAAATAAAACCTCAGACGCTGGCCTGGGAGCTTTTTGGCAAAGCAAATTCGGTTAGAATGCGATTCAGACACCGTTACGAAGTTGATCCTCGCTATATCGATCAATTAGAGCAGGCCGGCATTGTCTTTTCCGGAAAAGCACCCAATCACCCGATTATGCAGATACTTGAGCTCCCATCCCATCCATATTTCATGGGTACTCAGGCGCATCCCTGCCTGACTTCCAGACCGCTCAAACCGCAGCCGATGTTCGTGGGACTTGTCACAGCGGCCATGCAAAAACATTATCCGCAGCAGCAATTGTCTAATCCTATTAAAGTTACCGGGAAAGTATGCGACCGGGATAGTTAACTGCCGACTGCTAAATATTAATCCGGATTTCCAATTTGTGCTTGTGCAAAGAGCCTTAAATATGATAAAATAGGGCTTATCGAAGGTGTTTAATTGGTATTAGTTGTTATGATATGCTTCGTCCCATTTTCACTCAGAATATTTTTAGTAAAGTGGTAGATGAGCGGGATATAAAAGCCAATGGAGCATTTTTCTTTTACAGAGTACAGGCCACTTCAATCAATGTCTGAAACTGTAAGGAAATGTGATAGCATACACTGTAGAGAGTATATCCCCTGCAAATATTTACAACCCTACATATCGTGTTATTGGATCATGACATCAGATATAGAATTGGAAGAGCCTGTTTTACACAGAGTTATTCCTGATGGGTGTATTGATATAATCTTCGACCTAAACGAACATTCATACAGAAAGGTAAGTTCCATTGTCGGAACTATGACCAAGCCCATCTTTGCAGAATTAAAAGGCCCAGTTAATTATGTAGCAATTCGATTTCTACCTGGTGGTTTCCTGCATTTTTTTAACAGTCCCGCGCATGATTTAACCGACAGAATCATTCCATTAGAGATGATATCAGCCAAGAAAGGATGCAATTTAACCGAAAAATTGATTTTGGAGAACCATATCTATAACAAAATAAAACTACTTGAAAACTACCTTGTAAATCTATTGATGACAAATAGCAGAAGTGACCCAACAGTAAAGAACGCTTTACATAATATTTTGAAAAACAAAGGTAATATCAGGGTCTCTGAATTATCCAAAAACGTAAATAGTAGCCAGAGACAATTGTGCAGAAAGTTCGATAAATGGGTTGGTGTCAGCCCAAAAGCTTTCTGCAGGATAATTCGTTTTCAGACCATTTTACGAATGTTGTCCCATAATCCTAAATGCAACTTGCTACATATCGCTTTAGATAACGGTTATTACGACCAATCTCATTTCATCCGTGAATTCAATTCTTGTTGCGGTTTAAATCCTTCAGAATTTCTAAAAAATAAATTTTTTTGAATATGTCCGATTTTTACAATACAGAAAGAAGGATAATTGATACTTTTAAACAAGACGCTTGTTTGTATGCAAGCACATACGCAAATGATTTAGCTTAATGAAAAGTCGGGCAATGAGAAACGTCATTATTACGATGGGAGCAATTTTGGCCATTTCATTTGTGGTACCTGGTGGTTGTGTGGATAAAAAACAGGCAGATATCAAGGGAGCCAATATAATGTACAAGAAACTTACAACAAATATGATGGTCGAGAATGTAAATAGCACAGTAGATTTCTACGGAGATGTCCTTGGATTTGAATTTGTTATGGGCGTCCCGGAAAATAGTCAGGAAATTGTAGCCGCAAGGCACAATAATCAACCATTAAGTTTCGCAATTATGAAGTGTGGGAACGTGGAAATGATGTTTCAGACAAAGAAAAGTATGGCCGAAGAAATCCCTAAGTTTAGCGGCATACAGATCGGCGGCTCTATGACCTTTTATATCGATGTGGAGGATGTTAAGGGATTGTATGCAAAATTAAAAGATAAAGTAACAATTATTAAAGACATGCACGCTACTTTTTATGGAAAGCAGGAATTTTACATTCGAGATTGTAATGGCTATATCTTAACATTTTCAGGAGCAATTTAAAAAGCAACTCTATGAAACAATTATCCACAAAAGATCTGGAACAAATCCCCGGCGTGGGTAAAAGAATTGCCCAGGAAATGCAAAATATCGGTATTCGCTCTGTTGGTCAGCTCAAAGGAAAGAAACCTGAGAAACTTTATCAAAAACTTGTCGATTTTAAGGCGACTCCGGTTGACAGATGTATGCTGTACGTACTGCGCTGTGCGGTGTACTATGCCTCAAACACCAAACATGATCCGGATCTGTTAAAATGGTGGAATTGGAAAGACAGCAATTAGACTGCCAATATTTGCTTTGAGATATGCACTTATTTTCGCAAATCCGGCATATCCGGCTCAATGTGTACTGTGATGTTCACCGGATGAGAAATCTCCTCATCCAGAGCTTTTTCCAGACTCTCAGTTATTTCGTGGGCTGCGGCTATATTCAATTCCGGGTCAACAAGGATATGCAGGTCCAGAAAAACTTCTCTGCCGACCGTGCGAGTCCGCAGCTTGTGCCACTGTCGTATCGAAGAATCAGAGTTGATTATCTTTTTGATGTGTTCGATTGTATCCGTATCGATAGCGCTTTCTGCCAACTCTCGCAGGCAATCACCAATTACACGAACACCAACAAATATTATCATAAGACCAACCGCAACCGCGGCAATCTGGTCGCCATGACCAAAACCAAATTTCAGTGCTATGAATCCTATCACAACCGCTATCGAACTAAAAGCATCACTGCGATGATGCCAGGCATTAGCGTAAAGTGCAGGGCTATTAGACCGAATTGCGGCTTTTTTTGTGACCCTATAGAGCCATTCTTTTGCGGCAATTGAAAATATTGCAGCTATGAGAACTCCGATCCGAGGGATGGTAACTTCATCTCTGGCTATAGCCAGAGTGGCGTAGTAAATCATTGCCCCTCCAACAACAATTAAGATCAACGCAACCACACCGGCAGAGAAAGTTTCCGCTCGCCCATGGCCGTAGGGATGGCACTGGTCAGGTTCTTTCGAACTCAAACGCAAACCCAATAGCACGACAGCATCAGTGGCTATATCAGAAAGTGAATGTATGCCGTCGGCCAACAGTGCCAGTGAACCCGATAACAAACCTATAACAATCTTAACGACTGTCAGGGCAACATTTATCACAATGCCAAGATATGTGACAGATTTTATTTGCCTGCCGGCAATTATTTGCTTGTTGTTGCTCATGAGTATATTAACCCAACACTTCCCTGCGTATCCTCAAAACTGTATCCACATATTTTTTGGCAGTACGCTGGTCTCTTGCCTCAACAATGATTCTTATGACAGGTTCGGTATTACTGGCCCTCAGGTGCAACCAGCCATCGTCAAAATCGAATCTATATCCATCGGTTGTATCGAGTTTTGCATCAGCGAAGGCTTTCTTTGCCGAATTAAAGATTTGTTGCGCCTGTGACGTATCGGCAGTGAATTTGTCTTTGCTCATATAATAGCTGCCAATCTCTTTGACCAATTGGCTTATCGTTTTTTCCGTCTCAGCCATTAATTGCAGGACAAGAGCAATACCCACAAGGCTGTCGCGGATCGGGCCTACCCGCAAATCAATCACGCCCCCGTTACCTTCTCCCCCGATGATACAATCGTGCTCGAACATCGCCGAGGCTACATTGGCCTCACCGACAGCAGCGCGGATAACCTGGCCGCCTGCTTTTTCTGCGATGTCGTCAATCATTCTCGAAGTCGAAAGATTCGTAGCCGCTTTGCCCGTTTTTTTGCTGAAAATATATTTTGCAGCCAAAGCAAGTGAATACTCTTCGCCGATATAGCTTCCGTTCTCGTCAACAATTGCCAATCTGTCAGCGTCGGGGTCCTGAGCAAAACCGATATCAGCTCCTTCGGTCTTTACTATTTCACAAAGGCCCTTTAAGTTCTCGGAAATCGGTTCAGGTGCGTGAGCAAACAAGCCGGTAGGTTCATCGTTTATCGCAAAAACTTCACAGCCAAGCTTGGCTAACATTGTTTTGGTAATTAGCCCACCCGCTCCGTTGACGCTGTCCAGAATAACTTTGAAATTTTTTGCGGCGATTGTGTCTCTGTCAATAATTTCTAAAACTTTGTTGATGTGAGTAATATCGGTCTGTTCGCTATACGTTATTTTGCCACAATCGGACGAATCTACTCCAAAATGTTTGTCGAAAAAATATTGCCTGATTTGTTTTGCCGCATTGCTCGGCGGAGCAACACCGTTATCGAGCAACAGCTTGATGCCATTATATTGGCCCGGATTATGCGAAGCTGTTATAACCATACCGCCTGCACAGCCAAGTTTCCTTAACATAATCCCTACGCTCGGCGTAGTTACAATCCCCAAATCAATCACGTCAATTCCAACACCACACAATCCTTCTGCAACAGCGGACAAAAGCTGTTTGCCGCTGGGCCGTGAATCCCTCCCGATGGAAACTGCGAGCTTCCTTTTTTGTTCGGTGCAGCTCTCTTTTAAGAAAGTCCCGAACGCACGGCCGTAATCAGTGGCCACAGAATCAGTAAGGTTTTCCCCTACGATACCCCTCATTCCACTGACACTTATTATTAACTGTTCAGTCAAATCGAAAACTCCATGTGAATATCAAGTACCGCTTGTCCATCGCAGCTTGAGCGAAGGAGAGAAGAGTTAGTCCAGTTTGCAAACATACATCTCATTCACAAACTCAAGTTTGCCGAGCTCTTCAATTGCTTTTGAGTCGGGTTCCTTGTCAAGACTGACGGCAAGAATAGCTTGCTGCTCCTCCGGCTTTTGTCCAACGCCCATAGTGCAGATATTGATATTATGCCTGCCGCAGAGCATGCCAACCGACCCAATAACGCCGGGCTTGTCGTCGTTAAATATAACCAGAACCGCCCCACGCGGAGTCATTTCTATATTAAAACCGTCGATTTCAATAATCCTCAAAAGCGTTCCCCCGAAGACTGAGCCAGTCACTGTGTGCGTAACCTTATCCGTAACGACTTTGGCGCTAAAACTTGAAGCGACGTCTTTAGCCTCGGTATTTTTGGTCTCGTCTATGCTTATGCCGCGTTCCTTAGCCAAAACCGGAGTATTGACCATATTCAACGGCATTTCAAAGTGTTTCTGCAATAAACCTATCGCAAAATTAAGAGTAACCTGTTCGACCGCCATTTCGGCAATCGAGCCGCGGTACTGCACCTCAATAGACTTGATTTGTCCAGGCCCAATCGTGCTGATAACTGTCCCGATTCGACGAGCAAGTTCCGCATACTGGGTCACTATTGGCGGCACAATCCCTGTAGTAGATGGTGCATTAAGGGCGTTCTTGACCGGGCCGCCTTTGATAGCATCGACAATGATTCGAGCAGCTTCGAGGGCAACTTCGATTTGAGCTTCGCTGGTACTGGCACCTAAATGCGGGGTAACAACGCAATTCTCAGACTCGGCAAAACGTGTATTCTCGGGGGGCTCTTTTGGATAAACATCGAGAGCGGCACCGGCGATACGTTTGGCGGCAAGGGCATCATAAAGTGCATCTTCGTTAATAATACCCCCACGTGCGCAGTTGACTAACCGAACTGTGGGTTTCATCTTTTGTATCTGTTCTGCGTCAATCATATTCAACGTCTGCTCATTCCTCGGCACGTGAACGCTGATAAAGTCGGCTTCGGTGAAGATCCGCTCGAGGCTATCGCTGATTTCGACCCCTTTTGTTACTGCATCAGGAGGTACAGCCAACGGGTCAAAGCCCAATATTTTCATGTTGAAACCTTTTGCCATTTCCGCCACAGCCATACCTATTCTGCCTAATCCTATCAAGCCGAGAACTTTGTTGTTCAACTGGTTGCCCATATATTTTTTTCTGTCCCAGGCACCCCCTTTTAAGCTGACGCAGGCCGGCACAACATTTCGACTCATCGCAAGTATTAACGCCATCGTATGTTCTGCAGCACTGAGAGTATTACCACCGGGCGTATTCATGACAAGAATTCCTTTTCTTGTAGCTTCAGGAACATCGATATTATCCACGCCGACTCCTGCTCGGGCGATCGCCTTTAATTTGCCGGGATTACACAGAACTTTTGCAGTAACCTTCGTACCACTTCGGATGATTAAGCCATCGTACTGGCCGATAATTTCGGCTAATTCATCTTCGCTTGTACCGGTTTTAACGACAGCCTCAACACCTTCTATCGAATTAAGCAAGTCAATTCCTTCCTGTGCAAGCTTGTCCGTAATAAGAACTTTAATCATTGTCCAACTCCAAAAATAATATTTTTACTTCTCAATATTCGAGTTCGCATTGTAGCCGGAGTTCCAACAAATAGCAAGCGCGAAAATCCCGTTATACCTATGCAAATCGCATATCTTATGACAAATCAAACAGCGATCCGCTTTGCGCAGCACATACTTGCTTAACAGTTTAATCTCAGCAATAGACAATGAAAAAGGGGCCTATACCGAATTGGTATAGGTCCCGGATGAATGTGAATCTGCTAAATCAACTACAAAGCTAATTGCACCTTACTGCTTATGGTGCAGGTGGATACAGGCGAATGTCATCGAAGTACATCATACCTGAACCGCCGGCAACCGGATTATTTCTGTTGCCAAGGCCAAGGGTAATCGTATTAACGTTAGTAAGGTTTACGCCCTGGTCCGCAAAACGCGCCAGGTCGATATTCCATTGGGTCCAGGAAGTTTTCAGTGCCGCATCAGGATTATCATTAGTGACAACCGCGCTGTCGTTGAGGGCCATATACAGCGGTTCGGCTGCATTGGCAGAATTACCTCTGAACCATATTGTCAGTGTATTGATCCCTTTCTCTGTCCAGTCACGCGGGTAAGTCAAGACAGAAGTCGCCTCGGATTTACCAACAGCATTGTCATAGGCAAAAGGCATTGATTGATTACCACTATGAACGATAGTCTGCTCGGCATAGGGAGAATTCAAATAACCAACGACAGAACCGTTTACGGCCGGATTGTCGAATCCGTCCACCCATGCAACAAAAATATTGTTGCTCGCCGGGTCAATCGCTTCGAGGTCATTATAGCTCTCAAAATCATCCACAATAAGGAAGTTGGCCGTCGTAAAGCTCCAAATTGGACCGATCCACGGGCTGTCGGCGTTGGTGTTATTGACCTCATCAATACGCCAGTAGTAGGTAGTATCCCACTCGAGCTTTCCGGGTTCATAGCTCTCAGAACCAAGGTCCCTATCACCTTTATACTCCGGAAAACCGGTATCGGCATTGCGTAGTGCAACTTTATCAGTGCCAAAATAAACCTGATGCGAAGCGGCATGGTCTGAGGGTGACCAGCTAAGAACCACTGTTTGCGTTACATCCACAGCGCCGTTAGATGGATTCAGGCTTTCGACGGCACCCTGAACGGTAAAACTCCAGACATTGCCTTTATTCGTATTGACGGTATCAAACTCATCAACACGCCAATAATAAGTCTTACTTGGTTTAAGCAGGTCTGGATTATAGGTTGTAGGTCCCTGAGGAAATCCCCCGGAGGCATTGTTCACATCGTGAAAGTTTTCTCCAAAATATATCGTGTGCAGTTTCGCATCGAAACCTGGCGTCCAGGTAAGGATGCTAACAGGATCTACAAACTCGGCAACATCAGCAGGGTCGGGATTGTAGGCGATTTTGGATGGAATAGTAAGGCTCCATACATTTCCTTTGTGTTTTGTTACACCATCGGCCTGGACTTCATCAATCCGCCAGTAGTAGGTTGTGCCCGGAACAAGGCCATCCGGAGATGGGAAATCGGGAAGGCCTGCGATGAAATACTCTTCGGTCTGGTTGCCCTGAAAAGTCTCTGCGACCCCATCATTAACATCAGCGAAATTTTCACCGAAATAGATATCGTGTGAGACAGCAGAATTTCCCGGCAGCCAGCCAATACTCGCCCATGTATCCAGATACAGGACACCATCAGCCGGTATGGGATCGTATGCTCTTGAACCGGCCATCAGTTTTTTTATCTCGGTTAACGTTAGCACTGTGTTGTAGATACGCACATCGTCTATTAGGCCCGGGAAGTAATTGGAGTTGCTGAGCCTGGCGCCTATTCTCACCTGGTCAATTGTTCCTACTTCTCCCTCGAGACTATCAACAAGCTGGCCATCGAGATACCAGGTTCCCCCTTCTCCATAATAAGTTACAGCAAAATGGTGCCATTGCGTATCTACGGGAATGAATATAGATTCCCAGCCGCCCACATAGACAACATAATTGCCCGCGTCGTCCACTTCAATATCGTAATAAGTACCGTCGGTGTCGCCATCCGGGGCGAAGCCGAAGACGCTCGTCCAGGCTGGTATGTCTGTGGTGCTTGCCTTTGCCCAGCCAGCGATTGTCCTCTGGTCAATCCCGCTTATTCCGACACTTCCGATGTCCACATAGTCACCGTTACCATCGAGCTGAATCGCACCGCCAATCCTGCCGGTTACCCATTGTGGGTCGCCTTTTATGGTGCCATCATTGCCATTGCCGGATGCATCATGTGCCACGCTGCCGGAGCTTTCATCGAACTGCCAGTGAGCTACGAGGTCGGCTGAGGTGCTTGCGGCCAAGCTCAGAACCAAAAGAATGAGTAAACAAATCAACTTATTAGACATAATAGGACTCCTTCGAATAAGGTGGATAAGGTGTTAATTGGAATGTAAAAAAACATAACCACCAGGCACAACGCTTTCGCTGCAACTCTATACATTGCACAATAACTCCTCCTCAAATTGGAAAACTACAGGAATTGTGTCCACAGGATGACTAAAATCAACAGATGTGTGCTCTGCATGGACACACCCTTTTCCTGCCTATCTTATACCAGATCAGCCACCTTCCAGTCAAGTAAAAAGCCTCGAATTATGCATAATTTCGGCCTGGTTCAAAAACGCCTGATTTTTAGTAACAGTTGACGGGGAGTCAATGCTCCCAGATCGTCATGGGGATT
>VRUK01000167.1 GCA_019456195.1 Planctomycetota bacterium | reverse complement strand
TCTCTATTTTCAATAGCAACGCTGAGACATCGGAAGAGGGATTTGACTTTTGTTTTTTACGAAGGCTTGCATGTTGCTTATCGGTCATTTTTTTCATTTCCAATAAGACATCTGCAACATCCCGAACGTTAGCGGCGCTTTCCGGCTCTGGGCAATAGAGTTGAGATAAACCGCTTATTTCCTCATCGCAACTTGTATCTAAATCTTCGATAATAGGATTATTTTCGGACTGCTTGCCTTTAAGTTGAAATCCCAGAAAACTTTTCATAATTTTGACCACAGCCTCAATTCAAACAGTTTCTTTATATTCTTTATTTAAGATATTACGGCAACAATATACCTTCTTTTCAGGTAGTCAAAACGTAGCATTTAACACTCATACTTTTCTACTGAGTATAAAATCCTCCGTAAATGCCGCTAAATAAAATATAAGTAATAATTTATGACAAATCAAATCAGCTTTTAGCAGAAAAAGACGACTATGCGTCCGATATTGCTTAGCATCCAACCCTAAAAGTATTTTTGACTTCTGAAATGTTTATCGTAACTATTTGAGATGTACTTAACTTCAGAAGAACGCTTTTTGTAGCGCCCAAATGATATGTGAACCTAAACTCTATTTAGGCAGAATTGTAAATATGAGCCTGCTTAAATTTTTACAACTAAATCATGTATTAACCGAGGGCGGCGGCTTTGTATGATTTGGAAAAATCTCCTCGGCTAAATCATTACCAATACGATTCGCATAATATACTTTGATGACTTTTTGCCCTTGTCCCTGGAACATATTCATAGAGGAAAAGACGCCAATTTTCATAAGAAGCAGAATCGTCATACAAGCTGCTACATTTAATGCAGAACTTGTATATCTGCTATACTTTTCCAGAAACTTTGGTTCAGGCCGAATTTTTTTCAGTTTCCCGGCCTTCTTGGCCCGGCGAAGGCTGTGTTTCAGTACGCCAATGGCCTGCTCATTTGCACACATTAATAAATCAAGATTGTGAGGTTGTGATTTTATAGCAGATATCGCAAGATTAACTTTACCGTATGATGCGAATCGACTTTGACATCGCGGACAATTCGCTATATGGCTTTGCAACCAGTGTGCGTCCGGATCAAAACGCTTGCTTATTGCTTCACCCAACCAGCCCCTGGTACGTCTACATTTATTATTTTTATTTATACCTGTCATAGTTATTCTTCTTTACCCATCCATTTAGCCAATATCTGTAGAGCTTTGCATCTATAAACTCTCGCTGTCCCCGCTGATATTCCCAATATCCTGCCAATTTGAGTATATGACAATTCTGCCAGGTCGCGTAAAGTTATAACTTTTCTTAGATGTGCAGGCAGTTGAGCTATATAGCATCTTAAAGATTCCTGCAAATATTTAGAATCCAGCTCTTTAACAGGCGAGGTTACATGTTTTCCATTAACAACAACCGAGGAATTTTTCCTTCGGTCGGCTACTCTGCGCCTTAACATTGAAATGGCAACATTGTTAGCTGTACGGAAAATATAAGCTTTTACATATTTGGGTTTTTGGCCTCCTTCGTAATGTGCAAGTTGCAGAAAAGTATCCTGGTAGGCATCACAAACATCCTGCTCATTACCCAATATACGCCAGAGCAGTGTAATTAGCTCCTGACCATGCTTCTGCATTGTGGACAATACCCACCGCTGGTCTGCGCTGACAGCTTCAGATCCAGCCAAATCCCACAACAATCCGTAACTTACGGTCTTACTAAACATAAACAGCCATTTCAAATGTTTTATATTCTTCTATGTGTAAGACGCAGCACATATGAATATGTTAACATAAATTATATAAAAATGCAAAATAAACGTTTTTGAGGTAACGTTTTGAGGTTCCATTTCGTCTTAGAGTTTGACAGATGAAACAACGGAATATTTTGAATTCTTTTATTCGGCTATAAATAAAAATGGTTAAAAGTAATCAAGAAAACAGCCCTTCCAAACAGAAACAAACTGCCCATGATGTCGTATCTCTTGTGGACGAACTACTCAAAAGGGCTGTCAAATCAGGTGCAAGTGATGTCCATTTCGAACCTACTGGTGCCGAATTATTAGTAAAATATCGGCTCGACGGCGCCTTAAACACAATAGAAAGCCTGCCTAAGTCCCTTTCTGACAAGGTAATTGCACGCCTGAAGGTATTAGGAGGGCTTTTGACCTACCGCAACGACATACCTCAGGAAGGCCGAATTGAAATCAGTAAGAGCAAAGACGAACGAATTATGGACCAGCGGCTCGCAGTATTCCCGACAATACACGGTCAACGAGCAGTCGTTAGATTATTCTACAGCAATATCGAACTTTTGGACCTTGGACAGTTGGGCTTCTCAAAAGATATTCACACAACTTTGAAAAATGTCGCCGCCAAAAACCAGGGGGTCTTATTGCTGACAGGCCCCGCAGGTAGTGGAAAAAGTACTACATTAGCGGCTCATTTGCGGTATATCCTTAAAAGCTTTCCCGGAAAAAGCGTTGTTACCCTTGAAGACCCCGTTGAAATCTTAATTGACGGTGCTACACAGGTACAGATCACACCCCACGGCCAAATGACATTCCCGACAGCTTTGCGGTCGCTGCTTCGCCAGGACCCGCAGGTTCTTATGATTGGAGAGATAAGGGATGCTGAAACCGCAAAGATTGCAATCGAAGCAGGACTGACGGGGCATCTTCTAATGAGTACAATGCACAGCGGTACACCTGCGGGAGCATTCCTGCGTCTCTTGGAGATGGGTATTGAGCCTTACCAGGTAACCTCAAGTATTTCAGCAGTACTTAACCAGAGACTTGTCAGAAAACTCTGTAATAAATGTAAGCGAAAGAGTGAGGAAACAGGTCTGTTTGAAGCGGAAGGATGTAATGTCTGCTTAAATACCGGCTATAAGGGCCGAGCTTTAATTGCAGAAATGGTTCAACTTGACAGCCAATTGCGAAAGGCTATTTTAGCCAAAGCCGACCTCGAAGAACTCGAGGCTTTGTTGATGTGTAAAGGTCATACCAGCATGCTGGCCGATGGTGATCGTCTGGTAAGCGAGGGAATCACAACACAGGAAGAATTAAACAAGGTTTGTGGAATAGTTTCGGACAAATCCTGAGACGTTGAGTTAATTGTTATGTATTTACACAAGAATAACTTTATTAAACAATTGGATAGGAACTGAAGAATGGCGACATTCGAATATAATGCCCTTACGTCTGCTGGCAGACTGATGAAAGGCACGATTGAAGCCGGCAGCCGTGAAGAAGTGGGCGAGCAGCTCAAACAGATGCAGCTTTCTGTAAATTCCATCGACAAGGCTAAACTCAAAAAGCCCCAGACGGCTATCGGCAGAAATCAGTTTATGCTTTTCAATCAGCAATTGGCTTCCATAGCCAAAGCCGGCATTCCTCTGGAAAAAGGCCTGCGAGAGCTTTCAAATGATGTGGCTTCGAAATCGATGCGAAAACTCATCGATGATATTGCCGGTGAACTCGAAACAGGTGTAAGTATCGAGGAAGCCTTTGAAAAGAGACAAAAACGTTTTCCGCCTTTGTACGGGCGAATACTAAAAGCAGGAGTGGAAACAGGCAGATTAAGCGAAATGCTGACAAGTCTGAACAGGCATCTGGAGTTGACTAATCATACGCGGAGAATTATTTTTGAAGCTGTTAGTTATCCCGCTGTTATTCTGACTTTGGGCTCGATTGTTATTACAGCAATGTTCCTGTTTGTAATCCCGCAGTTCAAGTCGGTACTTGAGGAAATGGTTGGAAGACAATTGAATCCCATAACTACAGCTTTTTTCGCGATTACCGCAAATATTATACCTTTCTGGATAGGCGTTGGTGTCCTCATAGCGGCCATACTTGTTGCACTTGCGATACTTTCCACATCAGCAGCGGGACGAAGATTCAAAGAATCGTTTTTCATGAAAATCCCCGTTATCGGCAGGGTCTATCATAGCAGCATACTCGGAAGGATGGCCGAGGCCATGGCAATGATGGTAGCTGCCGGATGTGATATGCCCGCTTCTTTGAGATTAAGTGCGGGGGCAACAGGAAGCGAAAAGCTCATCGCCGAAAGCGAAGCCATTGCAAACCAAATCGAGCAGGGAGCTAACATCCTGGAAGCAGGACAGTTTTGCAAAACGATACCGAGACTGTTTTTGTATTCGATTCAATTAGGCACGCAGCGAAATGAGCTGCAGGACAATCTATACAGCCTGGGCCAGATGTATGCGGAGCAGGCAAGATGCGGACAGTCACGATTGCAGGCGGTTCTGCTGCCTATTATGCTGATTCTGGTCGGATCAGTTATAGCTACGGCTGTCCTTGCAATGTTTTTGCCGATGGTACAGGTTATTACGGCTTTAGGTGGATAAGGTTAAAGAATGCTTGAAGTTATAGCAATAATAGTGTTGGTTGTTTATGCATATCTCGGATTAAAAAAACCGGCTATCGCACTGGTTACATCACCTTTTATAGCCCTGTCAATATTCATTACCGCAGAGGCAGAAAGTGCCGGGGCTATGGTAATTGCGCCCTTCATTTTCTTTGCGACAGTTATAACAGTATCGATATCAAAACGTGATCCTGACACCGAAAGATGGCCTCAGATATGGGCAAAATGGCTCCTTCTCATCATTCTGTTCCTTCTTTTTTCAGTAACTTTTGTTGTTGCCTTTCAGTTTGTTGCCTTTCAATCTATTGGTATATTCGTTTTGATATTCTCTATTATACTCGTTAGTTTCGCTATAGCATATAATCTTACTGAACAGCATGCGACAGCTGCATACATTATCTCAACGATTGGTGCGAGCATGCGTCAGAACCTGCCGTTACCGATGGCATTAGAGTCCGCAGCCAGCGGACGATCAGACAGACGCTCGATAATTCTTCAGAAAATAAAAAAATGGCTGGTTCAGGGCTATTCATTGAGCGAATCGATCAAGCGGGGCTATCCGAAATGCCCCGGACATGCGGTGGCAATGATAGCTGCCGCTGAACACATTAACCAGCTTCCACTTGCGATTGGCGCAATCGAAGCCGATATGGTTGCAAAAGCGGATAATCGCAGAAGAATCAATCCGGTTCATCCACTTTATCCGGTAATAGTGATATTTTTTATGTTTTTTATATTATTTTTAATGATGACATTCGTAATCCCGTCATTCAAAACGGTGTTGGAAGAAATGATTCATGGAAGACTTCCACTTGCTACTCGAGTAGTATTGGGGATTACGAGTTTTATTTGGTATGATTATGGCTGGTTGATTGGGTGCGTATTTGCACTTATTGTTCTGTTTATCATTCCAGTTTCGATTTACGTAAGGTTTCGACCTCGACGTCCACAGCAGCCGTATTTGCTTTCCAGCATAAGCGACTATATTAAGTGGCATCTGCCCATTCTCCATTGGTTTGAAAAGAACTATTCGATGGTGCATGTTGTTGAGCTTATGCGGCTCTCGCTTAATGCCGGCTACACAGTCGATGACACTATAAAGAATACACTTGAACTGGATGTAAACAATTGTTTTAGAAAACGACTCGAAGATTGGCTGGTAAGAGTAAAACGAGGTGACAATATTTCCACATCAGCCAGAGCAAGTAAATTGGGCCCTGCCTTGGCATGGGCTTTTGATGAACAGGTCAATCAAGGCAATACGTTGTCTATTTTAGAAACGATCGAGTCGTTCTACCGTACAAACTACAACTACTACGTTAATCTCGCAAGATTTATCATCTGGCCCTGCATTACTCTTATTATGGGAGCAATGGTAGGTTTTGTAGTTTACGCAATCTTTATACCGGGTATCACTGTTATCGACAGTTTAACTGGATCAGTCTATCCGTAACAAGCGTAATTGGAGTAATTTTGTGTTTGCTAAAAACAAAAAATACAGTGGCTTCTTCTTGGCTGAAACCATAGTCGCATCGACCGTATTAGCAATACTTCTGGCCGGCCTGGCAACGTCATTGTACGGCTTCGCAAAGTTCAATCGCTACCAGTTAATAAGGCAGCAATGCATAGCGGCGGCACAGGCCCAACTCGACAGTATTACCACAACAGGCAAACCAGTCTCAGACGAGGACTTTAAGCGTCTCTGGCCAAAACTTAACGTAAATATCGAAAGTTCACCGGGAACCGATCAATGGCAGGGATTGTCTCTGGTAGAAGTAACGGCAAATGGTATGAGCTATAATAAAGAAGTGAAAGTTAAGTTAGCCAGATACGTTTTAGAAAACAAGCCATTGGCAAAAGGGGAGCAATAAAGATGCGTAAAGGCTTTACTTTAGTAGAAGTATTAACAGTGGTAATTGTTCTTCCGTTTATGATAGTGGTTCTTGACGGATTATTTAGAACACTCATAAAGGACATTCCGAGATCATATAAAGTAGTGCAGGCAAACACAAGCCTCATAAGTATGCTAAAGGAAATGCAGCAGGACATTGACAAAGCGAAAGGCCTGCCCCAAACATATAATGAATACTCCTCCGGCGATAAATTGCTCTTGATTGATTTGCCTGAGGGTATGATTTGCTATCAGTTTAAAGATGATAAAGTGCTCAAATATATTTTAGCTGATAATCAGCCGAACAACACTGAAGAGCAGAGAGTATGGTCAGTCCCGCATGCAAAAGTCCGATGGAAAGTCTGGCGAAAAGATATGAGCGGATATGCAGTGGAGGTCCGGACCCATATAGACTATAAACTTAAAAGTCATTTGGAAAAAAAGATGGCTAATTCACATCTGTATTTTGTAGGTGCTCTTTGAAAGGTTCTGAAATAACATGAAAAAAACAAGGCAAAAAGGTTTTGTTCTGGTTCTTGTGATAACGGCGATGGCAATAATCGGGCTCGAAATGCACGTGTTATCGAGTGGCGCCAATACGATGCTTTATCAATCGAACAGGGCTTATCTTGAGGCGTCTAAACGGAATCTGATTACGAGCGGTCAGGCCTGGGCAAAACAAAACATCCGGAATAACAGCATAGATACTTTCGAAAAGACTGTAGAATTGGATATCAATAAGTTGAATATTAAAGATTCAAGCCTGACTGTTACTATAAGTGTCCCAACCAACAAAGAGCCGCAGGCACAAATTAATGTATCATGCAGCCGCAGCAGACAAACTTTCAAAAGCGATGATAAATATCAAATCAGGCTATAATGAGTTAAGAGTGCCTAAGTTAGATACTCCAGGGGCTGCGCATTGAGCGCCCAAGCATCCGCCCGGCTTCCGGGTCATTGATAATCTGCTCTCGTTTTGGGTCCCAGCGAATCTCACGACCCAATATCATCGCGATATTCCCCAAATGCGCAGCAGTAGCAGATTGATGCCCTACATCGATGGGCACAATAGTCTGAGCACGAGTCTTAACGCAATCCAAAAAATCACGCCGATGCCCCTGACGATGATCGCCGGATGGCCTGGCTAAGTGTATTTCTTCAGGACCAATCTTCTCTTTTAGTAATCGCTTTGGATTCGCATCAAGGCCGTTGCGTGTTATATGCACCCACCCTCTATCTCCTATGAATCTGACACCTTGAGGGCAGTGGTTATTACTTGCGACACGCAGCCTCACACCATTTTTATATGTGCATTCGAAATCGTAGTCAACGGCCGCGTCCCACAATCCATCTGCGGGAAATATACCAACCCCGGCTATTTTAACAGGCCCCGTCTCATCACAGCCCATACCCCAGTGAGCAATATCGATATGGTGCCCTCCCCAGTCGGTAACTTGCCCGCCGGAGTAATCCATGTTCCAGCGAAAGTTCCAATGGCAGCGTTTTTCAGTGTACGCCGCCCGTGGAGCAGGGCCAAGCCACATCTCGTAATCAAAACCTTCCGGAACAGACATAATCGCCTGAGGCCCGATTCGATTAACGGTCGGCCTGCCTCCTCCCGGATTATATCCTCCCCCCATACCAACATCGACCCTTTGCAGAGTACCGATACGCTGATTGCGCACTAACTCGCATCCAAAACGAAAGTGAGCGGTTGAGCGCTGCCAGCTTCCGGTCTGCCACACACAGTTGTAGCGATGTACTGCCTCGACCATAGCCCTGCCTTCCGATATCGTCAAGGCCAGCGGCTTCTCCCCGTAAATATCTTTTCCCGCCCTGATACCTTCAATAGCCGGGATAGAATGCCAATGGTCCGGAACTGATATACATAGTGCATCAATTTCATTGCAGGAAATGAGCTCTCTAAAGTCCTTATATCGGGCGCAGTCCTCGTTGCCATAATGCTTATTAACTTCCCTTACCGCGTCATTCAGCCGACTTGCATCAACGTCGCAGACAGCAATAATCCTGCAATCATTCTCTTGCAGGAATCCTTTCACATGACGCATCCCCATACTCCCCAGGCCGATTAAACCCAGCGTCAATCGATTGCTCGGTGCCGGCCGCCCTCCCTTACCTAAAGCGGAAGCCGAAATAATATATGGCACTGCAATGCCTATCGAAGCGCTTTTGATAAAAGCACGGCGAGATATTTCCTGGCGATCATGTTTCATTATTGATATCCCGGCTATTTTCCTGCTGCTTGAGCTTCTAAAAGCATCTTAATCCATACCCCGATATACTTACCATGGTCATGATATGTCCGCCCGCTGACTAAGTTGCCATCCACAACACACGGCTCATCGACAAAGATGCCGCCGCAAACCTCAAGGTCAAATTTGCACTTCAGTACGGTAGCCATACGCCGGCCCTTCACACAATCGGCATAAGCCGGTATCTCCACACCATGACACACACAGGCTATCGGCTTGTTTGTCTCAAAAAAGTGCTTTGTAATTCGCACAAGGTCCGGGTCATACCGGATATATTCCGGCGCACGACCTCCGGAGAAAAATATACCTAAATAATCATCAGGGTTCACATCTCGAAATGCAATGTCCGATTGAAGAGTATAACCCTCGAATTCACGAGTAACATGGCCGTCCCAGTCGTCAGGAATCTCATGCATAACCAAATGATAGCGCCGCTTCTCAGGCCCCGCCACCACCGGCTCAAAATCATCCTCCTGCAAACGAAAGTAAGGATACAACGTATCGACAGTCTCACTCGCGTCACCAACTATAATAAGTACTTTATTCATATCCGAATAGTAATCACACAGTAATTCGTTGTCAATAGTTTACCCAGAGTTTATTCAGAGCTTGTCCCCGGTTTGTGCTTACTTGCTTTTCTGCCGGGGAAGTGCTGCTCACCTGACTCTCAACAGGGGAGTGCGTACTTGCCGTTGTCGTTGTAGGGGCTGTTCGTGAACCGCCCTTACGTGATTTACTCGTTGGCGTTTCTTGTGAGAAAGCTCGCTGATTCCGCCAGAATATTGTAGACACTGAGATGAAATTATGTTATTATGAGACCTGTATTGTCAACGTCACGTTTTATTTATGAAGGAGGAAGCAAGATAGGTAAGATCCAACATTTCACGATGCTTGTTCTTATGCTCTCGGTTGCTAACGCCTGGGGAGCAGGTTTCCTGGACAAATTCAATAGACCCAATGGCGATTTGGGGAACGGTTGGGGAACTCAGACGAATGGGACCATTGAGGTTAAAATTGTAGACAACGAGGTTCTCATCGCCGGTAATCAGGCCACCGAC
>VRUK01000166.1 GCA_019456195.1 Planctomycetota bacterium | reverse complement strand
GTATTTTATGAACGGAAAAGATTAACTGGATAACAAAACAGGATTTGACTCAGTTGCACTTGGGAGTTGAATCCGCCCTAATAATAAATAGTAAATAATCAATTAACTTTTCCCAATTCCGCTATTCCGCTAAATAATTTTGTGCTTCGTGAATCGTATCCAGTGTTGACTCCACTCCCGGGTGTATAACGCCTTTGGGGGTAGGAAATAACATATAGAGAAATTAGAAATCAAAAAGTAAATAGCAAAATGACATTTATAAATTCAAATATTTAAACTATTTTATTTATGTTTCGTTATCTGATGTAAAGATGTCAAGGATTGCCTCATTGAAGGTGGGAAGGTACCGCTTTAACAAAAATCCAATCCTGTTGTCAGAAATCGGTTGCTCAGGGATTATACAATCGTTTATTACCGGCTGATCATCGAAAGTCCGACGGGAAAACTCGAACCAATAATACAGATCATCTGGACGTTGAAAAGGGAATAGTTCTTCAAAATCTTGCTTTATCCATTTGATACGAGCATCTTTCAACCTTTTACGATCCAGCAATAATTTGAGTTGGTCACGGTTAATGCGGATCCCATTCCAACCATTGATCCAGCATTGAATAGCACAGAAAATCGATATTGTGCGATGCTCGCATCTTGCTTGCTCGCGTTCTATCAATGCTAAACCGCTATACATAGGTAAGCACTTCCCAATTCAAAATCTCTAAAACTTTTTATCTTTACATTTTGCGATATGCGATTTGATCATCAAAAGATGGATTCAAGTTACTCGCATGTTTTTAGTATCGTCATAAAAGAATGACGGCTTAAGATAGTTTGCTTTATCGGAACGTTTATATATTCGGGAGAAAATAAAAGTCAAAAAATATTTTTAGAGAATTAGTTAATTAGAGATTTGTTAATTGGCAAGAATATCAGGGCAAGGCCTTTTGATTGAATATTTACTATTGTGTTTGAGGAGCGTTAAGAGAATTTAGCCCTTCGTCTCCGCTCAGGATGAAGAAGGGTAGAGGATAAAGAAAAGCATGATAAGAGTCAAGCTTTTTAGTTTTGAATTTTGAGTGTTGAGTTTTGAGTTAAGGAGGCCCTTCGGGCAGTTTCTTGAATAGATCCTTCCCATTCGACTACGCTCAGGGCAGGCTCTTGGTCGGGATGACAATCCGCAGGAAATCAAAAATCAAAGAGTAAAAAGCAAAACTACACCTCAAAATTTGAAAGTAAATTTTTAGAGAATTAGTTAATTAGAGATTGGAGAATTGGTTAATTAGTATTGGGATTGAAGATTGCGGCGCTTCGCTCCTAAGAAAATAAACGTTTTTCATATTGTAAAGATTGAGATTGCCGCAGTCGCTTCGCTCCTTCGCAATGACATTGGTGGGGCAGGCCTTTTCAATTGATTCCGTCAAACGACGCCGGATCTTCGATATTGAAGATTGATGAATGATTATCCTTCGACCATGCTCAGGACTTGCGCTTTGCTCGGAGTTGATTATTGTAATGAAGATTTCCGCCGGCGTTAGAAAGGTAATATTATAATAGTCTTAATCAACTTCTGGCCTGGCGATGTCAATGACTTCTAAATTACGGTCGCCTCGGGGGACTTTTATTGTCAGCTTTTCTCCTACTTCGCATCCAACGATAGCACTTCCTATTGGCGATAGAATTGAAATACTTCCATCATCAATATCGGCATCATGAGGGCCGAGTAACTGGTATGTGACCTTTTTATTAGTATCTAAATCCAGGAACGAGACCACAGTGCCAAAGACAGCGCTAGCACATTCAACTTGTGTGCAATCAACGATATCGGCATGGTTGAGTCTCGCTTTTAATTCACCAATCCGGCCTTCCATATGGCCCTGCCTTTGCCGGCCGTAAATATAGGCACCGTTTTCCTTTAAGTCTCCTTCTTCACGCGCGGTAGCAACAGTTTTCCGGACTTCGGGCAGCTCCTCTTTCTCAAGGTGGTTTAATTCGGCCATAAGTTTGTTGTAACCAGTTCTTGATATTTGCTCAGTTTCATACATCGAAATAAATCTCCAGGTATTAAAAAAGTCTTTTTGATTCATAGAGCGTCTATCCCGCTGATTGAATAAGCCGGGATTTTTCATATACACTTCAAAAGAAAAGCTCGTGTAAACTTCAAGGGGCATAATAACGTAATTTCATCTCAATGTCATTAATATTTTGCGTAAATTCAACAGGCTCGGCCACTTCTGTCGGGGGGAAGAAGGGGAGAGAATAATGAAAAGCATGAGAAGAGTCAAGCTTTTTAGTTTTGAATGTTGAGTGTTGAGTTTTGAGTTGGATTTGAGAGGTAAATTAACAGAGGGACGAGAGAGGGAATATCGAATATACAACAAGGAATGGAGAATATCGAAGGTAAGGGAAATTTATTGGATTAGAGGATTGGTTAATTGTAAAGAAAAAGGAAAAACCTTGAATTTGTATTAAGATCAGCGCAGTATATGGGAGATTATTGTTAAGAGAGTCTGTGATTTGATTTGGAGGAATCTTCAATATGGCCGGGCTTTCAAATGATTATTGACGAGTGATTAATGATTATTTCAGAATATTCCTGCTCAGGGCTTTCGCGAAGGGGTGGAGTGATTAAAATTAGTGAGCATAAAAACGATCTTCGTAAGGGGTTTACCCTAATAGAGCTTTTGGTTGTTATTGCCATCATTGCGTTACTAATGGCTATACTGATGCCGTCGCTGAATCGCGCCAGAAAGCAGGCGAAATTTATTGCCTGCAAATCCAACCTTAAATCTTACGGGCTGATGGCATTTATGTATGCAGATGATTGTGACGGTGTGATGCCCAATGCCTGGACGAGTTTTTACAGTCAACGAACCTATCCCAACGAGCCGCACCGGTACTGCAGGTGGCATAATCCTGACTGGGACCTTGAAAAGAATCCGAAGTACGCCGGGGCCTTTTGGCCGTATTTGAAAGGTAAAGATATTCACATTTGCCCGGCCTTTGGGAGAATCGCCAATATGTTCGGCACTCTTCATCCCGAACACGTCGAAGGCGTACCTGTTAAACCGAATTACAATTACTCGATGAATTCTTATCTCACCGATAAAAAAATTACTAATTTCAAACATCATTCCGAAATTTTCTTCTTTGGTGAAGAAAATCTGTGGATCACCCGGCCTTACAATAGTTATGCCTTCAACGACACCGCCATGTGCGTTTATGAGAAGTGGGACAGTTTCGGCACGTTTCACCTGGCGCGGCATTCGGATATGGAAGATGGCGTGGTGAATGCGGTATTCCTGGACGGCCAGGTCAAGACCGTCAATCGGGTAGATTCGTGGCGTTATAGCGCTCCAGACGGACGGAGTTTGTCGCCGGTTGGGAATTAGTCATTTTAATTGATTGTGTCCGAGGAAGGCCGGATAAAAATTGAGACTTTCAGACTATTACATCTTTCCTTTTCGCTTTCTTTTCCTTAGGCCCAATCTGACAATTCTCAATCTCGTCGCCTTTACAGTTCTTCCAATTTTGTCTGCTATCTGCTCTGCGGTTTTAGTGGGATAAAGTTTCGTTATGAGGTTAAGCTCTTTCTTTGACCAGATACGCTTTGGTTCGCTAATTCCCAATTTGTGCGCTCTGCCCGTTACCGACTGGATAGAACGACCAAGCTGGTTCGCCATATCCCGTACTTTATTATTTGGGTATAGTTTCCTGAGGAGAGCATCCTCTTTTTTTGACCATGGCGGAGTTGTTTCCACTTTTTTGAGGCCGTTGAGATATGCTATTTGTTTGACCGACTCCAAAGGCCGTCCAAGTTTTTCAGCTATGCTTTTCGTGTTCTGGGTCGGGTAAAGTTTCCTGAGCAGTTTGAGTTCATTAGCTGACCAGAGACGCCGATGCCTTGTATTAATCCCCATGTTGTATGCTTTTTGTCTGACCGTTCCCAGAGACCGCCCAGTTTTCTCGGCTACTTCCCTTGCTCTGCCACGAGGGAAAAGCCTCTTTAGCAGCTTAACTTCATCTTTAGACCATAAAACCCAACCGCTATTCTTGCTCTTTGCCATTGTTCCTTAGTCCTGTCCTTTCCTCGATACATTGTTTGCACTTTCAGCAGGCCATTCTAACAATTGTCTGTATTAATTCAACTGATAGTTTCGGGTAAACAGATACCTTTTCAAATGATTATTGATTAATGATTGATGATTATTTAGAATGTTCATCCATATGCAAATATTACTTACAAATGATGACGGGATTTTTGCACCGGGGCTGGCGGCACTGTATAAAGAGCTGGTTAAATTCGGTGATGTAACTGTAGCGGCACCGGCGGACTGCCGCTCCGGGGCCAGTCACAGTATTACATTCTCGGAGCCATTAGTGTGCAATAAAGTTGATATTAACGGCCAGTTCACTGGTTTCCGCATTCAGGGCTCACCGGCCGACTGCGTTAAGCTGGCAGTTAGGCAATTGCACGAAGGGCCTATAGATTTAGTTGTTTCCGGGATAAACCACGGGGCAAATGTTGGAATAAACGTTTATTACTCGGGTACTGTTGCTGCTGCTATGGAGGGGGCATTTTTAGGGATTCCGGCCGTGGCGATGAGCTGTTCTTTCGAGGAACAGATGGATTTCGAAAAGGGGGCACAGTACTGCGTTAAAATCCTCAAACAGCTTATGCCCGTTAAGAAAGGCAATGTGCTAAATATCAATATACCACATTTGTCGAAAGGTGAACCCAAGGGCGTAAGAGTTGTGCCCCAGTCGAGCAAGGGCTTTGACGAGTATTACATTCGCCAGACGAACGAACAGGGGCAAACCGTTTTTCAGTTAGCGGGCAACGGCCACCGTATCGACGGGGCACCCACCGACACTACATCCTTAGAGGAAGGCTATATAACGGTAACCGCATTAGCTCCTGATATGACCGACCATGACAAAACAAGCGAGCTTAAGAAAATAAAGTGGTAAGCTTTTTTTATATGGGTAATTGCAGGACAGGGGAGACTAATCAATGAAAGCATTGTCAAAAAGCAAGCCTGAGCCCGGAGTTTGGATGGAGGATGTGCCCGTACCTGAAATTGGCAGTAATGATGTTCTGATAAAAATTCACAAGGCCGCGATTTGCGGGACGGATATTCATATTTTCAACTGGGACAAGTGGGCCCAAAAGACAATTAAGCCCCCTATGGTGATAGGTCACGAATTCGTGGGGACCGTGGAAAAAATGGGTGGTAATGTACATGATGTGGAATTAGGGGAATTAGTAAGCGGCGAGGGACACATTGTGTGCGGTCGGTGCAGGAACTGCCTGGCCGGACGCAGACATCTTTGTACCGACCCAAAATGTATCGGCGTAAATCGGGATGGAGCGTTCGCCGAATATCTGTCTATCCCGGTCTCGAACGTCTGGCATTGTGATACTAATATACCGACAGATGTGCATGCCTGCTTCGATCCTTTTGGAAACGCGGTGCACACAACTCTTTCTTATGATTTGGTTGGGGAAGATGTACTTATAACCGGCGCCGGGCCAATTGGCTGTATGGCAATAGCTGTGGCCAGACACGCGGGTGCACGGCATGTGGTGATTACAGACATAAATCCCTATCGTCTGGAATTAGCGAAAAAAATGGGGCCTACTATGGTCGTTGATGCAAGAAGCCAAAAAATCGAAGACGCCGCCAGAGAACTCGGCATGAAAGAGGGATTCGATATCGGGCTGGAAATGTCGGGCAGTCCCGAAGCATTTAAGGACATGCTCGCTAACATGTGTCACGGCGGTAAAATCGCACTGCTGGGGATAATGCCGCAAACCGCTATCGACTGGGATTATGTCGTCTTTAACGGCCTTACTATCAAGGGTATTTACGGCAGGGAGATGTTCGAGACGTGGTATATAGCAACTATGCTGATTCAAAGCGGGACGGATATCACGCCGCTTATCACCGACAGCTTTCACTATACGGAATACCAGAAGGCCTTTGAGATAATGCGGTCGGGAAATTCTGGGAAAGTGATTTTGAACTGGACAGAAGAATAAAATCCTTCTTATGTAATTAAAGCGAGGAAGAAGATATGTTCGGAACAATGAAAACTCATATATCGAGAGAACTCCAACATATAAATGACGACGGACTCTACAAGGCCGAGCGTATAATTGCCAGTCCGCAAGACGCGATGATTACCGTACAGGGCGGCCAAAAAGTCATCAATCTATGCGCCAACAATTATCTTGGCCTTGCCGACCATCCCAATATTATTAAGGCCGCACAGGACAGTTACGCAAAATGGGGATATGGACTTTCCTCTGTTCGGTTCATCTGCGGTACGCAGGAAATACATAAACAGCTTGAAAAAAAGATATCTGAATTTCTCGGCACTGAGGACACTATACTGTATTCCTGCTGTTACGATGCAAATACGGGGCTGTTCGAAACATTACTTACGGCCGAAGATGCCATCATCAGCGACCAGCTTAACCACGCCAGCATTATCGACGGCGTTCGCCTGTGCAAGGCCCAGCGTCTGCGGTTTGAAAACTCCAATATGGACGACCTGGAAGATAAACTGCAACAGGCACAATCAGCAAGATTTCGTATGATTGCAACCGACGGCGTATTTTCAATGGACGGAACCATAGCCAAATTAGACCAAATCTGTGAATTGGCGGAAAAATACGAAGCACTGGTAATGGTGGACGACTCGCACGCGGTCGGTGTGTTAGGTAATCGCGGCCGAGGCGCTGGCGAACACTGCGGCGTAATGGGGCGCATCGATATTATAACCGGAACGCTCGGCAAGGCGCTCGGCGGCGCCAGCGGTGGCTATACCAGCGGTAGAAAAGAGATTATCGAACTGCTTCGCCAGCGCTCGCGCCCATATCTTTTTTCAAACACGCTCGCGCCGGCCATCGTGGCCGCTTCGATCAAGGTCATCGAGATGCTCAGTGATTCTACGGAGTTGCGCGACAAGCTTATGGACAATACCAGTTATTTCAGACAGCAGATAAGCAGGCTCGGATTAAACGTTATCAAAGGTGAGCATCCTATCGTGCCGATTATGCTTGGAGACGCAGTCATAGCCCAAAAAATGGCAGAAAAACTTTTAGAAAGAGGGATTTACGTCATTGGATTTTCCTATCCGGTGGTTCCCAAAGGCGCCGCGAGAATTCGCACACAGATATCCGCGGCCCACAATAAGGACGATCTGGACTTTGTCATCGAAAAGATCGGCGAGGTCAAACAGGAACTGGGAATATAGCTTGCCAGATACGGATAATCGTTGAAAACATTATCAATTCTGTAACAGATGACTTATGGGAACCTCTAAAAATGCGTCAAGGAAAAAAAACATATTTCCGAGTTGACATATTCGCCCTGAGGCAATATAATAAATAAAGTTAGCTCAAAAAATGTGTAAAATTCAGAAATAACAGAACATAAGACTGTTTTTGAGCATCTTGTTATTTGAATAAGGAAAGGTGGCATTACGGGGGTCATTTTTACCCCAGAGCCTTTTAAAGAGTTTTTTTGCTGGAAAGGAGAAGTAACGATGAAAACGAGGGCTTTCACACTAATCGAGCTTTTGGTTGTAATTGCGATTATTGCCGTGTTAATGGCGATTTTGATGCCTGCATTGAGCCGGGCCAGAGACCAGGCCAAGGCGATTCACTGTGTCCACAATGTAAAGACCCTGGTATTCTCGTGGATGATGTACAAAGACGACAATGACGATGTTTTAGTTGGGGGCATGCCCGGTCGAGCGGACGGCTGGATGTACGGTCCCACGGGTAACGATCCCGACCCTCTTGAGAAATGTATGGAAGGCATAAGACGCGGCAAGCTCTATGAATACGTCAAGAACGTAGATGTTTATCGATGTCCCTCCGACGACAGAGACAGTCGGCAAGGTATGAACACCTTTGGCAGTTTTTCCATTGCCGGGGGCATGAATGGCGAAGAAGTAGGGTGGAGCGGGAGACATCTTCTCAAATACAACGAAATAAAAACACCCGCTGAAGCGCTTGTTTTTGTAGAGGAAATCGACCCGAGGGGATGGAATTTGGGTTCATGGGTTGTGAGCTTAGATTTCGGAAACAACTGGATTGACCCGCTGGCAATCTGGCACGGTAAAAACAAAGGCACGTTAGGCTTTGCCGACGGAAGCGCCAACATGCACACATGGGTCAATAAGAGCACTATTGATATAGCTATGCGCGCCGCCTGGGGCGACCAGAGCGTATTTAATTTCTCCCCTCCGTCTGATGAACAAGATGATTTGCGGTATATGCAAAAACGCTACAAGGTGCTCGATAGCCCAAGAGGATAGTAGATAACCATTGCTCCCGGAAGTTAACTGAGAGCCCCTCAAAGGATTGATTAGATGTTCGATTTTTTTGAGCAGCCTTATACGCTGATCGGAGCGGCGGTTATTGTTTTGTTCGTGGTCTTTACCATCCGCAGCGTAATTCCGGAAAAGCGCCACTGGTGGCAGTTTTTGCTTCCGGTCCTTGTCGCGGCAGGAGGCGTTGGCCTTGATATGCTTGTTCAGACTGACCTGGAGAAAATCAACTCCGTAATCAGCACGGTCATAAAAGCCGTTCAAGAGGAGGATTGCGATGCAATCGAGGCTGTGGTCGCCGAGGACTATCGCGATTCATTTCACAATACGAAATGGGATTTTGTGGCCCACTGCAGACGAAAACTTACCCCCCCTCTTGTATATAAAAATAAAAAGAGGGCCTGTCTGGTTGAATTATCACCTCCAAAGGCAATGGCTACCCTGTTTATGACTACAACATTCGACAAGAACAGCTATGTATCACAAAATTACAAACCATTTATCTTTTTTAAGATAGAATTCCGCTTTCAAAAACAACCGGATAAAACCTGGCTCATCAGCCGAGGTGAATTACTCGAAATCGACATGCAACCGGCCAAATGGAATGACATCAGATAAACAAGACAAATAAAGCCGACAAAATCTGATAGAATTCTGAGCCTAACCTTATTCATGCCTTCCTGTACTCTTACATTCTTTTAAGACAATTGACAAAAGTTTCCGCCTGAATTGGTCGATAGAGATTAACAAGAATACCGGTTCTATCGTTTCTTACAGGAAAAATGGTTTACAAGATGTTCGCCATGCTGAAAAAAATCAGATTGTCCTTAAAACCCAAGCTGTTTACTATTCTCTGGTATCCCAGCAGCAGAAGCTGTGTAAGGCCGGGCAATCGAAAGGTCAAACCCCAGCAGATGCCGCCTTTGATGGTCCGCAAGGCCGAATGGCGCCGCTGAAAGCCCTCGTTAAGCCCTAACAATAATTGTTACTGCCACGAATTTATAGAATCCGCATCAATTGCTAACAACAAAAAAAGGGGCCTATACCGAATATTTCGATATAGACCCTGAATTTACAAATCTACTATACTTTTACTTAACAGCCAAATCTCTGCTTACTGTGCAGGCGGATACAGCCGAATATCGTCAAAGTACATCATGCCTGCACCGCCAGTAACCGAGCTAAGGCCAAGAGTAATCGAATTGACATTAGCAAGGTTGACGCCCTGGTCTGCAAAAGCCTGCAGGTCGATATTCCATTGCGTCCAGGAACCTCTCTGGGCTGCATCAGGATTATCATTATTGACTACGGCATT
>VRUK01000165.1 GCA_019456195.1 Planctomycetota bacterium | reverse complement strand
TTAAGACCTTCATAACCTGAACCTCTTTCGTAGCCCACACCACCCGGTATGCCGACACAAGCCAGCCAGCCTGAATTATTAAAGGGCCCGCCGCCTTTCCAGTTATCGCTGACGGGACGGTTTGGAACAAGCACCTGTTTAGCGGCACTCTCAATTACCAGGGTAGCACTGTCATCGATACCCGGAGATATCTCTACCAGACGCAGGTCGGAACCATCGAGGGTGTAATAAATTGTGCCGACCGGTGCGCTCATGGTTAAATTAAAGCCCGGTTCGACCTGTGCTGTCCGATGGCTGAACGTGGGCGCATCGGCACGGGGATACCAGCCAACGCTCTTAAACTGCTCAAGAACAACTTCTGTTCGAGAAGGTAAATAATTATTGACAATCCTGTCGATTTCGGGCTGCCAATGGCCGTCTCTTGTAAATGGGCTCGACCGTTTGGAATCACCCCATCGGGCCGACTCGGCGATTATCGCAAGCTCAATCTGCTCGGCACGAGCCCGGATGCGATTCTGGGATATACTGGGTGTCAAAAGACCATCGTTAAAGAAATGACGATATACACTGTCGGCAAATCGCATGCGGTAGTCCGCTTTGTTGGAAATAAGCTGTTCGTGAAGCCAATGCGGATTGAAGTATTTCCACTGTGCCCCGGCTGTGGTGAACGGCGTAACCATATTCCGTTCACTACTACCAGTATCCAGAGTATGCTCATTATCATGATGGAACCATTTGAAACCGTCGGGATTTTCCCGATTGTATATACTGAACGTATTGTTGGGTATGTTACCGAAGCGGGAACCCGGGCCGTCCCGGTCACCTGTATAGTACTCGATAATCATAAAATCGATAAGATTATCAACATCGAGCAATTTCTCGTAGTCCGGATTTTTTGTGCCGTCCGGATTCAATCCCTGAAGTCTATAATAGGCGGCATTGTCGCCCAATGCTCGCGCCCCTGTCCCATCACGTAGTCGGCGATAGGCGTCCATGTTCCCATCAGTGGCCAGCATTGCGCGCCCGACACTGCGATCTACTTTCACCACATCGTAGTCGTCCTTGTCACCGCCAAAATATGACTCAGCATACGAAGCCTCCGAACGCTCCTGCGTCTGGAAGATACCCCAGTACTTGCCATTGATATAAAGATGATAATAGCGGCTGCGCGTATATGGATGCCCCGTTTGCCCCTGCACGTCGCGAGAAAACACCTCGCGTACCATCGTGTTCTGGTTGCTGTTCTGGAAGCTCCATGAATAGTTCTGACTGGTACGAAGGTCAACACTATCAAACTCGTCAACACCTTCGTCACCGAACAGTGGAAACCTGAGCTTAGCTTGTCCATATTCGGCCCTGAAGAATAAACGGAACGCATGCTTGGGATTGTTGTTACTGCGGCTGAATCCCCCACGAATGCGCAGGCCGGCATTTATCTGGAAACCGTTACTTCCGTCAGGATTGAGTAATTCAACAGACGCAGGCCGCTCCCACAATCGTCCATCTCTCTGAGCATTAACATAAATACCCTCAGCGGAATCGAACAGGTTATAAAGGTCTGTTACAAGCGATATAGTAGGTATCGCCAGCAATGCATCTTTAATCTTGTCCCGGTATCGTGCGTCATTAACCACATCCGGGTCCATCCCATAATCGATTGCCTGACCGTTGACACTACCCGAAGGCCATCCGGCCCCAAGCTCCCGGCTGGAGGACGATTGCCTTATCACATCGTTGCCGAAGATATAGGTGCACGTTTTAATATCCGAAGATTTCCAACCCGGCTTTACCGCAACTACCCGCAGACATGTCGTTCCACTTATAGGAATAGGGCCAGTATAGGTAATACCCATCCGAGACCGACCGACACTGGCAGTATTAAACGGCTCAGTACCATCAAGGGTATAGTATATTACAGCACCTTTGGTTTCAGTGGCAATTGTGACAGAGAAAGGCGTTTCGTAAAAACCACGCTCATGGCTGAATTTTACAGCATCGACAAAACCCTGATACACACTTACATTTTCACTCGCGGGACTCGCTGCGCCGAAAAACTGCCAGTTGTCACTGGCATCGGGATAGCGCCCACTGGAGATGTCCCCGGACTGCTCACCAAAAACAACACTGTCAATTAACGTACCGCCACCCGAGTCGAATAGAGCAATCTGCTCACCGCCCGCATCGAGCTTGAAGTTGGCATGAAGCCCGGCATCCGCGATATCATTGTCGGCCCATATCAATAGATGGCCCCCGGCGCCGATGGTAGTTGCACCTGGATTGCCATCAGGAATTCGCCACTTCGTCGAGTTGGACAAGTCGTCCGTCAGATACAATCCACCGACATCAATAGCTTTAGTGCCGTAGTTATGGATTTCAATCCAGTCATCACTTTGACCTTGAGGGTCCTGGACAACGCTGTTATTAGAGGCCATAAATTCATTGATGACCAGCGGTATGCCTGCACTATGCCATTGGCTCCCCAGTATAGCAAAGTCAGCCGCATTAACCCTGTCATCACCGCTTAGGTCGGCTAAGCTGCCCGAACTACTCAACCACTGATCAGCAAGAAGACGTAAGTCCAGAATATTAACATCGCAGTCACCATTGATGTCTGCTAATGGACAATCGGCTCTCACAGAATCCGCCAGAGGCAAAGTTAATATCAGAAAGAGCAATGAGATTTTGAAGCGTCTGAACGTTTTATAATCCCTTCCTCGCCGATGATTTTAACTGTTTACTGTAATCATAACTTGTTATTATCAAGTATTTTAACATATAAAGGACACTAAAGTCAATACTTTATCAGTCGAAATCAGGAGCTGCCCGACCGCAATAGAGCGGATTATTTGGATAGGCTCTTTACACAACTTTAGGCACTGCTTTTTAACAAAGTTAGAACTTGATTAGCCGTAAAAGGAACTTTATCATGGATCAATTCACCTTATGGCAGTTGCAGTAACTAATCTTTGTACAGGAATGACCGTTCACATTATATAAGGGAGCCTCTAAAAATTGCTTTTGTCACGAGAACGAGCGAAATTTTCTCCAGCAAGGCGGAAGGTCAGAATCGCCGCAGGCATAGCCAAAGCTATGTCGAGGACGAATTTTGGCCTGACAACGCCGCTGGTGGAAATTGCAGCCGTTCGCAGTAAAAATGAATTGTTAGAGGTTCCCATTTCATTATGACACCGAGAATTCTGCTCGTAAATCCGCCTATATATGACTTTACTGCTTATGATTTTTGGCTTAAGCCCTATGGTATGCTGAGCGCCGCGGGAAAGCTGCGCGGCAGCGCGGATTTTAAGCTCCTCGATTATATGGACAGACTGCATCCGTTCGCAGCAAGACAAAAGCATCTCGAATCCGACCGGTGGAATCGAGGCAGATTTCACTGCCAAAAAATCCCAAATCCAAAGCCTCTTGAATCTATCCCGCGATACTTTCGGCGGTTCGGCCTGCCGCGTGATATCTTCAAGGATTTTCTTACAGAGGAGGAGCCCTTCGATTTCGTTTTTATCCAGACGACAATGACCTACTGGTACAAAGGCGTCTGGGAAGTCATCGAAGATATCCGCAAAGTCAGCCCGAAGGCAAAGATTATTTTGGGCGGCAATTATGTAACACTTTGCCGTAATCACGCAGAACAATCAGGGGCGGACTTTTTAGTACCAGGCAATAATCTTGAGCCGCTGTGGGAATATCTCAAAATCAATCCCGACCCTGACCAGCCGGCCCTGTGGGAGGTCTATGAGAAGCCCAGTGCCGGCGTGCTCAAGCTCACCGAAGGCTGTCCCTTTAAGTGCACTTACTGCTCGGTGCCAATGGTTTACAGCCGATTCAAACCCCGGCCACTGGAACACTCTTTGGCTGAGTTAGAGCTGTTATACAGCCTTGGAGTTGAGAATATCGCCTTTTACGATGACGCCTTGCTGTTCGATGCCGATAAGGTTTTGATTCCATTCTTAAATGAGGTTGTCAATCGCAGCATAAAAGTAAATTTCCACAGCCCAAACGCCCTTAATGCCCGCTTCATCACCGAAGAACTGGCAGAGCTTATGGTTCGGGCCGGTTTTAAGACCTTCTATTTAGGTTTTGAAAGCGCCTCTCAACAATGGCAAAAACGTACCGGCTCGAAGGTCTTTTCAGACGAGCTTGCAAAAGCTGTTAAGCATCTTATTTCCGCGGGAGCCAAACCGGCAAATATCACGGCCTATCAAATCCTCGGACATCCTCACATTGAAACTCAGCAGCTCGAAACCTCGATGCACTTTGTAAACAGTCTTGGCATCCGCGGAATGCTCGCGGACTTTTCACCCATACCCGGTACCCCCGATGGCGATTATTGTAAAAAATGGGTCGATATGGATGAACCTTTAATGCACAACAAGACCGCATTCCCAATTATACTCCTCGGTTTCGATGAAACAAACCGACTAAAAGATTTGCAGACTAAACTCAACCACTCACTATCCGATAGCCGGATATATTGATTTCTCATCCCAAATCCTGTATCTTTGTATAGTTATTAGTACTCGAACTGTACACATCAAGAGCTTTGGCTGGCCGTTGGTGCAAGTACAGCGAAGTGATTTTGGGAATTCTGAATATGAATATTTTATACAAATATTGTGATCAATTAGGCATTGTAAAGATATTGGAATCCTTAGAACTAAAATTGCCGTTTATTTCGGAAGTTAATGACCCATTGGAATGTTTGCCAGTTTTCTACTGTCCAGATGATAAACCTGCAATGGAAGCAAAATGTTTACGGATATTTAAATGCAATAATGACCACCCTCCAGCCGACTGGAAACAAAAACTATATGAACAAATTAAAACAGGTGAGTTTCAGGAAAGACTTATAGAAAGCCGACGGAAACTTTATAAAGACTGGAATCGACGAAAAGGCTGTCTATTATCTGTCTCAGAAACTGCAAAAGAACCGGTAATGTGGGCTCATTATGCTGACAAACATAAAGGAGCAGTAATCGGAATCGATTTTGATAATGTTTATCCGAATACGCATAAGAAGCTTAGTATTGTGATGGATCCTGTTAAATATTCTAAGCAGCGTCAAAAAGTAAATGTTTTAGAAGAGTCAGAAGAAAGTGTTTTAATCAAGTCAATCGAAACAACAGTAAGAACCAAGTCAGATGCTTGGCATTACGAGAAAGAATTTCGTTCGATATTCTTCGTTGATAATTTGGAGATATTGCAGCAACAAGGATTAGCACATCTTAAAGACTTCAATGGCAAAAATACCTGGTTTTTGAGGCTGAATCCAGAATCGATAAGAGAAATTATTTTTGGTTTGTACACAGAAGAAGGTTTAAAGTTAACTCTTAGAAAACTAATAGAACGAGCGGAATTGCAACATGTAAAATTGTATCAAGCTGAAGAATCAGAAACTTATACCCTTAATCTAGTTGATCAATAGAAATAATTTTTAAGAATTTGAGATGTGAAACGTGAGCAAACAAATTAAACGAACAGGGGATTTTACATGATCATAAGAGAGGAAAAAGAATCAGGATACATCTAAAATGGACGAGATTATTAAAGAAATTAAATTAGAAGACTTAGGTTACAATGAATTTTTTGAAGATAACCGCAAAGTCGTTAATGATAACGATTTGACTCCAGCTCGAATTATTGCAGAGCATAAGGGATTATATATCATAAGAAATGAGACTTCTGTATTATCCGCAAAAATTACGGGTAAAATGATGTTTCAAGCTTCGTCAAACGAGGATTATCCGGCAGTCGGAGATTGGGTTTTAATAAAAGCACTTTCAAAAAACCAGGCACAAATTTATAAAATATTGCCCAGAAAAACAGTATTGAAAAGAAAATCATCGAACGAATCAGAATCTCAAATACTGGTTTCAAACATTGATATAGCTTTTATTGTCCAGGCTCCAGATAGAGATTACAACTTAAACAGACTTGAAAGATATCTTGCCTTGGCAAATTCAGGAAATATCGAACCTGTAATCATTTTAAATAAGACAGATTTAATATCAAGTGCTGACTTGGATAAAATATTATTTGAAATAAAAAATAGATTTAAGAATACGCTTGTTTATGCAACAAGCATGGTCACCGGCTCTGGTATCACCGACTTAAAAGAAGCCTTTAACAAAGGGAGTACATATTGCTTTATCGGCTCTTCCGGTGTGGGCAAATCTTCAATAATAAATGCACTTATGGGCAAAAGTTTAATTAATACTGGAGAGATAAGTTCTCATGCAAATAGAGGAAAACACATTACCACACACAGAGAACTATTTATCTTGGAAAGTGGAGGTCTGTTAATAGATACCCCTGGATTGCGTGAAATAGGAATATTAGATTCAAGCCAGGCAATACAAGATGTCTTTTCTGAAATCTATGACTTGTCAAAGAATTGCAGGTTTTCAGATTGCACTCATCAGCATGAACCGGATTGTGCTATTTTGGGGGCGGTAAAAGACGGAACACTGGATAATGATAAATATGAAAATTACATTAAATTATCCAGGGAAGATAATTACAATTCCATGAGCAGACTTGAAAAAAAAGAAAAGGATCGGAAATTTGGAAAATTTATTAAGAAAACAAAAAAACAATTCAAAAAATATAAACCAGATTATTAAGTTATGAAAAAAGTTTACCTTAAAGTTTACGGCTGCCAGATGAACAAGCTGGATTCAGCACTGGTCACCTCTGCTCTCACTGACGCTGGATTTGATTTAACACAAAGTGTTGAAGAAGCCAACGCCGTTGTGATAAATACCTGCTCGGTCCGTGAGCACGCCGAGCAGCGGGTAATTTCACATTTGGGACACCTTAAACATCTCAAACAAAGCAAACCCAACCTCGTTGTCGCCGTCATTGGTTGTATGGCACAGCGGCTCGGCGACAAACTGCTCGAACACAAAGCGGTAAATATCGTCTGCGGCCCTACACAAATCCCGCAAATCGCCGACCTTCTAAAACAGGCCATGGAAAAAAATGAAAAACGCCTGGCCGTCACTGAAAAAATTCGGCAGAAAACTTCCGAAAGCCAAAACCAGACCCTCGAAACATTCGAATCCGCCTACGGCATCGAAGACAAAAATATTCCGTCTCAGGCTTATGTCCGCGCGATGCGGGGCTGCAATAATTTCTGTACCTATTGCATCGTCCCGTACGTTCGAGGTCCGGAAGTGAGTCGGCCGCCGGAGGTAATAATCGAGCAGATAAAAAAACTCGCATCCGAAGGGATAAAACAGGTCACGCTGCTCGGCCAGACGGTAAACTCATATAAATACAAAAAGGACGGCCGCTCCTGGTGCCTCGCCGATTTACTCGACGCCGCCGCCGATATCGAAGGCATCGAATGGCTAAGGTTCGTTACAAGCTATCCGTCCGAAGAATTCTTCGACGAGATTATGCAGGTCATGGCCGCCTCCCCGAAGGTGTGCAATTATCTGCATCTTCCCGCGCAAAGCGGCTCGGATAAAATCCTCCGCGCAATGAATCGCCACTATACCGCCGCCTGGTATCTGGAACTTCTCGACAAAGCCAGAACCATTGTGCCGGACATCGCAATTGCAGGCGATTTTATCGTGGGCTTCCCCGGCGAAACCGAAGAAGATTTCCAGGCGACAGTTGATTTACTCAAAAAAGCACGATACAGAAATTCTTTTATCTTCAAATACTCCCCCCGCCCCGGCACAACCGCCGACAAAAAATTGCAGGACACCGTCCCCTCCGAAGTAAAACAAAAACGAATCGCCACGCTGCTCGAAGCACAGGAGAAAATGAGCGGCCAATTAAGCCGGGGCTATTCAGGCAAGCAAGTAAAAGTTCTCGTCGAAGGATTAAGCAAAAAAGCCCACATAAATACAACCGGCGACAACAATCCCCAGCTCCTCGGCAGGACTGACACGGATTACATAGTCGTCTTCAACGGCCCCGCGTCACTCACCGGCCAATTCGCAAAAGTAAAAATCATAAAGACCAGCCCGCTCACACTCTTCGGCGAACTTATCTGACCACCTTATTTCCCAAACAGGACCGACGGCATCTGGACGAGGCAGAAATAGCTGAACACCAAAAACGCGATAATCAATCCAACGGCGAATATCCGGTTCGGCCTAAGCACCTCAAAAGCTTCTTTGGAGAGCATCTTCGGCATCACAAAATACAGCCCAACCGCCACAAGAATCGCCTGCAGCGGCGTCAGAAGAAGCCCCTCGAATATCGCCGATATCTTCACAAGAACAACAGGCTTTTGCTCGAAGCAGAAAACGATAATCATATTCGTAACAATAAATAACAGCAGGAAAAACCTGAACTGTGTCTTCCACGAAAACTTCTTCGCAACGCTCGGTATGCAGATTCGACAGGAATCAGCCAGCAGCCGCGGCCAGCCCGCCAACTGCCCGGTATTCGTTGAAATCAACGCAATCGCCCCAGCTACAATAAACAGAATACCCCCCGCAGAACCCCATTTATCCGAGAACACTTTCGAGAGTGTAAAGGCCACCTCCTCGCCCTCCGGCGCCAGATGCTGAGGCCCAAGAATCTCCGCTCCGGCTATGAAGAACGAACCCGTCACCACTATCCCTATAACCATCGCCAAAGACGAATCGACATAGAGCACACGGCACCAGCCCTTTATTCTCTCCGCCGCGTCCCGGCTCATCCTCCGAAGACTCGGCACATCGGCAGGCCTGCCATACCCCCTGCCCGCTGCGGCGCCATAACCGGCCCCGAGCACCCAATACGTGTACCAAACCTGGCTTGCAAAGCCGCCCGCACCCCAGCCCAAAAGCGGCAGGATTTCCTTCCACGGATTGTCACTTACCCCCTCCATCGACGACGCCCATTCAGGCACCTCCGGGATACCGAAGCTCAGACTCCGCATAAATTCGCCAACTCCCGGAAACACATGCACCGCCACGTATAAGACGCCAAGCACAATAATAAGAACGAAAACGCTCATCACGATTTTCAATACGTCGAACGTCCCCGACCAGGCCACTCCCACCGCGAATAGAGTTACCAAACACACCCCCACTTTCGCGTTGATAGGCAAAAGGCTGCTCAAAAACACACCCGCCGCGTTGGCCACCGCGCCTATCGAGAATATCGCGCAGATAAACTGTATCACCAGAATAACCCAGACCACCCAGTGAGACGGCCCCGGTATCCTGTCGAACATATCGATCATTCCCTCGCCCGTACAAACCGTATAGCGAGCACCGCTCAGACCTATCCAGAATTTCAAAAATACCCCCAGCACAATCGCCCAGAGCACCGTCGTCCCTAAGATGGCCCCCGTCCGCGTAGCTAAGATTACCTCACCCGAGCCGATATATTCCGCCGCCCAAACCATCGAAGGCCCTACCATTGCAAAAACCGCAAGCCCAACGGGCGCCTTTTTGATTGTTAACTCGCCGACTTGTTCTGCCTTTTCGTCCATAGCCTTACAATCCCCTTACGCAAATTCTGCTGTCACTGAATTCAAAGCTGATCAATAACTTGAGCCACAGATTAACACATACTATACAATCTAAGCAAAGGAAAAATTCAGACCTGTAGGATGGCGCCCTGCCCCACCATTTTTTTACGAATGCAGTCGGATGTGGCAAGTTGACACAACTGTCATCCTGAGCGGACAGGCTGTGTCGCAATTATAACTCGAAGATGATTCTATATATTTACCGATATGTTATAATGTCCATGTCTTAATGA
>VRUK01000164.1 GCA_019456195.1 Planctomycetota bacterium | reverse complement strand
TCTTAATCGGGAGGAATCCTCAATCTCCATTAGATAAGTACACCCAAACTGTTACCCAGGATTGAACCAGGCCGAAATTCCCTTCTTGCCCTTCTCGATTTTATTATCTTTGTTATTTTCTTTTTCCACTGAAATACAACGAATTTCAACCAGCAGATAGAGTCATCCGCGATAGCGAGCAAGTGAAGCTTGACCCGGAAAATGCGAGGAATTTTAATCCTTGGAAATTTGCTGATAAAAAATCTCATTATTCTAATACCTCGCAAAGCACATCTCTATACAAACAAAGTCTTTTTGCAGGGGCTTGTACAGAAAACTATTGTTTATTTCAGTATAAACTATCTTGTTAGTGAGGTCAAGGGGGAATTCTCACAAATGAGAGATTTGTCGCCAAAACAACGAATAAACCATAAAAAACAGGGATTCTTCGCACTATTGTTGTTGAATATAAAAGCCCCTGCGGTGCGGAGAGAGAGGAAAAAGCGAGATATTCCGCAGGGGCGTGAATGTGCTATTTTATACCATTCTTTTTCTTTTGAGTAGCCAGACGCCCGTACCCTTACACGGACATAGAAACCTCACTCCTAAGGTAAAAAACTGCCCTATCAGCTTGATAATAAGCCTATCGAACGTACCAGTAAAAAGTCCCCGCAACCTGATTTCAGAAACGCTTGTGGAATGTCCTCTCTTGAACTGAATCAACAGCCCTCTGAGCAGTTGCCCGTTTGCTCAGAGGGCCGAGGTCTTAAATGTTTTATCCGTGAAAACTTACGGCATTTCCCATGCAAGTTCTTCCATGGTTTCCTGTAATTGTGCCTTGACGTCTTCGAGTTTTTTCTTTGGTTGCTCTATTTTCTCTAACGTGGCTTCTGGAATATTCTCTGCTGATTCATCTATCACACGAGGTGTTATAAACACAAGCAGTTCGCTGTTTGTCTGTTCAATGGAATTGTGTCGGAACAGCCCACCTATCAAAGGTAAATCACCAAACAGCGGAACCTTGCTTATCACAGTACTGTCCTTCTGGAATAGGATACCGCCGAGCAGAAGTGTCTGATTGTCCTGTACAATCATGTTCGTCCGGGTTTCCATAGTGCTCCTGACCGGCTGGTTGTTCACAAGGTTTGCTGTAAGCGAAGAAATCTCGACATTTATAATCATATCAACCTTGTTCTCAGGAGTAATACTTGGACGGGCACGCAGTTCCATACCCACTTTCTCATAATCAATGTTCTGGCTGGTGGTCTGATTTGTTATTGATTCGCTGCCTAAGAATGCAACTTCACTACCCTTGAAGAATTTTGCTTCCTCATTGTCCTTTGTCCAGAGAGTCTGCTGGTTCAGAATCTTTGCATCGGTTGTCTTGATGAGAAAATCAATCAGGGCGTAAACATCTGTTCCAACACCGATAAGTGTACCCGAGCCACCTGTCGCTGCAACACCCGAGGCCGGAGATATTATGCCTGCTGTAGTACCATGAACTCCTAAATTCGTCAAATTACTCAGCGTCAGAAGTGCATTTTCGCCGATCGAGCCAAATGCGTCAGGATTCGTTGATAACTCGACTCCCAAAGAGGTGACTTTGCTGTGCTCAATCTCAACAATAATCGCCTCCATCATAACCTGTTTGCCGGGCACATCCAGTTCCGCGATCAGTTCTTCTATCTCGTCCATGAACTCCGGTGGAGCGAGGGTCAGAATCGATTTGGTATGTGGCTCCGGTACGAATCGAATCCTGCCGATAACATTACTGATTGGCATCTCTTGATTAATACCGCTGCGGGCCCCGGACCCCGACCATGGCGGTGTGTAAGTATTAGCCTCCGACGAAGTGTCGCCCTGGCTGTTATTACTACTGCTGTTGTCGTCCGGGTCATCCATTGAAGACGATTCGCTCAATCCTTGCTCAGTCAGTCGAATCCTGGCCGTTTGTCCCGCTTCAACGAACATTGCATTAAGGCGCTCGCTCAGGTCTTCGGGATCTGCATATTTAAGTTGTATGACATTGGGCACTTCCGCCATCTCCTGTCTGTCAAGGTCGAGTATCAGTTTCTCAATAACATCGTATGCCTCGGGAATCTTGCTTATTACGATTATCTTTTTTGTCTGCGGTACCTCCTCGAAGGTCAATTGGCCATAGAGCGGCCCAATAATTTTTGCCTTTTCCTCGGTACCTCGGCCAAATAAAAGATCGTAGATATTCATTCCGCCGCCGCCTTCTTCGGTGAAAAGCTTCCTGAGCAGTTCAGCCATCTGAACCGGATCTGAATTATGCAGTTCAATTATCCTCGGCCTGACTTGATCCACATCCAGCGGAACATCCCATTCTTCTATTTGCTTTCTTACTTTTGACATATTTTCAGCCGAGGCAATCACAGTTACCTGCTTGAGTGTGGCATACGATATTACTTTTACTGTATCGGCCGACATTGAGCTGCTTCCCCCCCGACTGCCAAAGTTATATACAGAAACGTATCTGCTACTGCCGTAAGGGCTGGTTGCGGTATAAAGTTCCTCTATTTTTTCCTTGATTACATCAGGGTCGGCGTGTTTTAGATTGAAATGCTCAGTCTTGAATAGCCCTGTGGGGATATCGATTTCTTGAATAAGGTTCTTAACCATTTTACGCATGTCTTCCCTGCCGTAGATGACAATCTGTCTTGCCTGTGTTAACGGCTGAATGAGAACACTCGCCGTCAGTTCTGAGCCCGGCATCTGCTGCATAGCTTCATTAAGACGCTCCGCAACTTCATCGACATCCGCGTATGTAATTGAAACTGTTTCATGTTCTGATTTAATTGGCTCCTCTTGGTCAAGCCTTACTATCCAATCGCTTATCATTTTCATATCTTCAGCCGACGCCCGTGCAATAATCCACTTGCGTTGCGGCTCAGGGATAAGCACAATTGGCTGGTCGCTTGGCCCAATCAAAACCGATCGAGATGAGCCGCCCCTGGAGTTGCCTCTATATCCGCTGCTGTAACCTCTTGAACTGCTCCGGCCGTAACTGCTGCTTCGACCGTAACTACTGCTCCGGCCGTAACTGCTGCTTCGACCCATACTCCTTGAACTCGTACCGACATCGCCGCTTATAAGCATCCTCAGCAATTGAACAATCTCCGATGGATCACCGTTGCGAATTTCAAAAGTATCTGTAACGGTTTGCTCGGCCTCTGGCACGTCAAATTCTGTGATAATCATCTCGATTTGCAGCAGTTTCTCGACCGTATCACGAATAACAAGATTGCCTGTGGTTTCATCGGCGCTCACATAACCGGTCTCGCTAAGCAGAGGTCCGATAACCTGGGTCATCTGCGAGGGACTGTAGTTTTTTAACTTAAAGAACTTTTGAACTATCTGATTTTTGTTTTCAATATTATCAAGAGGTTGGTCAACGTATAGCGTTGGTACTGCCCTGTCGAGTCTTTTAATCCACTCGCCAATCTTCTTTAAGTCTTCAGCCGTTGCCTTTGCGATGATCCAGTTATAAGTAGGCTGCGGAATCAGCAAGGCCGGCGTTCGGCTCGTTCCAACAGTGACCGATTGTGCCGCCCCTCCGGAGCTTTTACTTCGGGAGTTGCTCGGAGGACCTCCTCTTGAGAAAGGTCCGCGTCCCCGGCTGGAACCTCCGGACCCGCTCAAGCTGCCGCCGCTGCCTAACAAGGTCTGAAGCAGCTCAACCATCGCTGTTGGATCGCCGTGTTGAATTTCAAATATCTCTGTTAAAATCTCCTCAACTTCGACTACGTCAAACTGTTTGATTATCGTGCTGATGCGCATCAGGCTCTTGACCGTATCAATTATAAACAGGCTGCCTGTGCCTTCATCGGCGCTTACGTAGCCGTACTCACCCACCAGCGGCAGAATAATCTGACCCATCTGCGATGGACTGTAGTTGTCTAACTTAAAGAATTTTTGAACTACCTGGTCTTTGTTTTCCACCATCGCAAGCGGATAATCTTCCGATATCGTGGGGACCTCGCCCAGCTTTGCTTCTGATATGGGTTTAAGGAAAATCGTGCCGTTGGTCTGTTCGGCAATATAACCTTTAATACGCAGCGCACTATAAATCATTGCCAGGGCTTTGCTTCTTGGCAGCTTCTCAGGTGAGTATATGGTTATTTTCTGTTTCAGTGACTCATCGGTGGGAATAATCACCTTGCCGGTCCATGTCGCGAGCTTCTCGATAATGATTTTCATTTCCACATTTTTGAGATTCAGGTTTTCCATCGGCTCGTTTGGCTCGACAGACTTTCCCTGCTCGGTAATAACAGCAGTTCTTATCTGCCCGCTAACATCATCTGGTCTTCCTGAATTGCCTGCGGCGACTACCTTCGGAGGTGTACCGGCTACGTCCCCTGGTCTTTCAGGTTTACCAACGCCCATTGGTGTTTCGGGTTTGCTAACTTCAGAGGCTACTTCAGGCTTGTCTGTGGCATCCGGCTTTTGAGCTTCAACGGTTTTCTCCGCTTCAGCAACTACTTTGGTTTCAGTTGGTTTTTCTGATTGTCCGGGTATCGGAGGGTAAAAACCTACTCTCCAGATAATAAGAACCGCCGCAATACCAACTACTACTGATATTATTGATTTTAACCAGTCCATTTTGTTCACCTCATTAATTGTTTTCTTGCTGTTCTCTATTTTGCCTGCCGCCTGGTCGGCCTCTGCCGCTTTCTCCATCGCCTCTTGGCCGCCTGCCGCCCATTCTTTCACGCATCTGAGCTCTTTCTTCCTCAGACATATTCTCAAATCGCGCCCTCATTTGGGCTCTTTCTTCTTCGGAAAGATTTTGCATTCTATCCCCGCCTCCTCGTCGCCTGCTGCCCATTCTTTCACGCATTTGGGCTCTCTCTTCCTCAGACATATTCGCCATTCGCTCCCTCATATTACCTCTTCCCTCTTCGGTTCCTTGTCCGGCAGGACGGTTGGCCAATCGCTCACCACCTCCGGGCCCGGGAGCTGGTGCTTGAAGTGCCAGCTCCTGTGCAAGTTTCTCTGCGTCACTTAGTATTTCAACCTTGCTCTTTACCACTTTAGGTGTTATGTCTGTTTTGGTTTCAATTACCGCTCCTGCTCGATGGAATCTCACTTCCTTTACGCAAATTCCGATTACAAAGGATCCAAAAAGCACTGCCGCCCAAACTATTACAAATATTAGTACTGTTCCTGATCGTTTCATTTTGTTTTCCTCACTTTAATCCGTTTTATAATTATCTACCACCTCGTCGCCCGTCTCCTGAGCCTCGTCCGCCGCCTGGAGGCCGTCCTCCACCACCCATCATCCTCTCGCGCATTTCGTTTCGGAACTTTTCTCTCTCAGCTTCGGACATATTCGTATATCTTTCACGTCTTTCCTGCATTTCAGCCCTGAATCTGTCCCTTTCAGGCTCAGACATATTTTGGAATCTTCCCATCATTGGCCCCATGCCGCCTCCGGGACCGCCCCCGGACCCTCCTTGAGACTGAACTGTAACCATCTGGGCGCTGCCTCCTCCTGGTCTCGGGGGGCCCCCTCTGGCTGTAGGTCTCGAACCACCCGGCCCCCCGGGCTGCGAAGAACCTCCCGCGTCTATAGGAGAAAATGTTTTTTTCTTGCCGTCCCATTCGATAGTCACTTGTGTAGCTTCAATTGAGACTATAGTTGCGTCTCCCACCTTAGCACCGACTTTATACAACTTGCCCTTTATTATCACTTCATCACCAAATATCCCCAATACCTCTTTTACGGGGTGCTGCTTCGGTGCAGGCGGCGCGAACAAATTGTTCTTTTTTAGCGCATCTGCAAGCATCTTGTATTTAGCGAAGTACTTATCGATATCGTTGGCATCTTCAGTATTTTGTGCAACGGCATCCGTGACTATCCTTTCTGCTCTGACGGAGGCTGTAAAAAAGCCTGTTACCTTTACCAAAGTTAAAACTGCCAAACCCGCTGAGGCGCAAAGGAGAACGACAGAAACCAATTCTTTCTTGTCTTTCAGATAATCAATTTTCATAATTTATCTCCCTTACATAAGTACTTCTATAATTATTTACCACCTCGTTTTCCACTACCAAATCTTTCACTCAATCCGGACCTGATTTTGTCCCTTTCTCCCTCAGACATAGTTGGCCATCTCTCTTTTATGTCACTAAGTTTTTTTCTTACTTGCTCAGGCAGAGTTGACCATCTATCTTGTATGGCTCTAAGATTTTCTTGATCTTGCTTAGCTCTTTTTGCCTGCATTTTGGCCTCAGACATATTCTGGGATTTTTCCCCCTTCCCCCTAAATCCATCCGACCCAACTGCAACCATCTGGGCGATTCCTTTGCCAGGCTTACCCCCCTTGGCGGTTGTTCTTGAACCACCCGGCCTGCCAGGCTGCGAAGAACTTTTTGCATCCATAGGAGAAAAGGTTTTTTTCTTGCCGTCCCATTCGATAGTCACTTGTGTAGCTTCAATTGAGACTATAATTGCGTCTCCCACCTTATCACCGACTTTATACAACTTGTCTCTAATTATCACTTCATCACCAAATATTCCTGTTACCTCTTTTACCGGGTGCTGCTTCGGCGCAGGCGGCGCGAACAAGTTGTTCTTTTTAAGCGCATCTGCAAGCATCTTGTATTTGGTGAAGTACTTGTCTATATCGTTGGCATCCTCAGTATTTTGTGCAACGGCATCCGTGACTATCCTCTCTGCCTTGGCTGAGGCTGTAAAAAAGCCTGTTACCGTTACTAAAATCAAAACTGCTAAAACCACTGAGACGCAAAGGAGAACGACTGAAACCAATTCTTTCTTTTCTTTGAGATAATCAATTTTCAAAATTTGCCTCACTTACTTAACGAATGTTGATACTGTCAGGTCCATAGCAACTTCCTGAGGTTTCTTTTTATCAATTCTAAGCCTCAGCTCCTCGATTCCAACCAGATATGGATTGTCTTTCAGGTTGGCCAGAAAATCGAATGCCTGCGTTAATCTGCATGTAGCACTGCATTTTAAACGCAGCAATTGGTATCCGTCCTTCTTGGAAGTTGTTTTCGAGGCGACCTGCAAAGGCTGGTTTTTTATTCCAGCTTTTTTGAATTGCTCGGTAAGTTTATCTACAAACAGGAATTTTTGATCTTCTTCCTCTATCGGCATCTCAAACTTAGGCACAATTGACATCAGGCCGGATTGTTTGGCCTTGTCAACATCGATAAGCTCCAGCTTGTTGTTCAGTATGGCAGTAGATGCTTGCGCCTTTTTCAAGCGGCCAAGCACTTCGGACCCAACCAGAAATATGATAATTCCGGCTACGCATACTGCACCTAATTTTAATGTCCGAATGTCTTTTTGGCTTAATTTATTTATCATAGTTTCCAGACTTTCTATGCAAGTATTTCTATTTCGTGAAATTCCTATAATGAAAAGTTATTGTAAATTTGATTTTCTTGGTTTTAGCATCTCTGCTTGGACTCATTTTTACACTCTTTATGTTCTTTTTGTCCTGTAAGTTTTTCTCGAACTTATACAACTGTTCATTACCGGGCGCCTCACCGCTAATTGTAATCGGCTGACCCTTCTTAAAATGAAAATTCTCCAGCTTTATCCCCCTCTCGCCGCTGTGGTTAATCTCGATTAAAAGCTCGAGTAAATCAGGCCTTTGCTGTGCAACCGATTTGATTAGTTTTTGCCGTTGCATCAGACTGTTGAGATCAGCGTCGGAAGCCGATGCTTTCAAATGCTTTTCTATGGCGACGGGACTGGCTATACCGACAACACAATAGACAGCGATGAACAGCACCAGCATTGCCGCTGCTATCCCGCCCGCTATCTTTGGTGAATAAATCCAATATACCTTCTCCTTTTTTGATGTTGGCCTGTATATATGCTCGAAAATGTTAAGCTCATTGTTGCTCGTCTCAAAAGCCATCATCCCGAGACCTATTGCAACTCGGTATTCGTAGATATCCTCGATACCCACTTCGCTTGGCGTCCGCAATTCTTTAATGTCCGGCAGAGCTATTTGCGCATCTAATCCAGCCGAATTGAGAGAAGATACTAAGTTCATATGCGCAGAATTACCGTCTGAAAGCATAAAAACCGGCAATTCTGATTGGTCGCTGTACCCAAACAATTCCAGTACGCTGATCATGTCCTGTATGAATCTTTCGGAAGTTTGCATTTGTTCGGTTTCGTCATCAGCCGCAAGATCCTCCATCCCGATATCAAGGAGCATGGCATTGCACAATCGTCCGTTTTCAACAAGACAAATCTGCGTATTCTGACCTGTCATACTTACAACCACGGCGAGTTTTTCATTTCCGGAAAAGAATTCCCTCCACGCTTTTGTCACTCCCTCGCAGTCTAATGATATTTTAGTCGGCTCAAAATTGCGCACCTGTCCCACAAAATCCTCTAACAGCTTTTTTCTTGCCGCCGCTACGATAAACCCTACCTGACCGTTCCGCACCTGGTCTGCTCGCCAGGCCATCTCCATTTGTTCTGCCGGAAGCGGCAGCCGGGTTTCAGCTTGTAATTTAACTATCGATGCGGTTTCTTCCTCGCCAACGGCAGGTACCGTGATGCGATAAAAAGCCACACCCGCCGAATTAAAGCCGACGACGACTGCTCTGTGACTGTCAGGGCTTCTTTGCGACATTAGCTCGGCAGACAAACCGCATTTGACGGCGAAGGCTTTCCAGTCTGCTGCGCCATCTTCGCTGCTCTTTGTCCAGAGAACATTTGTAATGCCGCTCTGCCGTTGAAGCTTGATAGCCTTGAGCTTACCTTCCTCCTGCGCTATTGCTATAACAGAACGAAGTGTTTTGATATTGGTTTTTGTGCTCATTAATTAGTTGCTCCCTGATACCAGAAAAGTATCTTACATGGGCTTTCGACCCTGTCCACCACCGCTTCCGTTTCCACCTTTGCTCCGTTCTTGCCGTTTCTGTCGGCCGTCGCCACGCAGCGAATCGAATAGACATCGGATCGTGTGGTTACTAAATCCGCAATTTTCTTAAACGTATTAACACTCATCGATGGAACATCTAAAAGTTCCCCAATGCTTTCCATCCCGTACAATAAAGTTTCTCGATGAGCGATTATATTTTGCGCAGTCTGCTCGGCTGTATCCCCGCCGCCCATCAAGGCTGCCAGTACTATCTCTGAGGCCGTATTAACATTTACTTTCCCGGGTATCTTTTCACTGTCATCAACCGTTATCTTGTCGGCTATTTTTGAAAAAGTTTGCACATCCAGTGTATTGTTATCTAATAAATTACCGATGCCGTCATAGTCTTGGCCATCTTCAATCTTTTGCGCCTGATCGCTGCTTATGCCAAGAGACCTTGATAGCTGATTCGCATTGCCTTCATTGATATTGATTTTTTGATTACCTTCGGCGTCTTTATTGTTGTCGTAAGAATAGCATGTCAGGTACGCTATCCATCCCTTGTCTAATTCACTGTCTCCGTCGTCGTATGGCAGGCTCTCGTCACCGTCCTGTTCATTATAATCCAACAGACCGTTCAGGTTAGTGTCTTCCCCAAAGAATAACTCTTCTGTTACATCTTTGACTAAAAGAAGCTCACGTATGGTCCGCAGCGAGTCGTTCCGGGCCATGTAACCGAACTGCAAGCTCTCATAATATCCGCTTTCGACGCCCCCTGCGCTTGGAGTATCATTTTCATCCCGCCAGTCAATTATCGCATCGGCAATTTCTTCGAGCATTTCCGGCAATGCTAAAAGCTGACCTTTGGTAACTGTATTTATGTTTAATTTACTCGCCTCATCAACTGCTTGAACGGTAAACCAGCAGTTCTGCAGGTAAACATCATTTAAATCTTCCTCATTATCACTCCACAAATCAGTCAGACAGTCACTTTCTCTTGTGTCTTCATTAAGTATGCCTATGGCTTTTTCTATTCCTGCACGGGATGCCCACTTGCACCTGACGCCTTCCAGCCGGGCAGCGCAGACTTTCGTATCAAGTCGGCTTTGA
>VRUK01000163.1:1370-10037 GCA_019456195.1 Planctomycetota bacterium | reverse complement strand
GTACTCAGGCCTAATCTTTTGTATCTGGCTTTGACGCCATCGTCAGGATGTTGTAAGACATCTTCGATAAAAGCGAATGCTGGTTCTTCCAGGGGGATATCATAGAGTGGAATCCGCGGAACCTGTCCAAATTCAGACTGCAACATAGAGAAATTATGCTTTAACATGGGGGTATTCCGGCCTGAACCTGTAGTTTTAGCCTTATTTATGGCGGAATATCTTGCAAGAATATCATCAGTAACTGAACCTTTATTGACATTTACCAATGGGAACTTAACAAGGATAGGACTCATCCACCGGTCCTGAAGTTTGACAATTCCCTGCCCCACTGGCAGCATACTGAAGTACTTTTTTTCATCAGCATCCAGCAGGCAGACAGCAGCGGCTTTGTTGATATCAGATGGGTCTTTCTGGTTTAAGAAAATGCTTGTGTAGGTATTCCCCATCGCGGCAGATGAAAGCAGGTGCGGGTGCTGATCGATAACTACTATGCCGATACCCAGTTCACGGCACTGCCGAAAGAGCATTTCAAGTATTGTTTCATTAGATGTTTGCGAACGTTTATGTAAAACGTGATGAGCTTCTTCTATGAATATAACCAGCTTTAGTTTTTCACGATCTTGTGACTTTAATCTAACATAATAAAGCCATAGGCACAATAGTGGAATCAGAAACTTTTTACTCTCCTGGGCCAACGCATCAAGTTCGATGACTGTGTTTTCGTGGAGCATTTTTTCAGCAAGTTGCTCTTGTGATATCTGGTCATTAGATGAGATGTCAGCAAACTCAAGGCTTTCCAGTGCCCGCATCGCAGTAACTTTCCAGCCGCCCATACGGCCAGTGTCGGGGACTTTTTCGAGTTCTTTGATAACATCTGCAACTGTGGGACAAAGATTGCCCTGAGCGTATATGGAAGCGATTGCTTTTCGCAAGATACTTCTTGAGCCGTCGCCGAGTGTAAAGGCCTGGCTCATAACATCGACAAGTTGATTGACGTATACATTTGATTCAATGCCGGGCGGGACAACGAAGGGATTGAATGGGAATTTAACCAGCTTTCTGCCGGGTGTGTAGATGTTTAGCTTGTTATTGAAGTTTGGGATTAGATGACGGACTGTTCGTTTCCAGTCCATGAATACGAACGGGATTTTCTTTTCGATAAGCTGATTTAGAATGTGGAATGTAACATTGGTCTTACCGGCACCTGACCGGCCAAGAATAGCGGTGTTCTGGATCATCTCGCCATAAGAAAGACCTAACGGCCATTTCTCTTTGTCATAAAGAATTGTGCCGAGGTTGATTGCGCCTTTGGCTTTTTTCTCTGGCGGTAGTGAGAGTAGGATCTTATTGTGGAAATCGCCAAGGTAATTGTAAGCGGTAGAGATAATTTGTTTTTCGATTAAGGCTTGCAAATCTGGATCTGCCAATTCTCGTGTCTTCATCAACTTTGAAATCTTTTCCGGCATAAGCGGCTTGAGCTTGGCTGCGATTTTTTCGATGTTCATGTTCAGAGTTGTCAGGCATTCAAGCTAATAGACAATTGAACTGTTTTGCGCAACATGGCAGTGTGTTTTTCCCGAGAATTACGTTTCTCACCCACAATTATAATATACTATAGTATATAAGTATTTATATAGGATGCCTGCGATTTCACTTTTCATGCAAAAGAAATACTCTGGCGAGGATGTGAGCAGGGTCGAGCAGATAATCTCAAAGCGGCAAGTAGACGGGAGTGCTTTCCTTCTCTGTTACCTCAACTCTAATTATAGAACATGGAGCGGGAGAAAAATGCATGAGTCAATTGAAGCTCTCCATCTTGCCAACCCGCCCTTAGCAGTAATAAAGTACTGTTCGCAGGGAAGACTCAGAAGAGTTCATTTGATTGGACGAGAGGAAGATATAGGAGAATTAGAGCAAGAAATAAGGGAATGAAAAGCCAGAAGCGTTAAAGGGCTTTCCGAAATGGAGGAGGAGTTATTCCTTCATGTCATTACAGTGTTTATTCCTTGCACTATACAATATGGAGCAACTCATAGGCCTACCAGATAGATTACTTGTTGTGACAGATGGCGAGTATGACCATCCTGTGCAGAAGCTAGAAAGGATTTTAGAGGTTCGCGAATGTGAACCTCTTGAGTTGTCCGGCTCTATGAACTGGCTCATCTCTTAAAGAAGAAGAGCATCGGGAACCAGCCTAACCGATTGTATCGGGGACCTTTCGAACCGCCATTCTAACGTACTACACGAGGCTCTGAGATACATTTCACTGCATATTATTGCTTAGGGGTGATAATTGGTATGGATTTAAGTAATGATTGCTTTATAGGGGATTAACTTCTTCCTTTGTCATGATCTTCCCCGAAGCAATCCCCAGTATCCTGCCCTCTATATTCACAGCAATATGTCTCTGAGTCGCTCATAGCTCGCAACATAATTATAACATTAGCCGGATAGGGAGCAATGGGAATTTTATCTTTTGTTGCAAATTGCCTTTCTCACCCGCCGAATGGTCTCCGAATCCTCAGGTAGCAACTTTTTCACCGCTACCATGATGCGCTCCTGATTGGACGCATCGAGGAGGAGCCAATGTGGTACACGAACGAAAGCTTCACTACGCTGAACCAACTTCGCCACTTCCTCTGTCAGCAAGCGCTCACGTTCCGCTTCGATATCATGTTTAGCAATTCTCAGACGCACCTTAAGATTCCTCTTCAGAGCTTTGTAAAACGCTTGCTTCTCTTCCTGTTTCTGCTTTCGTTTCAGACGTGCCTCTCGACGACTTTTTTTCACCACTTTCTTGAGACGGTCGAGTTCCGCGGCTTTTTTATTTTCTCGATTTCGGCTTTCAGCGATCAACTTCCGTGCTTCGGCGATCATCTCTTCCATGTCCTCCATCGCCTTCATCTCAATGACCATCGCCTCGAGCGTCATTCGCTCGCGTTTGATCTCGCTGATTTCGGCTTCTTTTTCGTAGATAGCCTCAGACTGTATTTTCATGTCGTCCGCCGCTTCAGAGTCATCTTTTTTCGAGTTTGCTTCTGCAGCAATTTCTCTGAGATTCGACTGACGGCGAGACTCCTCGATCAACTTCGTGATAACCTGCAGTTCCTGATCGGGCTTTTTGAGCTTTTTGTCGACACGAGTCTTCAAGCCCTGTTTCTGCTTTCGTTTCAGACGTGCCTCTCGACGACTCTTTTCCGCCGTTTTTTTGAGACGGTCGAGTTCAGCGGCTTCTTCACTTTCTCGATTTCGGCTTTCAGCGATCAACTTCCGTGCTTCGGCGATCATCTCTTCCATGTCCTCCATCGCCTCCATCTCACAGACCATATCCTCCAGCATCTTTCGTTCGCGCTCGATCTCGCTGACTTCCGTTTTTTTCTCGTTGATGGTCTCAGACTGTCTTTTCCTGTCGTCCGCCACTTCCGAGTCATCAGCTTTCAGTTCTGCAGTATCTCCTTCGAAACTAGATTGACGTAGAGACTCCTCGTTCCACTTCATGATGATCTGAAGCTCCTTATTATGCTCCTCAAGTGCTTTATCAATACGGGTTTTCATTTCTTTCGCGTGTGACTTCTCTTTTTGAAGCTCCTCTCCGAGTAAAACAACTCCGTCGCAATCCGGGAATTGCTGCGCGATGCTTGATTTGATAGAAACACAGAGACCGACAATTGAACAGGAACGGAATGAATTTACTTTCCACTTCGACGAAGCAGCGACTTGAGATGCATAGACGGTAATCTCCGTATTCTCGAACGAGCTTCGGGATATGTTAACGGTACCACCGGTGGAACCAATGACGTGGACCACCCCTTGTCGGAAGGTACAAAACTCGACCTCCGAATTCGACGTGATGCTGCTCACACTTTCAACAAATTCACATCGCTGGATCGAATCTGCAGAGTAGCGACCCTCCACGCGTCGATATTTGCAGCGATGCAGCTCCCGCTTGTACTGGCTTTGATGGGCTGCCTGATCTCTCCTCTTTTGATTGTCCATGTCCAGTCTGCTCTCGGTGATCTTACAGTCCTCCATCAACAAGGAACCAGAGAGACGTACAAAAGCATCGTTTATGACACAACCATGTATTGCAATGCTCGCTAACTCGAGTTCAGCTTGCTCAAACTCGCACTTGCTAATCATCGCGTCTTTTGCAATTACATGTACGTTGCGTTTCAGTCGACAGGTAGCTATGCGAGGTCTTTTGTATTCTCCTCCCGTCTCTAACTCACCTCTTACCTCTACTTTTAGATTACTAAGCGAGCAGTCAGTCAAAACAGAACTCCCGCTAAATCTGGCGTTCTTCCCAGAGAGTTCGCACTGTTCCAGAATTGAATTCACACATGAGATCTCTTCTTCACTAAAAGTAACGCGAATGACACGAGGCTGGTAGCTGTCCGATCCCACAACAGTAAGCAGCCCCTCCTCAATTCGCCCCCCTTCGACACACACGTCACCTATGAATATCACTTCACCCCCGCAAAAACGACAATCGATGATAGAGACATCTCTGCCCGAGAGGCGTAGATTGGAGTTGTCCCATTGACAATTGTGAAATGTAACTTGCTCCGAGTTGAGTACGATCCTACAGTGACTCGCCAACCAGCCATTTACTGGGGCATTTCTGATGGATGTGTCGAGGATCGTGCAGTTTTTTGTCGTCCATTCGGAAATCGAGACACCTTCGAGCGTGAATCGACGCCACTCACTCGCATCCATCATAGCCTTGATGAAGTCTACCCCAGAGACACTGCAGCGTGACAGAGCATGAGGCGGAAGCTTACCCCCTGCCGCGAATAGAATGCCCGCTATATTCGATCTCCACACTTTGTCTTTTGTCGTGGCCTTCAGGCTGTTAATGAGCCAATCAAGCAATTCGGGCATCCAGTTCGCAAATGATCCAAGAAAGTATTTGATTTCACGCGGCAAAGGCGAATGAAGTCTTTTATCCTCCCGATTAGCCTTTATGCACTGCCTGAGATGTCTGGCAACAAAAAATTCCATAAAGGATTTATGAGTGAAACAGAACTGGCCCGAGTCACCCCACCTTAAAAACGTGCAAGTCTGAACGTCTGTCGCCACCTCCTCAACAGATACATGATCCAGCTGCTTACGAAGATCTTCCAAAACTTCGTGACGTTTTTCGACCACCCGAAGTATATCTTCATAACCGACTTCGAGTTGTTCGCTATCGAACATGGCTAGGGCAATTGCTACTGCAAACTGTCGACGCTGATCTTTTGTAAGTAAGCCCCTCCCACTACCCTTGCTTGTGTCCCATTCAAACTGCTTCGACAGATAGATTTCGTAGAGCTGGGCCGGTCCAATGTTCTCTTTCGGCTTTTTTATGTCCAAGACGCCCATAAGCAGGGTCTCGATAACCATCTTCAACAGTATCGGTCGCTTCACTAAGTCGCGAAGGTCATAGACTTCGGATAAGTAAGCCTTTACCTCTTCCCAACCAGCCATGCATATTTTCCTAAAATCGGAATCGTGCTTTCGGAGGCTTTCGTCGACTTGCTCTTCGCTGAGCGCTTTCAAATCGACATGCTCAATCTCTGACTCCTCCATGCGGGGAATATCGGTCTTCTGTATGATAACCGCTTCGAGTCGTCGCTCAAGTTTGGTGGCCGCGTCCACTCGACGCATTTTGTCTTGTTGCTCACCTTTTCGCTTGCGCTTAATTGGACGCTTCTTCCCCTTAACCTGATACGCCCCTGGTGCGTTCAAGTCGTCGGTCAGTTCTATCTCCATTGGAACCGCTAGGTGATTCACCGAATCGATGGCTTGATTGAACTCGTCGACATCGACGAAATACGTTGGTCTACAAGTTAGAATAGCCTTGGACTTCATGTTGAGAAGACGCGCAAGAAGGAGGATGTTGCCAACCCTCTTGCTTCCATCCACTTGCGGCGACATTTCATCAAAGCCATCAAGCAAGATTACGAGCTTGCCTTCAGCTGCGAACCGCCAGAAAACCGTGGGTGGGACATCGCAGTTGAACTCTCGACGAAGCGTATGTATGACCAGTGCCTCAAGGGATCCACATTTGTGATAGTCACGCAACAGGAACAAGACGGGTCGGAGTTCAGAGTAGTTTTCTATATGCTCGAGTGCTAGTTTGTACTTTATTCGCTCGAGAAGTGTGGTTTTTCCCGCGCCGTAGTCGCCTAGAACTGTCGCAAAGCCATGTGGCCCCGAATGGATCCAGTTCAGAAGTTCGGACTCGATGTCCTCGATATCCACCTGAAACAAGGAGCTCTCGCTCCTCCTGTTCTTGGCCTTTAGTGGAATATACTCCTCATAGATATTTCGCGTTTCGTATTCATGAGCGAATGAAGCTAGGGCTTCATGGACGTTAAGGATCTGGTCTTCCAGCGCAAGGGTAGTAAGTAGCTGGACAAGTCCGCTCTTTTTGGCAGCACTTTGGGCGGGTGCGCTATACTTGCCATTCGACACCATGACTCCACCGGTGATGCCGTCGGATTCGTTCAAACTGCGAATCAACGATCGAAAGTCAAACACGTCCTGGTTCGATACCTGCCCACTAGTTCTGAATTTACATTCGACAACGACGCGGGCCTGACCTATGCCCGGAAAGGTGCGATTGACGAGAAGATCGACCTGTTGACCTCCTCCCGCTAATAGCACGTTATTTTGAACAGAATAACCCAGAGCTTCATAGAGCCTGGCGACTTTTTGCTCGAAGGCGTTTCCCACTTCGGTATTGGCCTGAGAAGTTTGTTTCGAAGTCTCGGGAGCGCGCGCGATCAATGCCACATCCTTCTTCGCACTCAATGGACTTTCCACCTCCGCCTGCTTCACCCATTTCCGCAGAGAAGCGTACAGTAAGTCGAGGTCTCGGGCTGCTTGGGCTATGTTTCCCAGTCTATGGGCTCTTTGTACTGCGTTTGCTTTCTCCTCGTTTGTGAATTGGTGGCGCTTATTGATCACGTGAGAATCTTTCATTAATCCGGGATTTCCCATATACACTTCACTGAAACACTCCTGCAAGCTTCAAGTCTCATAATAATGTGATCTCATCTCACTTTAAACTCGCTACACAATTATAGCATAAGCAGGACGCAGTACAATGTGAATTTCCTTTTGTATTTTTTTATTAACATTGAACAATAAAAAGCTTTGCAATATGTCGCTGAGTCACTCATAGCTCGCGACACAATTATAGCATTAGCAGAATAAGGCACCAAGGAAATTTCCCCTTTTGCATGTTTTTATTAACATAGAAGAATAACATATGTGCTTGTCAAGGGCCAATAGTACCATGTGACATTTAGTCTAACCTATTACAAAATAGACATTTACGGCCTTGGGCTCCCCGTTCGCCATTTTATCCACTTTCTGCTATAATCTCTGTCTCAAATTGGCTTTCTATAGGACCTTTTGTGGTGTCTCGCTTCATCACTTCCCCCTCCGTCCTTTAGTTCTGCTTTTTGTTAATAGTTGCTTTGAAATCAAGCAAATTTTACACATAAGACTCGACTATGGCACACAATCCACCTATAATTGCATTTTAGAGCCTAAAACTCGAAGGATTTATAATATTGTTTGTAATTCAAGGACTATAGGATGGACGGACGCAGCAGTTCGATAAGCCTCAGTTAGTGGCTTGGCTTCTAAATATTGTGTACGATTAAACGATAATGCAATTGGGCTAAGTATGAATATTAAACCTTGAGATATATTAGACACTAGTTTATTCAAACATCAAGCTGCTCATGCTTGTTAATCAGTGAAAGTAATTTTTCTTCAAGCCCCTGAGTCTTTTCTTCCAATCTTAAACTCAACTTCCGTCGCTCCTTTTCAATCTCAAAAAGCTTCTGTTTAAATTTTTCTTTTTCCGGGAAATGATAAGGGGCATACCGAGGTATACGTTTTTCCAGCTGCATTAAATCAGTACCTACATAGCATTCGATTCGGAGCAGGCGGCAGAATTGCTCTTCGTGCTTTTCTTTCAGTCGTTTGATTTGATCGATCGTCAGGGCTATCTCTCTGCGAACTATTGATGGGATTGATTTGTCCCATTGCTCTCGCTTTGGGACTGATGCTAAATGCTCCGCTTTCTCTTCTAAAGATTTTGTAAATTTTGACATATCCAACAATATAGGAACGGCTATTAAATAAAATTGAACTGAATTGTTAGAAAGTCATTTCAGATTGCATTAAGAGTTGGCGAAATTGGTTTCCTGAATCTGTAAGCTCATATCTTGGGTGGGCTTTCTTTCTGACGAACACTTTTTGCACAATACCCTTTTCCAGCAACAGCCTCATAACATCCCGAATATTGTTCGCACTGATTCTTATGTTTGATCTGTGGACTCGCAGAACTCTCTTTACTTCTGACGGCTGCATAGGGCTGGTCATGCTTCTGATAATCGCGGCTCTATGACTATAGCACACCCAGCCGTAAAGATCCCAGTTCACACCAGGTACGTCGCATGCCTCCTCGGGCAGATTCAAATCCTGATGGAGTTGTCTTCGGCACTGTCTGCCAACGCCCGTAATCCAATACAGTCGGCTGTTTCTTGCTTTTGGATTAAGGCAGATCACAAGCGCCCTACTCGCAAGTTTCGTAATCGTGTAGCTACAAGTATCCAGAGGTATACCTGTCTTCTTGCTGACTTGCTTTGCCGTTAAGGGCTGCTTCAA
>VRUK01000163.1:0-1270 GCA_019456195.1 Planctomycetota bacterium | reverse complement strand
GTAATCGTGTAGCTACAAGTATCCAGAGGTATACCTGTCTTCTTGCTGACTTGCTTTGCCGTTAAGGGCTGCTTCAACGCTATTAGGATCTTCTTCCGTCTGTCTTCCTTCTTTGTCCATTCGTATACATTGCTAGTTTGCATTAGTGATGCACTAGCCGGCTAATGTTTCCTCCTGCAGATCATCTTGTGTGATCTGCAATGAGCCAATTGGTTAGTATTGCAACGACACTTCCTTTTATAGTAATTGAACTGATTTGCCCTACGTTTTGGACAAATCGTTCTGTCCCCCGATGTTTTTCCTCCTAAATCAGCAGGAAGTGCTGTAAATGCTGCACCACATGCTGTATAATTAATTTGAGGATTACCTCTATAATAAGCTCTATCAATTCCTGAATGATTTGCATAAGAAGGTTGATTCTGATAAGATTGCCTTTGGTAAAATTGATTCTGATAGGATATTCCAGTCATGTATGTTGGACTTCGATCAAATTCTGATTGATAAGTGTTGTGTGATACCATTTTGTAGTAGTGATATTTTTGAGCATTTGAAGCTTATAAACCTTTCGGTGAAGTCGTCACACTTGTGACACCCTAATTTCTTGTATTAGTCATGGTTCATTCGGGATTATGAAAATAGCTTTGGTTGAATTAGGATTATGGAATCCTGGTAGATATGCCAGGCATAGTGCTCTTGAGCCAATTGCAATTGAATACGTAGGTTCAGCTGTTAAATCCAAAGGTCATGATGTTAGACTATTTCAACAGAGAACAGAATCTAATGAAGAACTGACTAACGACATTTTGGATTTTGAGCCTGATTTAGTTGGTTTTTCTGCTATGACTTATGCTTTTCCAGATGGATTAGAAATAGCAGGAAGAATAAAACAAAAGAATCCTGATGTTTATACTGTCTTTGGTGGTTATCACGCTTCTTCCACTCCGGAGATTGTTCAATACGACAGCATTGATTTCACTGTTATTGGAGAAGGTGAAAACACACTAGTTGAACTGGTTCAGAAGTTAGAAGACAATGAAGAAGTTGGTAATATAAAAGGGCTCTCCTATTTTAATGGTAGTGAGGTTATATCGAATCAATTGAGAGAAAGAATAGATTTGGATAACCAACCATGGCCAATAAGGGAAGAAGGATTCTTTAAGAATACTCTAATCACTGGAATAACAGATCCGCCAATAGGGAAACAGAAAATAGCTCAGATAAGTTACTCTCGGGGTTGCCCATTCCATTGCAAGTATTGTGCTTCTCCCAA
>VRUK01000162.1 GCA_019456195.1 Planctomycetota bacterium | reverse complement strand
CGAGAACTTCGGGAAATACTGCACATCGTGTAAACCGGCCAGTCGGATAGCAAATCCAGGGCCGAACAGGATTGGTTATGTCCCCAATATTTCTTAATATTTAGACACCAAAGCATTTGATGATACTACTTTAAGAGTAACACTAAATACTCAATATATTGTTTATCTCTTCAATTCTGAAAAGTTATTATATCTTTACCGTCAAATCTTCTGGTATAGCCTGCCTTCTTTTTTTACGGCGGTTTATGGTCCTTTTCTCACAGCTGACAACCGGCTTTTCACCCGAAGCTACCTGAAGTGCTTCAAGAGCTGTCTCAGCATATAAGTCAGCTTCCATTTCCTGCCAGAGGCCCTCGGCCCGGTTGAATAGTCCGCCCGATACCATTATCGACATATCCGGCCACGCATTTACTGATTTGATGGTATCAATCAGTCTCCGGACACCTGGCGCCTGTTTGGGACCTGTACCATAAATTAACAGTATGTCGGGACCATATTCGTTTGAAAAAGTAAGGATATCATCGTTTGTTAGTCCACTACCAAGAAATCGTACGTCCCAGCCATTGCTTTCAAACAAATCTGTCATCATTTGGGCTCCAAGCTCCTGTATTTCTTCTGGTGCGCAACAAAAAACTATTTTTTTATTCTTGCTTGGTCTGCGCGGAAGCTTGTTCTGCAACTGGTCAACTATATTGCGATTAACACGCGTTGCCAAATGTTCCTGTATAGGAGTGATTTTGTCATCGCGCAGTAATTTTTCAATTTCAACCATAATCGGCCATATTATATTTACATATACCGAATTGGCAGGTATGCCGCTTTGAAGTGCTTCCTCAATAACCGCTCGGCAAGCCTTTCTATCGCCCTGTAAAAGTGGTTCCAAATATCTGGCTAAAATGTTTTCCTTTATCATTGTCTAATCTCCATTTAATTTTTGCTATTTTACTTGTTTTATCTATATTCCCATATACAAGCAGGCCTTAATGCCAATGGCGTTAAGATGGGCAATATAAGTATCGGAGAGTAGCTAAAAAATACTTTAGTTAATATAGGCAATATAGGGGCTATTAGAAGCCCTGTGAATTAGTTACCATGCGTAACTTATTTATTGACAGATGTTTATGAAAATAGAGATAATTCTTTCTGTAAAAAGTTTTTTTTTTAATGCTATGAATATGAAAAGATGTTTAGGAACTTAGCTTTTAGATACTTTAATTATTGAAAAATATTAAAAGTGCCTAACATTCAATAGAATAAGCCCAATATAAGCTGATTTTGTAATTGAATATCATATAAAAGCATTAAAAGGGTATCTTATAGGACGTAGTTATTGAGAAATGCTAAAATAACTGGAATGATTATTCATTGAGAGAAAGTGACCTAATGGTATAAATAAAGATAGTTAAGCTTTTCCTTGCTAAACTGTGAGTCTGGGAAATATGGGTCTAATGGGCGAAAATATTTGTTTTTTTGTTGATTTTGTTTGGATGGTAGTCTATAATTCTAAAAGGAGTAGTAGTGTAGGTAGGAATTTATTCTTCATATTGGTAATCTGTGCTTTTTTTGATTAGCACCAATTATCGTTTAATAGAAGGAAGGAGGTAAGTTCAAGTCGTACTAAAATCATCCTGGGCAGGTGATGTAAAGAGTAGCAAATAAAATATTTATCGGTCGTTTTGTGGAAATTTGCCTGCAGCATTTGTTTTCGCAGGTACTGATGTCTGAAGCAATCATGTGCGATTTTCGATTTTTCCGCATCTTATGTTCAATTGACAATCGAAATTCGATTATTCTCAAAAATGTTTGTTGAAGGCATCGGATGTTTTGGTGTGTAGCCAGGACATAATGCAAATACATTTATGTTTGGAGGAGAACTATTATGTGTAGGAAATTAATTTATTTTGTTTCTGTTATTTTATTGCTGGGATCGGTTGTTCAAGCTGCTGACATACAGTGGACAAATCTTGGCGAAGACCATCTCTGGAGCAATCCGGAAAACTGGGATCCGAACAGAGTCCCTACTCTCGACGACGAGGTTTTAATCGACGTACCGAACGCATCAGCACCGAATGGCCCGGTTATTCAGGATGGGATCGATGCAAAGGCTAAAGGCATCTTTACCGAAGCACCCGGAGAGCCCACGCTGACGATAACAGGCGGAACACTCGAGGTGGCAGAATGGATTTGGTTGGGCGATGGAGCTGACTCATTCGGTATCTGGGACATGAGTGGCGGTGCCCTAACTGTTGGTAGTGAATTCGAGCTTGGATGGGGTGGGGGTGCAGGCACTCTCACTATGACAGGCGGTACAATCAGCGCCGCAGAGGCTGTAATTCCTACGGGCAGTGGAGCTTTTGGGCTGCTTTACCTTTATGGAGGCACTTATAACGTCACTACAGCCGACGGCCTCAGTGTAAAGGACAACGGCATGGTAGATATCACCGAAGGTACCTTAATCTTAGAAGGTAATGATATTGCAAAAGTCAATGGTCTTATCGATGCAGGCTTGATTATTGCCTATGGAGGTGGAGGAAAAGTCATTTCCGATTTTGACGGCAGGAATCCCGGCAAGACTACTTTGACTGCAGTTAACAAAGTCGTCGTCCTCTCCGAGGATTTCGAAGGTTTGCCTTTGGGTCCGAACGTTGATGAGGCGCTTGCTGGCGAACTGGTCTGGACGGATACACCACCCGCCGGTTGGGAAGTAGATGATAGCAATGTGCCCGGTATAGGCGACCCTAACACAGATGGTGTTACCGAATGGGCCGGTTGGGCCTTTGCCGACAAGGCATGGTGGACAGAAACAGCCGGTGACCAGGACCGCTCTCTTTTCGAGTTGGGTAGTGGCACCGTTGCCGTGGCCGACCCTGATGAGTGGGATGACGCAGATCATGCAGACTCCGAAGCATCGGGCTGGTACAAAACCTTCCTCACTACACCTGAAATTGGTGTCTTCGGTCTTGAAGCACTCACGCTTACATTCGATTCGAGCTGGCGACCGGAGTTTGATTCCAATTACCATCAGACAGCAAACATAACCGCCTCCTTTGATGGCGGAGAACCTGTTGAGGTTTTATTGTGGGAATCAGACGAAAGTAGTGACAACTACAAGCCTTATGCTACCAACGAAACGGTTATGGTGAATTTGGATGCACCCGCAGGGGCTGAGAAGGTTGTCTTGACGTTTGGTTTGTTCGACGCCGGCAATGACTGGTGGTGGGCGATTGACAACGTAGAAGTCAGCGGAATGCCTATTCCAGAACCTGTTGATCCCGGCACTGATAATCTGGTCGCTTTCTATGCACTGGATGGCGATGCGGCTGATAGTTCCGGCAATGAACTCCATGGTGCTATTGCTGGTGAGCCAAACTTTGTCGGTGGGCAGATTGGTCAGGCGATGGAGCTTGATGGCGTAGATGATTATGTGGACATTAACAATCCGACTTTGCTTGACTTCGGGACAGGCGATTTTACCATCTCTGCCTGGGTAAATCTGACAACGACTGAAAGGGCCACCGTCTATGCCAATGGAGGCGATGACGGCGGCGGAGTACGCTACACTTTGGCTATGGGCGAAGGTAACGATAATAAAATGACCCTGACCACCGATGACGACGACAACAAGAGACAAGCAAAGGGTGATACTGTAGTTAATGACGGCGTCTGGCATCATGTAGTTGGGATGAGAAGTGGAGATACTTCGCTTGTATATGTCGATGGAGCTAAAGACGCGACACAAGATTTACCTGAAGGATACGACCTTTCCGGAACAACTCAGCATAACGCTTATCTCGGAGCAATTACAAGCAACTCAGACGGCAGCCTGATAAAATTCTTTACAGGCCTGCTTGATGAAGTAGCGATATACAGCCGGGCTTTGTCTGCTGGTGAGATTAGTTACCTTCTTGGTAATCGGAAGTTCACCTTAGATGGCGATACTCTGGACGGACTGGACCACGACAACAGTGTTGACAAATGGGACGGTTCGGCTCCTGGTGAAGGTAATCCCGGTGGCATAGCAGCGCTCACCGAAGATGACGTGACTTACATTCGAGTCCAGGATACGGGCGATCCCCGGGACTACGGTGATTCTGTTCCGACTGGCAAGACCAACTTCAGCCTCTACCTTACCCAATCCATTGGTAGCGATCTTGGTCTGGACGGGGTAAGAATTGAGTTACGTACCCGCATAGCAACTTCGGGAACATTGGATGCTTGGCGTAAAGACGGAGGCGGAATGGCCAGTACCGGACTTACATCATGGCCGGCCGGTGGTCTTGGCGGCAGCTTTGAAAATGGCACCCATGAAGATTACGGCAGAGGCAATATTGGTATTGCCGAAAAGGGCAAGGGTGTTATTTCCTTCTCACTTTCTACCAGTGGACTTATGGTAGGCAACAGCGGTAATAAGGTCTCTGTAGATGACGCTACCCAGTGGAATACCTTTGTGATAGAAATTGCTGACAGTGGAAGCGGCAAGTATTCAGTTAGTGTCTCTGCCAATGGTGGAGATGCACAGACGTTTGATGTTACTCCTGGCACAGGTGTTGTGGAAGATGGCAGCTACATTACGATCGGTTCTCCCGACATCGCAGGAAGAGTTGCAACTGCATTTGATGTTGACTATATCTCGATTACTAATTGAGAATAAGCTAACATTTATTGCATAGTATAATGATGTTCTCGGGTTTGGGGGCGCTAATTAATAGTGCCCCCAAACCCTGTTTTTTTAATTGATTCGAGAAGGCCCGAAGAATGTAGTTTGGAAACCGGCCCCAACGCAGACCTAAAGAGTAACAGAGGGGAAATTACCCTGCTTCTTTGAGAGTCAGAGACATCAAATACGTTGATTTGCTAACTTGTTCTGGCTTATAGTCAACGCTGAAAATGTATATCAGCAAAATCCATAAATCGCTGCCAGTCATACTCGGTAAGGTCATGACCTCCCGAACGAACGTGATAACCGATAGTACCTTTCTGAACAGGCTCGTCAAGGCCCGGCATCCGTCTAACACTCAGCCCTCTGAGACCCAGCAAACGGTAAACACCGCCGGCATGTCTGCACGATAAGAACTCACCTCGAGGATCGGCCCATAAGTCCTTGTCAGCACTGGTTACATACACGGGGCGCGGCGCCATCAGTGCGATAAGCATATGCTGATCAACCGGAATTGCATCCTCTTTTCCATTGTATTGTTTGAAATTCTCGCAGAACCAGTGTGGAAAGCTCGTATTAATACGCTTAATGGTTTCTCCGAAAGCTCTGCGGCTCAGTGCCGCCCCGCCGCAGCCGGAGTCATTGGAAATCACAAAAGCGAAACGCTCATCCCTCGCCCCAGCCCAAAGGGACGTCTTGCCCAAACGCGAATGGCCCAATACTGCAACACGCTTGTTATCTATATTATCGTCGCTCTCAAAGTAATCCATAGCGCGACTCAAACCCCACGCCCATGCGCCAATTGAACCCCAGGCGTCGGGTGCACGCTCACCGTCGATTAGTTTATCAAAAACCGGGTGTACCCCATTCTTAAAACCATCATGAAAATCCGGATCGATATCACCATAATAAATTGTTGCCAGGCCATATCCCCTCTCTAAAATCTTTTCAACATTAAATCTTGAACTGCTCCGGCCCCGAGACTTCTCGTCTGCGCGGTTCTTTACTACTCCAGCGATTTTCAAACGCATCCACCTTTCAGAAAGTTTAATAGCCGGGTCGATGTGAATGGTATGATTGCCGCCAAAGTTCAGAAGAACAAAGACCGGGACAGGCTTTTTGGCAGCATTGGGCAGATAGATAAGGATGTCCATTTGGGGCCCATCGTTTGTACCGGTAAAGTTCACAGTTACCTGCTTGCGTGTAGCCAAACCACATAGTGCTTTTCGCTCAAGGTCAAAGACCTCAAAAGACATATTCTCTGGCCGAGTTATCGGCGCACGGCCATAGACATATTTCCGAAAGAGTTCGAGTATTTCAGCTCGGCGTTTCATACGCCAGGTTTGTGCGTTGGTTACTATGGAGCCATCGGATAGCTTTAATGGATTGGGCAAAGTGTATTTCGGAACTCTTTGCTCGGAATAATTCGTCTCGGAGCGTGATTTTGTGAGCTTCTCAACTAAATCAGGCGAGGCCCTCCAGCCTTTATTCGCTGCGTTACCAAAAGCAAAGTTGTCGATTGTAAAGGGAACAATAGCGAAAACAACCAAATACATTACGAGTGATTTTCTGCTGAACATATTAATACCTCCAAATTCTAATTTTGATTTATAAATTGTAATCAATCGTATTGCAAACGGTCAACAAAAAAGCAAAAGTGTATCGGGATTAAAATAATTGAAGTCTTGAAATAAACTTAGTAGCATAGCATCTTGGAAGGTTAGGGATGTTGCGAAGCTGTGAATTATGAAAATTCCGGGCTCAATAAAAAGTATATATTTCTAAAACATAAGGATGTTATAAATTTTGAATAGTTCGGCGGCATACAGCCAACTTGCAAACAAACAGTAAATAAACAAAAGGATTCTTTAATGATATTTGTATGGTTTATTTACGGTCTGGCTTTTTTCGTCCTTGGCCTGGTGATTCTTGTTTATCCCAAAAAGGGAAGCGCTTTCAAGTTAGCCGATGATATATGGCTAATCGCAGGCTTCGGCATTTTACACGGCATTAACGAATGGCTCGATATGTTTATAGGGATTGGAGAGCCATTTCCTCCGGACATCCTTAAAATAATCCGCATTGTCACTCTTGTGGGCTCATTTCTTTTTTTGCTTCGATTCGGAACAAAAGTAATTTCCGAGAAAATAAAGAAGTATCGCTTAATTCAATTTCTTCCAGTAGTGTTACTCACAATTTGGGGTATCATTATTGTAACAAGCAAGCAACAACTGTTAATGGGAGATATCTTTGGACGTTATCTGCTTTGTGTACCCGGTACGCTCTTAACTGCACTCGGGCTTTTCCTGCAAATCCCTCAATTTAAGCAGGCAAAATTACCGGCTGCCACAAGAAATCTGCGATTAGCCGTAATAGCATTTATTTTTTACGCAGTCTTTGCCGGATTGGTTGTCAAAGAAACTTCATTCTTTCCTGCAAGTTTTCTAAATTACACTCTTTTTATGACCCTTTTTCGTATCCCAGTCCAGATATTCAGAGCTGTTTGTGCTATCATTCTTGCATACAGTACCACATATTTGCTAAGTATATTCCGCTGGGAAACTCGCGAAATCCTGCGCAGAAGCGAACTCCGTTGCAGCACAATAGCCTCTGCGGCACCTATTATTTTATTCGTACAGGACCGTCACTCCGTTATTACATTTATTCAGGGCAAAGGCTTAGAGCTTCTCGGTCTCGAATCCATGGAAATCATCGGACGCCACATACTGGATGTTTTCCCATCCGTTCCCCAGCTTGAATTAGACAGTCAGCGAGCCTTCACAGGAGAAGAATTCGTTACCACCGTTACTTTCCAGGGCATTACCTTCGAATGCTGTTACTCACCACTTAGGGACGAAGAGGGTGAGGTTACCGATATTATCGGCGTGTTCCTTGATATTACCATAAAAGTAAAAGCCCAGAATGAACTGGATAAATACCATCGTATGATTGAAAAAGACGCTCGAATGGTGGAAATAGGAACGATGGGCTCTGTAATGGCTCAACAGCTCGACGAACCTTTATCACTGACACATTTGCTTTTGAAAAGATTACTCAGCGATCTTGCGGGGCCATCTGCACCAGAGGCCATTACCAGCAACCTCATGAAAAGTCTTTCGGAAGTTTCCAAATCCATTGAAATAGTTGACAGATTTCGCAGCGCCGCCCAGGTATCAGGCCAATCGATTATAGCCCCGGTGGACATTTACCAGATAGCCAAAAGAGTAATGACAGTTTTCGCCCAAAGTGCTAAAAGCGTCAGCCTGAATATTGCCCTTAAAGACATGTCTTTTGTGCCTTTTATGGCCATGACTGCCCGAGAAATTGAGCAGATATTCTTTATCCTGATTCAAAATGCCATCGACGCTGCCGATTCCAGCAAAAAGCAGAAACTCATCATCAGTTGTGAATTACAGGACAAGCAAATCGAATTACGATTTGCGGACACCTGCGCCTATATCGAACCGGAAATCCTGCAGCATATTTTTGAACCTTTTTTTACCGGCGAACCGGATGCAAGGGGGAAAAACTTCGACCTCGCCATTGTAAAGGAGATAATCCGCACCCACGATGGGAGCATCGCCGCAGAAAGCAATCCGGACCAGGGCACAACATTTCGCGTGATACTGCCGGTACAACACGTTTATTAAAGATTGGAAATGAACTTTCGTAGAGCCTGTCCTGACATTCTTCTATACACAGAGTGCTCAGGAACAATTACTCTGCATGTCTTTTTGTACCTTGTACTCAACGCTATCGACAAGGGCCTGCCAGGATGCCTCGATGATATTTTCAGAGCAGCCGACTGTGCCCCAGATAGAGCTTTTGTCCCGCGACTCAATTATTACACGTACACGAGCAGCGGTTCCCGCTTTGGCATTCACCACACGAACCTTATAATCAATCAGGTGAACATCCTTAATCCCGGGATAAAAATTCACTAATGATTTTCTCAAAGCAGCATCAAGAGCATTGACCGGACCGTCACCCTCGCCTACAACATGCTCGGTAATACCGTCCGGCCTTATGAGCTTCACAGTCGCCTCGGTAACCAATTCCCCCGTGGCGTATTTTTCAACATTCGTATGATATTTCACAAGTTCGAAACACGGCTTATATGTACCCATTATCTTTTTGACTAACAGGTGAAAACTGGCATTGGCGGATTCGAATTGATAGCCCTGGTTCTCAAGCTCCTGAACACGAGTGAGGATCTTTTTGGCTAATTCCTTGTCCTCACCTATCTTTGCCTTTTCCAGCTCAGCCAGAACGGTCGATTTGCCGCTAAGTTCAGATATAAGAAAACGCCTTTCGTTCCCGATAAGCTCCGGCGCAATGTGTTCATAACTGTATTTACTTTTCCTGATGGCATCCACATGCAGGCCGCCCTTGTGCGCAAAAGCGCTTCCGCCGACGTATGGCATATTCATCACCGGCGTGAGATTACCAATTTCAAAAACATAACGGGATACCTCAGTCAGAGATTTGATATTTTGAGGGCTAATGACATCGAATCCCATCTTAAATGCAAGGTTGGGTATGACTACGCACAAGTTTGCATTTCCACACCGTTCACCCAAACCGTTAATTGTACCCTGGACATGCCGGGCGCCTGCTCGAACAGCAGCGAGTGAGTTGGCTGTAGCGCAATCGGTATCGTTGTGAGCGTGAATCCCAATCATCAAAGTGCCAAAACGCTCACAAACCACCTTGGTGATTTCATATACCTCTTCGGCAAGGCAGCCGCCGTTAGTATCACAAAGCACAAGCACATCAGCACGCCCTTCAACGGCGGCATCTAAAACCTTCATAGCATATTCGGAATTTTTCTTGTATCCGTCATAGAAATGTTCGGCATCGAAAAGTGTTTCCATGCCGTGCTTTTTCATATACTCGACCGACTCCGCGCAAATAGTAAGGTTCTCTTCGAGCGAACAACCTAATACATCCGTAACGTGCATGTCCCATGTCTTACCAACCAAGGTAGCAACCTGTGTCTTGCACTTAAGCATAGAATTCAGCGAAATATCATCCTCGACACTGTAATCGGCCCTGCGGGTAGTACCAAACGCGACAATCTTTGAATTCTCCAAACCAAGTTCAGCCGCCTCGATTAAGAACTGCATCTCTTTCGGATTGGAAGCCGCATATCCCCCTTCGATATATTCAAGACCAAGCCCATCAAGACATTTAACAATTGCGAGCTTATCTTCGAGCGAGAAACTAATACCCTCGGCCTGCATGCCGTCACGAAGAGTCGTATCATAAACCTTTATCTTTTCCATAGTCCATCTCATTTTAGCCCAACAATCCAGACATGTAAAGCTCAAAGCCAAAGATTCTCAATCCGGGTGCGACCAGATATTCTGGCAGTGCTATGCAGCCCGTTTTCGTACATCCCAGTAGCTTTTCCACGTATTTGACT
>VRUK01000161.1 GCA_019456195.1 Planctomycetota bacterium | reverse complement strand
GACGAGAACTTCGGGAAATACTGCACATCGTGTAAACCGGCCAGTCGGATAGCAAATCCAGGGCCGAACAGGATTGATCGGGCACCGTGATACGGACAACGTTATCAGAGGGTGCAAAATCGAAAGTAATGGAGAGGTGGGAATCCTTTTTCGTAAGGAGGCCAATGAATTTCGTTGCGGCAGCCGTAACCTTATCGAGAATTGTATGATTCGTGATAATGGTACGAGAAGGGCAGGATTCGGGATTGATATTCAGGGGAAAACCGAAGATATCACTGTTCGCAATACGAAATTCGAAAATACGGCGGGAAAGAATCAGAAAACAGGAATTCGTATCGGCCAAATGGCAGGGCGGGTCATTATGCAGGGAAATACCTTTGTGAATTCTCCGGAGCATATCAATGACCTGCGATAACAACAAGTTAAGCCGGATTGACAGCCGGGGCACGATGTCGAGAATGCAGATTGGCTTTAATTGGGTTTAGAATTGAGAATTCGTATCCGTCAGGATCAGTCGTAAAAAGGGATAATTCATGAGGACTTCTCCATTGTTAAGCACAGGGCTGCTGTGTATCGTTTTCTTCAACCTGGCCGCATATCAAAGCAGCTTTGCAAGAGCGCGCAATAATGACATCACGCAATCGTGGCAGGAGGATTATGCGCGTATTCAAAAGGAAATGGCAGAATATCAGGTGGGCAAGTTATCCAAAACAGGCGCAGAAGAAACCATACGCATGACGGACGAAAATGCCCGAATCTTAAGCTCGGATCGTGATGTGCTGGACGTTCAACTACGAAGGCTTCAGGCATTGGTGGACCACCTGGGAAATATGCCGGGAGCGCCAGACTTGCGGGACGAACAGGATGCGTTGAACCGTTTAAAGGTGAAAAGTACGCTGATTGGACCGGCTATAACTGGCGCAGTTGCCCACAGAAAAAGTCTTTTCATGGAGAGTCGGGCCCTTGCTCGAAGGATTGCCCTGCAGAATCCTCTGTTGGATTTTGATGAAATCATTTTCAACACATTCGAGCACCAGATAAAAAAGAATAACATCATGAATCATGACCAGGATGTGGGTTATTCCGCAGCGCCGGGAGGCGGCATTGGCATCATCAAAGGCTTCGAAACAAATAATCCAACCGGGCGGGACCTCATGGAAGGCGTGAAAATACAAAACGGCCCCTATCAAGAGTTGGACATCAGTACGGCTAAAGGCAGTTTCAATTCCTTTGATCTCTCGTTTGATGGAAACAAGATCGTGTTTGCCTGGAGTAGGCGCGGGAAAAACCCATGGGACACCTGGACGCCCTTTGAGTCTGAGTTTTGGGTAGAGGACAATACCTTTCACCTCTTTACCTTCAACATCGGCAGTACCGAATGCAGACAGCTGACTTTCGGCAACCGCAGCGATCACTCACCATGCTGGCTGCCCAACGGACGTATCGCGTTCATGTCCGAGCGCAGGAACACAACGGCTCGCTGCGCAGGGTCCCGGCACCAGCCCACCTCGGCCTTGTATTCCATCAACGCCGACGGCAGCGATCTCATCCGCTTGAGCTGGCACGACACCGAGGAATGGGACCCCAGTGTAAATAATGACGGGATGATCGTTTACACACGCTGGGATTATCTGGATAGGGATTTTCATATTGCACATCATATGTGGACCTGTTACCCGGACGGCCGGGACCCGCGTGCGCCGCATGGCAACTACCCATTGCCCCATACCACGCTGGAAGGCAATCGCTGGGAAGACGGCCGGGCCTGGCGTCCATGGGGGGAGTACAACATCCGTGCTATTCCCAACTCGGGCAAATATATTGCCATAGCCGGGGGACATCACAATACGGGCATGTACGGGGCTCCCATTATCCTGGATGTCGGTATTTCCGACGACAACAAGACTTCACAGGTCGAGCGGATAACTCCGGGGAGCCGCTGGATCAATGAAGCCAGTCCAGCTAATACCAAGGGCGGAAAGACCGTGCTCCCAGGCGGAAATGTAAGTGACAACCGTGATGGAGACGCGCATTACGGCTATCCGTGGCCTTTGAGCGAAGATTTTTACCTGGTGACTGAAGGCAGTGGGAAGTACAACAGAATCTTCCTGCTGGATAAATTTGGCAACCGAGAGGTGATCTACTCCGGTTTCACCATCCCCAACGTATCCGGCCTGAGGATTGTCAGTCCAATGCCTTTCGGGGCGCGTAAAAAGCCGCCAGTCGTTCCCACGGCTACCTGGCAAGGCCAGCGGAGTACTCCCGATGTTCCCATGGCCACCGTCAGTGTAATGAATGTGTACGAGTCTGATTTCGAATGGCCCGTGAATACCATGATCACGTCTCTCAGGATAATCCAACATGTGCCAAAGCCCTGGTCCAGCCCTGTCACCAACAAGCCCAGCATGGGCTATTCGCAAAGCCCGACCGCAAGGGTGATTCTGGGTACGGTACCGGTGGAAGCCGACGGCAGCGCCTATTTCGAGGCGCCCGTAGAAAGGCTCATCTATTTTCAGGCCCTGGATGAAGATGGCATGGCTGTGCAGTCGATGCGGTCCGGAACCTATGTGCATCCGGGAGAGCAACTCACCTGTGTGGGCTGCCATGAAGACAAATGGAAGGCGCCCAACTTACGCACCGAGCCTTTGGCCATGCAACGTCCCGCTTCTAAACTCGAAGCTGAGGTTGGCGGTGCCGAGCCGGTGAACTTCCACCGCCTTGTGCGGCCGGTATTCGACAATAAATGTAAATCCTGCCATGAAAAAGAAAACCAAAAGCCCGATTTCAGCTACGGCAGCCTGGAGCCGTATGCCTTCTATTTTCATGCTGACGGCGGCTCCAATCACATGAGCTGGCTGCACGGTGGTTCCCGCACTATCGCAGGTATGTTTGGCGCCCGCTGGTCCCGATTGTATAAGGACGGGTATTTGAGCAAATCTCACTATGACGTCAACTTAACGAAAGCGGAGTTGCGCCGAATAACCTTGTGGCTGGATACCAACTCTCTGGAAATGCCCACCTTCAGCCTGGATAGTAACATACAGGAAAAGGCTCGCCGTGGAGAACTGGTGTGGCCGATATTGGACGTGGACCCGAAAAATCCACAGGGCATCGAACAGAACCGGAAATCGTCTTTCAGTATTAAGAGCCCCTAACAAAATGAGTCTGCATTTGAGCTGCTAAGGCTTAAGTTAGCAGTAGGCAGGCGCACGCTCGGCCCCTGATCACCGGCAGAAAAGCAGGTAAGCAGACACCGGGGACAAGCTCTCCTCGATAAACTTGGGATAGAGTGTTAATCTGTTTTGATGCGTATAGTTGTTATGCCGAACGCTTCGAGGTTTACTTGTATTTCATGTTCTGTGAAAAAAGCCCGGCCTTTATTCTGTTCGACCAGGTTTGTTAGCTTAGCATCAGCCACTTCGATGTGGGGTAATGCTACAGTTACAGTCGTAGCCTTGCCCTGAGTTTCAATCAGGCGGATGATGATGCCGTCGCCGTCCTCGGCCTGTTTGAGAATAGTCAAAAGCACATTGGGCTTATCGACCGAGCAAAAGCTCATTTTGTCCGGTGCAAGAGGGCCGTCCTTTTTGCCGCGAACATCATCAACGATAAACTGGTTGGCGGCAGACCAGCCGAAGCGGGCACAATCACCGTTCCGCCAGCCGCCTTCGTGCGAGGTCAAAGAGTAGTGGAAGAGTATCTCGCTTTGCTGGACAGGCTGGAAATTCGTCCTGAAATTGCTGCTTATGGCGAAAGAGTATATATGGCCTTTTGTAACTTGTTCGGGTTTTACGAAATCGGCGCCGTAGCCGGGCGGGTCGATACCGTGATGTGCCTGCGAACAGTAGTTGGGCCACAGTCCGCCGAACTCAAGTAGATGTGATTCGGTTGGTGACAGTGTTATGCCGAATTGCCCATCTGAGACGTCCGCCCAGTGCTGGGCGGCATAGTAGTTGGTATTCGAACCGGGGAACTGGTCGCGGAAGGGTTTGATAACAGAGTTGGAACCTTCGTATCGGAAATCAGGCTTGTCCATCCTGAAAGGGAATGCGAAGTAGATTTCCTGCAGGGGTGTGGAGTCCTTTAATATGCGGTTGGCGAAATCGATTCGCTTGATATGATCGTAGAGAATGATTTCCTGCGTTATCTGCGGGCAGCCGGGGCCCTGTGCTTTTATTATGAGGCTTCCGTAAACTGGGCCGGTCTGTCCCTTCTGAATGGTCACGTTAGTGGGGCCTTCTATTTTGGCGGTCTGAATCCAACGCATGACGAACTGATTGACCTTGTGAGCTGCATCCTGGTCCACAAGCTCGCGTTTGGATTCTTTGTCGTATATACTGCTGATACCGCCGGTTTTGGGATCGATTTTAATCTTGTAGAAGCGATTCTCCAGCATGTTTGGCCCTGTTTTTATATTGTTCGACGGGCTGTCGGATGCTTTATCGCCAATTCTGAAGACTTTATAACCAAGCGGCGGAACATCCTTAGCCACGAAAACCAAATCATGAAGCTCTCGCTGCTCGAACTGACCACGTGCGTGACGATAAGCCGCGTAAGGAACAGCCGATTGCGGGCCGGCCAAATCGACGTATTGACAAACTTCAGAAACCGGATTACTTTTCGACGAACTCAAATCGTAAACTCCGGAACCTGAGTTGCCGAACTTCTCCACGCGTACGATATCCGTCCTCTTAAACGAAAGCGGATTGAAGACCACGATGTAATGGGCATCTTCTTTTCGCTCTATTTTATTGACGATATGTGAGATGCTTGCGTTGGTGATTTGCTGCGTCAGTCCGGCTGCCCTGTAGGCATAGTGGCTCTTTTCATTCCATGCCCAGTCCTGCAGTCTGCCCGCCGGGTAGTCCTTGCCCCATGTGTGTTCGTCGTAGAGCAGCATATCATCGTTAGCCTTGCGTATATCATCGGCCGGGTAGGTGAAATCCCCGGCCATTGAGGCCGCAGTGGCGAGCTTTTCAGCGCTGACAAGCTTATCATGTGTCAGACGGTTAATGGTTGTTTCCTTAGCTGTCGAGAGTGCGCCGACAACATAGTCGGTGTCCGGCAGCTCCCCTCTGAATGTGCGAATATCGGAGCATTGTTTCTCCAGTTCTTTGAAAAACATAGTGTTCGTGCCGACAATCAGTTTGGGATAAGCCCATTTATTGTTCCACTGACGAACGATTTCGCTTATCTCCATGCTTGGCGGATAATTATCGACGCCGTTGTGAATGTATCGCATTACACTAAAAGGTGTATTGCTTTTTTGCATCTTATCAAGTTCACCGGGGAGCCTGTCCATAACATATTTATACGAGTGCGGACCTGTAACATCTCCGAAAAAACCGTAACTGGACTGGTAATAAACCAACACGGATTTGCCATCGGGACCCTCCCAGCGAAATGCGTCCGGTCTGCCGTGGCGGAGGATAGCCGATTCGTCCCAGAAGGTGTGAATGTCATTTCTGCCCCATTCGAAATATGTTGGCATTCCTGCGAAGAAATATTTTACGCCCGCACCTGCCATTACGGTGGGCAGTCCCCAGCTAAGGCCCGGTACGTCTGTGATCGAGCCGGTCAGGATTTCGCCGTCGAATTGACGAGCCATTCTAAATGAAGGATACATAAGGCGAACAAGCTCTTCGTGGCTGTGCAGACAACTGATTTGGTTGCCCATGAGGGCCCCGATTTCGATTCGCCCCTGTTTGACGTACTTACCCAACTCTTCGAGACTTTCTTTGTCTCTCGTTTCGACGAAGTGTTTCATGGCCCAGGCGCCCTCGGCGGTGTAGCGGTACTTTGCTTCGTCCGGCCAGTTGTCGGTTTCACGGCAAAATCGCAGAATGTCATCATAAAAATCGGCATATCTGTTAAGGACGTTTTCAATTGTGTCGGTGTAGCCCAGGTCGTGGTGAGTAATAGGAATAAAATATACGTTCCATTTTCTTTGCGGCTGCCACGTCATGCTGAGGCGATCTTGTTCCCTGCCTTCCATTGTTAGAATAAAGGTTACCAGCTTGGGTTCGCTGATGTTTGGCATGGGAAATTTTACTGTCGTTGTACCTTTAGGAACTGTTGCAGAGATTTTTCTCATTCTTTCGCCGGCGATTCGGATTTGCAGCGCGATTTGTTCTTCCTCTTGTGAAGGATTATTTATCGTTGCCTCGCCTAATTGGCTGAGGACATTGTCCTTGTGTACAAAGAATACGGTCGGCTTGATGGATGTAAATTTCATTTGCACTTCGGCGATGGCCGTATTACTGCAAAGGGTGAGGATTACTAGTGCCAGCAGAACAGAGATTCCTGATTTGATAGTTAAGTTGGAATGATTCATTTTTACCTCCTAAGCTTGAAAATTCTGTTCATATTTTATTTACAAGTATTTATAATAAGATGACCTTGATTTATTTCAACCACATTCTTATAAGAACAAATGAAAAATATGTTTATTAAACGTTGATATGTCAAATGTTAAATTGATGCAGCAAACGCTTATCACTATGTTTTCACTTTTTCACTTGTATTTCGTTGTCCAATTGCGTAGAATTCATTTTTCCAGCTTTTTAGTAAATAAATAAAACCACAGCAAAGGAGAAAAAATAATGAAAACCAATATCATTAATCGACGTAATTTCCTGAAATCCACCGCGGCTACCGGAATGGGATTGCTCATTCTGCCCAGTGGTACACTCTCCGGCGCCAGCGCGCCCAGTAACAAACTCAATGTCGCCATGATTGGTACATGGGGCCGCGCCGACGCACATTTCAATGCGATCTCAAAAGAGAATGTTGTTGCCCTGTGCGACGTGGATGAAAACCATATCGCTCACGCCGCCAAGAGGTTCCCGAGAGCTAAAACATATATCGACTGGCGCAAATGTCTCGACCAAAAAGGCCTCGATGCCGTGATCTGCTGCACTCCAGACCACAATCACGCTTTAATAGCCAACTGGTCGTTGAATCGAGGCCTGCACTGCTATATGGAAAAGCCATTGGCACACACCGTTGAAGAAGCACGTATAGTCCGTGCCAATTATCTCAAGCAAAAGCATAAGCTGGCTACTCAGGTCGGTACCCAGCGTCATGCTAAACCAAACTTCGAGCGTGTGCGCGAATTAGTCAAAGACGGAGCGATTGGCGAATTGACAGATGCCTATGCATGGGGCAATCGCCAGATTCGCAGGCCCAGCTATCCGCCGGCCGCAGGCAAGCCGCCAAAAAACCTGCACTACGACCTGTGGATTGGGGAGGCGCCCTTCCATCCGTATAATCCGGATTATTTCAAAGGTGGCCCTGGCATGAATTGCCTCTCGTGGAATATGTACTGGGATTACGGTACAGGACAGGTCGGCGATATGGGAAGTCATACAATAGATTTGGTGTGGAATGCGATTGACGCTGGTCTTCCGACGTCCGCCGAAGGTGAGGGCGAGAAGTATAATCCTGAAGTGACACCCGTCGAATTGCACACCGCTTTCGATATCCCTGCGAATAATTGGCGCGGCCCTATCCGCGTCCACTGGTACCAGGGCGGCATGATGCCGAGATCGCCGAAGGGGTACGTCGATCTGAACAAAATAGGACATGGTGCGATGTTCAAGGGAACCAAGGGATATATCATTTGCGATTACGATTCGCGGATTGTCCTGCCGTTCGGTGACAATGCAGACATGACGTACTACAACAAACGTTCCAGGGTCAAAATTATCCCGCCGCTGGGCCATTTCCAGGAGGAATGGACCAGGGCCTGTAAGACCGACCTGAAGACACATTGTGATTTCGAATACGGCGGCAATGCAATCGAGATGATGCTGCTGGGTCTTGTTGCCTATCGAGTCGGCAAAAAACTCGATTACGACCCTGTCAGAGGCCGCGTTACTAACAGTGCTAAGGCTAACGAACTCCTGAGCCGCAAGTTGCGCCCAGGCTGGACAATGAATGGCTAATGCAAAGACTTCTACGACAAAAAAGGCAACCTCTGGAAATATTATTTTTCGAGGTTGCCTGTTTTTTTTATAACGTGCAGGGAACTGCTTCTAATAGCTTGTTAATCATTTTTCCAGCCTATCTTTTTCAACATAACAGGTATCTCAGGATTGGACATAAACATCTTCCAGCAAAGCCCTGTGCGGTAATTTTCTATCATACAGACGATAGGCCCCTGATCGATGGCAAGGTAGCTCTCGGCGAACCAGTTTTTATCGAGATTGAACGCATCGCGAAAACCGAATTCCCCCCATAGCTTATCACCTAATTCGTAGTAAAAATGTTTCAGTGTGGCAATCGATTCTTCGGGAATATATGGCATTGCGCTAAGGGCCGCACTTGGTGTGATAGTCCCATTGTCCCGCCGCGGCTCGTGGGCTCTGTAGCCGCCGGGTGTGTCGCTGGCTGTCAGACCCCAGACGAGACTGCTGTAGCCTTTATGGTTGTCGGGATTTTCCATGCAATACGCGCGGTTGATAAGTGAAATATTGGCATGGTTCAATCAGATATGCTCAAGGGTAACACTTTTCAAGATAGCACAACGGCCAAAAATACTTCTAACATTCTGTTAAAGCAGAAGTTACGGGCAATACAGCAGTCCGCCGGATTAAGAAAAGTGTTACCCTGTTTTGAACCATGCCGAAATATTTCGGTTATTCTCGAAGTAGTTGCAATACTTATCTTTTTTTCCGCGGGGATCGAATCCAATAAACGAATAATGAGTAAAGAACAGCGGCCCACCTTTGGGCCATCCCACCCATTGTTTATATCCGTAATAGCTGTTGCCGTTGACGTATTCGGTGGCAGGCTCACCGCACCAGCCCTCATAATAGCAGTCCGCTGATATAGGATGGCTCGGCGAGGCTATAGCTAATAAATACACAATCATGCACTCATTAAAATGCCCGCCGATTTTGTGGTTCATCTTCCAGCCGTATTTCGGCGACCAATGCCAGTAGAGTTGTTTGCTGTCCGGCCTTTGAAGATACCAGCCCCACTCGACTTCATGCCAAAGCTGGGTAATGCGCTCCCTCAGTTCTTTTTCAATCGAGTTGTCCTTGTTAAAATATTGCCTGACCGTCAGCATCCCTTCAACAAGATACGCGGTTTCCACCAGGTCTCCCCCATCATCGTATCTGGAAAAGGGTCTTGTCTTTCCCGTACTGCCGCTTAGCCAGTGAGACCATGCACCATGATAGCGGGTTGCCTTCTCCTGTAAAAAACGCACCATTGTAAGCAGTCTCTCAGCCGCTTCAGTCCGGCCAATTAATCCTCGCTCAGCGCCAACCATAATCGCCATCATCCCGAAACCGGTCCCGCCGCTGGTGCACGTGTCCCCACTGCCTTTGCGTTCACGGGCCAGCCCGCTTACAGGATGGCCATACTCCCAAAAGTAACGCAGTGTCGCCTGCTGGACCGAAGTAAGCAATTCCTCCTCGTTCATAGCCCGTGACTTCGCTGAGGCTGTTTGAGAAACCGCTGATTTGCTGCCGTCCGCTAATACCGATTTAACCTGATAACTATACTGTTGATCATTTCCCCCCAAAAAATCACTATACACCGATGGCTTATGCAGTTTGATATTCAGTTTAATCCACGAGGAGCGGCCATTATCCGTGCGGTATATATTATAACCCGCAGCCTGCTCATCGCTGTTCCAGACAAGATCAATCCGCCTGTCATGCCCCGTTGCTTTAAGACCAGTTATCCCGGCCGCACTTTGACCATTCACAACCAAAGCCGCCGCCAAGCTCAACAAATAAATTAACCATCTATTCGAATCCATTACTTTATTATATCAAAATCCCAATCATCATTCATCAATTAAAAAAAGTCTCTTCTTCACCCTGAGCGGAGACGAAGGGTGAGTGGAGACATGAAAAGGCGGTAGCTAAATCTGGCACACGCCATTACATGTGTGCGCGTCTAAAAGGGCAAGCCAACAGATTTGGAATTCTAAGTTCTTTTCTTCACCTCGAACGTATTAGGGGGCTATTTAAAAATAGTTGTCATTCTGAATGTACAGGCTGTGTCGCAATTATAACTCGAAGATGATTCTATATATTTACCGATATGTTATAATGTCCATGTCTTAAT
>VRUK01000016.1:26971-67683 GCA_019456195.1 Planctomycetota bacterium | reverse complement strand
TCCCTCCTTGTTATACTGACGGAGTCGGCGCTGTCGCACGGGGCAAAAAAGGTATCTCCGGACAGAAAACAGAGGTCCAGTATTTAAAACCCGGTGAGCGAAGCGGCCATGATATTGCTGTTACAGTTGATGTTGATGCCGGTGTTGCAATTGAAGATGTTGGCTGCACGAGCCACGTTATTGATAAAACTTTTGCGACACCCGAAAATATGAGAGTCAAGCTCAGCAGTCTCGACAGTATCCCGAACAAGGATTTTGTTCTTCGCTATAAGGTTGCAGGTAAAAAAGTAAAGTCTGCGCTGGTAACGCACCGTGACAAACGAGGGGGATTCTTCAGCCTTATGCTGTATCCGCCGGAGAACCTTTCATATCTCAAGCGGGCGCCGATGGAAATGATATTTGTTCTGGATTGCTCGGGCAGTATGAGTGGTAAACCAATCGCCAAGGCTAAAGAGGCTATAAAACGCGGTCTGAAGAAGCTCGGGAAAGACGACACCTTCCAGGTGATTCGCTTTTCGAATAACGCTTCTCAATTCGGGCCCAATCCTGTTCCTGCGACTGGGGCCAATATTCGCAAAGCTATCAGATACGTTGACAATCTTCACGGCAGCGGCGGGACCATGATGATTGAAGGTATAAAAGCGGCTCTGGATTTCGCCCATGACCCGGGCAGATTTCGTCTGGTCTCTTTTATGACAGATGGCTACATTGGTAATGAGGTTGAAATCCTCGCTGCTGTTCATAAGCGCCTTGGCGCCAGCAGAATTTTCAGTTTCGGCGTTGGCTCATCCGTCAATCGATACCTGCTCGACAGGATGGCCAAACTCGGAAAAGGCGCCGTCGCCTATATAGGTCTGGATGACAGTTCCGGGCAAATCGTTGATTTGTTCTACGAGCGCATCAGCCACCCAGCACTTACCGATATAAACATCGACTGGGGTAATATGCAGGTTACTGATGTGTATCCAAACCGCGTTCGTGACCTCTTTGTAGGCCGCCCTGTAATTCTCACCGGCAGATTCAAAGGTCAAAGCAAGACAACTATTCGCGTCAGCGGAAAGGTCGGTGACCTGACTCAGGAAATTGCCATCCCTGTCAACCTTGATGATTCTGCTTCTACTCATTCGGGTATTGCCTGTGTATGGGCCCGCAAAAGAATCGAAATCTTGGCTAATCAGGCCGCCTACGATAATAATCCGGACCTGCCCGGCCAAATCAAGCAGGTTGCTCTTGAGTATAGTCTGATGTCAGCTTATACAGCCTTCATTGCTGTCGATTCTTCCCGTCAAACTACCGGTGACCACGGCGTTACTGTTGCCGTCCCGGTTCCCGTTCCAGATGGCGTTCGATACGATACTACTGTGCAAAACTAAACGACTATTACCAGATAATGTCGAACTATATTAAGGCCACTCAATCCCCAAATATCTCTGTCAAACCTTTTAATCACAAAGGCTCCGGAAATAGGCGAGATTGAATAAAACGCACTGGAAGCGGCAGTCCAATTCAGGTATTATAACTATTCAAACGCCCCGGAGCAGGGTTAAAGCTTTGCTCGTTTGGTTAATGCTGGTTTTCATTTTATTAAGGGCTACTGATATGAAGAATCAAAAAGGTAATACCCAAGAGCATACAAGTAAAATTTCACGTCGGGTTTTTATGAGTAGTTCTGCCGCGGCTGCTGCGTCACTTACCATTGTGCCGAGTTATGTGTTGGCTGGTTCGGGGAATGTGCCACCGAGCGAAAAACTCAATATAGCCGGTATAGGGGTAGGGGGACAAGGAAGAAGTGATATTGATAACGTCAGTAGTGAAAATATTGTCGCTCTTTGTGATGTTGATTGGGAGCGAGCGGCGGACACTTTCAAACAATACCCGAAGGCAAGAAGATACCGCAATTTTCGAAAGATGCTTGAGAAGGAAAAGAACATTGATGCTGTTGTAGTTGCTACGCCGGACCATAATCACGCTGTTGCCACAATGGAGGCCATCAAAAGAGGAAAGCACGTCTATTGCGAAAAGCCTCTGACTCGAACTGTCTATGAGGCGCGGGCTGTGGCCAAAGCGGCCCGCCGGGCCGGTGTCGCAACTCAGATGGGAAATCAGGGTATGGCGTTTGAAGGAAATCGCCTTATCAATGAATGGATATGGGATGGAGCAATCGGCCCGGTGCGCGAGGTACACGCCTGGTCCGACAGGCCGACACATAACGGCCAGCTATTCTGGGCACAGGGGGTTGAGAGGCCGAAGGAGACCCCACCTGTTCCTTCAACTCTTGATTGGGATTTGTGGCTGGGACCTGCTCCGTACAGACCATATCACCCGGCCTATGTACCTTTTAAATGGAGAGGGTGGTGGGATTTTGGATCGGGAGGCTTGGGGGACATGGGCATTCATAATCTGGCGCCGGTTTTTTCCGCACTGAAACTTGGCGCCCCGACGAGTGTATATTCCAGCTCGACTTTGGTTTATAAGGAGACTTTGCCTCTGGCTTCTACGGTTCACTATGAGTTCCCTGCCCGTGATGGTATGCCTGCCGTAAAGCTGCACTGGTACGATGGCGGGATGATACCTGCTCGCCCGGACGAGTTGGAAAATGGTAGAGAGCTGTCACGCGAGGATGGTCTGATTTTAGTAGGCGACAAAGGCAAGATGTATGTCGAAGGCTGGGGTGGTAACAGCCCGCGGTTGATACCTGAGGCAAAAATGAAGGCCTACAAAAGGCCCCCGAAAACGCTGCCCCGCTCAATTGGTCATCACAAGGAGTGGATTGAGGCCTGCAAGCGCGGCACACCAACTCGCTCTGGCTTTGACTTTGCGGGGCCTTTGACGGAAGCGGTTTTATTGGGGACGGTTTCGGTTCGGATGGGCGGCAGGAGATTGAACTGGGACAGCAAAAACTTCAAGATCACAAACCTTCCTGAGGCGAATAAGTATCTGCATTATGAATATCGACATGGATGGACGTTGTAGCTAAATATAAGTCTTGTTTTGCTGGAAATTAAGGACTCGAACAATAAGGAGGTAGATTTATATGTCGGACAAGGGAAGAGTGAAAGTTGGGATTATTGGCTCACAGTTTGAAGCGGAAATTCACGCCGAATCGTTTCGGATTATGCCTGAAGAGGCGGAAGTAGTTGCGATTGCTTCTCCTACAGAAGGCAACGCCAAAAAGCTTGCGGACAGGTACGGCATTAGCCGGGTCTTTACCGACTACAGGCAGATGCTTGCTGAGAAAGATATCGAGATGGTAACGATTGCGGCACCGAACTATTTGCACGCACAGATGACAGTTGATATTGCCAGCGCCGGCAAGCATGTGGTTTGTGAAAAGCCTCTATGTATGACACTGGAAGAGGCGGATTTGATGATTGAAACATGCCGGAGCAAAGGCGTATTGCTGATGTATGCGGAGGAGCTGTTTTTCACACCCAAGTATGTGAAAGCCAAGGAAATGGCCGACCAGGGGGCTTTTGGCAAGGTTTATATGGTAAAACAGATGGAAAAGCATTTTGGCCCGCACGCTTCATGGTTTTGGGATGTCGAAAAATCGGGCGGTGGTGTTTTCATGGATATGGGTTGTCACGGGATTGCCTTTTGCTATTGGTTTCTTGGCCGGCCTCAGATTAAAACTGTATATTGCCAGATGTCAACGCACGTTCACGGCGACAAAACAAAAGGTGAAGACAATTCCATCTGTATTCTCGAGTTCGCCAATGGCGCAGTTGGTGTGATTGAAGACAGTTGGGCCAGGCGGGGCGGCATGGAGGACCGTATCGAGGTATATGGAGAAGGCGGAGTTACTTATGCCGATTTGCATATGGGCAATGCCTTGCCTACTTACAGTGAATACGGCTATGGCTATGCGGTCGAGAAAGCCCCTACGACCAAGGGGTGGACGTATCCGGTCTTCGAAGAGTTGTGGAACTATGGTTTTCCGCAGGAAATGCATCATTTCGCTCGATGTGTGCGCGGCAAGGAAGAGCCGCAGGCGACAGGGGAGGATGGCCGGTTAGTGCAGGAGGTGCTCTTTGCCGGTTATAAGTCGGCGGCAGCAGGCGGTAAGATTCAATTGCCGTTTAAGGCTGATGGCGTTAAAAGGCCGATTGACCTGTGGCTTAAAAGTTGATAACACAAACGGACTTCAAGTAATTTCATGTTTCTGTAGGTGAGTTTTTTCTTCAAGTGGTGTCAGAGTAGAGTAACGAGATTAGTTGGGAGATGGGCACAATGCAAACAAGTCATCCCAAATATATTTTAATGGCAATTTTCCTGGTTCTAATTAGCTCCTGTTCGAATATGTCCCTTTCGCCGCGCCCATCTGCCAGGCTGCTTTTCTATGCTTTACCATCTAATAATCAAAATAAAGAGAATTCGTGCGTAACAGCCCTATTCGAATATCGTCATGCTGGTACCGGGCAGCGCCTTTATTCCACTGAACGGCAGTTGCAGAAAAGGGATTGGATTCGTACAGAAAAACCTTTGTGTTTGGTTTGGAAAGCACCATCAGAGGAGCTTCTTATAGACAGCAAGGCAAAGCCTGTGTTCAGGCAATAGGAGACAAAGCAATGGTACATAGGATTATTGTGATAAATTGTATGGTTCTCTTGACTGCGATTTCAGCTTCCTGTCAATCTGTAAAGGCAGACCAGGTATGGAAGGCTCAAGGTTCTAACCTCGAAGTAGAATACAGACAAAATACGAAGGCAGTGCCACAGTATGAAGTGTTTGAGATTTCTTTCAAACACGAGAATGAATATGTTAATCCTTTCTTCGACGTTACTATCGATGTTATCTTTACTTCACCATCAAAAAAACAGTTGCGCGTTGGTGGATTCCACTACGGCTCTTCGTCGAAACCTTCAATCAATAAGCGAAAAACAAAGACCGACAAGGGAGAACGGCAGCAGATAAGTTATGACTTTGACAAGCAGGATATGTGGAAGGCTCGATTTGCTCCCTCGGAACTCGGTAAATGGAAATATGATTTTGTGCTTAGAAATGTGAACGGAAAAGAAGTCTCCGGCAGTGGCGTTTTTAACTGTGTAAAAGGGCGAAAACCTAATCCGGGATTTATCAGGCGGCATCCGACAAATCCTTTTCGATTAGTCTTAGATGATGGCAGTCCATATTTCCCCATTGGGCTTCAGGACTGCTGGGGTGACAATTCGGGCAGCGGTTCTGTTTTGGATCAATGTTCAATGGAAGGGCCTTTTCGAACCGACCGGAAAGAGCCGCCGCCTCTGCCGCCAGGGCCTCTTTTTGTACGCGGCCCATCTGAAAATCCGCAGAATGCAGATGTGTATTTCCGGCGTTTTTCACAATGCGGTTTCAACTTGTATCGCTTCTCGCAACAGAATTGCTCCTACCAGATTTATGAGGACCTGGACAATTACCTCGTCCAGGAAGGGATTATGACGGATGAACTACTTTGCTGTGCCCGCAAGTACGGCTTTGGTGTTTTTTATGGTATTTTCGGCTATAAAAAAGTTTTTAATGGTGACCCCTATAATAAAGCAGGCTTAGCGAAAGTAAAGAGGTTCATAAAGTACAGTGTTGACCGGTGGGGGGCTTATGTGGATTTCTGGGAATTTCTTAACGAGCAGAAGGCTGACGACCGCTGGTATGAAATCATGGTCCCTTATATCAAATCGATTGATCCATATCATCATCCGGTTACTACAAGCTGGGAACGGCCGGAGCTTGACGGAATCGAAATCAATGCCCCGCACTGGTATCAAAGAGAGAACGAGTTCGAATCGGACGCGATTACTGCTTCAAGGGCGAAAAACTGGAAGAAATACAATATGCCGGTCGTAGTTGGTGAGCAGGGCAATCATATTGACAAGCGCAAACCTCAACCACCGGGTGTTGGTGGTGTATGGGATGACCGTTCGGCGCTGCGGATGCGCATTCGAAACTGGTCAGCCTTGTTCAATGAGATTGTCTTTATTTTCTGGAACACCAGTTATGCCAGAGACGGCCACTTTATGAATATCTGGCTTGGCCCGAAGGAAAGGGAATATGTAAGAGCTATGCAGGATTTTGCATATTACCTCGATAAAGATGTTCGTATGGTTGATGTGAAAGTCTCGCAGCCAAAGGCCGTTCGTGCTTATGGCCTGGCTTCAAAAAAGTGTGCCGGTGTTTATCTGCATCACTTCAGCAGCCACACTAAGCCGCTGAAGAGTCTCAGAATTACTCTTGATATTCCGGCCGCTGCAAAAGGGTACTGGTACTGTCCTGAAAACGCAGCGATTCTCAAAACGGTTGATGTATCGGCGGGAGCCAACAGGCTTGAAGTTCCGGAGTTTACTGTGGATATTGCATTTCTTGTTACTCAGGCCGGGCCTCCGGATATTGACAAGGACGGCAGGCCTAACAATCTCGATACGGACGATGATGGAGACGGTGTGCCCGATAAGGAAGATGCCTTTCCTTTGGAATCCCAGGAGTGGCGGGACAAAGATGGAGACTGGATTGGCGATAATCTTGATGCCGACGATGACGGCGATGGTGTCGCCGATGATTGGAATAAAAACGGCATACCCGATTATGAGGAATTAGATATAGATGGTGACGGAGTGGACAGGGCGAAATCGGTTCCCTGGGATGTCTTTCCGTTGGACCCGAAAGAATGGAGAGACACCGATGGCGACGGCATAGGTGATAATAGCGACCTTGATGATGACAACGACGGCTATAGCGACCAGGAGGAAAGAAAACGCGGAACCAATCCTTTGGATAAATTAAGCTTTCCAACTTAGTCAAAGACAATAAAACCTACCAACGATGTATCGCCTCGGATTGGGAAAATGAGACAAAAGCCTTGTATTACGGGGAAATTATCCATTCTAAAATCATCAATCCCCTTGACTTAGTTTTTATACATTTCTAAGGTGAAAACGAGAAAAATATAAAATATCTGTAATTTATTTCCGAAATGCTGGTCTAATGATATATATGGAAGACAAGGCGAAATCCCGGCCTGACCAAATAATCAACCGTGTTTGGAGGTGCTCAACATGAAAAGTAAAACCAATATTTGTTTCGCTTCTCCATCTGTAAGTTTGATTGTGCTATGTCTGACCATAGGGATTGCCTTTGCTCAAACGGGACATTCAAATCAAACCGTAACCATCAAAAGCAAACTCAGCCGTTCAGCGGTTATTGAGCAGCCTGCTTCGGCTATAATGATAAAGGGCCGAATCCTGGATCCAAACAACGAACCTGCATATGGTGCGCGCATTGTCGCCCTGCCAGTGACATCCTGGGGTTACGAAATCAGGCATCGGAACAAGGAAGGATATTTCGAGCTGCCCTGGTCGCCTACATGGATTGAGGACGGCCAGCCCATCTATCTTATGGCAATAATACAAGAACTCAAAAGCGAGGCCGCTTTGGTTGAGGTAACAGACCCAACAAAGCCGGTGACTGTTCGACTTGGGCCTGCCTTTACTCTTACGGGAAAAGTCGTCGATCCCAGCGGTCAACAAATAGAAGAATGTTGGACGACTATTTCGCTGGCCACCGAATTCAAGTGCCAAGCACCAATTTTCTGGGCCCTTAGAGGAAATCTGTGGGAGCGCGCGTTATCGCCATTACCCTACGGCACAAAATACAGGCTGACCATTAAGGCCGAGGGCTATCAGACCAAACAAATCATTGTGGACGCGACAGATATTAGTCAAAAAGTTATCTACCTCGGCAAGATTACCTTGCAACCACAGGATTCTTCCAAATCTACTGTTGCAGGACATCGCCCAAACCCGGATTTAGCCAAAGAGTTTCACGAGGTCTATTCTCTTGATGAGGGCGAAATAATCAAACTCATCAAGCCGCCATTCGTACTCGGACGCCAGGAATATTTTCAAATTCCGACTTCTTCTTATGGCTCCGTATTCCTTTCTCTGGAAAGCCAGGGTGCTTTTCAGGTCAATTTAATCTGGGATGGTGAACAACTAAAGATGCCGCAATCGGGATATACTAATACTCATCGGCCACCCACACTTGAGTATATTCTGAACTTGACATTGCGCATGCCGTATTGTGATTTTAATCTTCCCAAAGAGCTGGACATAAAAATACCCTATGGTGACTGGATTGTCCGCACTGATTCTCCTATGGCCGAACAACTAAGGGCACTGGAAGAAATTATCTATGCCGAGACAAATCGGTCAATTCGCTTCGAAAAGCGCAAGGTCGAACGTGAAGTCATCGTCGCTAAAGGTCGTTATAAATTCAAGTCGCACCCTAATGGAATTTCTCCAAATTACATCCATGTTACTTGGGATGGTACACTCAGCAACCTTGAAAGAACTGTCAATTTACTGGGGGAATTCTTCTGGCATCTTGAGCGTAATATTAAGATGAAGGTTGTGGATGAGACGGAGCCGATGGAAAAAACAACCATTCAATTCAAGACATCTAAAAATCTTGCGTGGTTGGGCAATTCTAATGATGTGAAAAACAAGTCGCTACGTGGCTTTTTATTCAATCTCTCTCTGACGACGTCGCTGCAGTTCAAAGTCGAAAACCGACTGACCGATATATGGTTCGTTACCGAGACAAAGTAGAATCAATCGCTGTTCATCGTTCAACTGCCAAATCGACCTGCTATTAACGTTTATTAAATTCGCTCTGAAAAGAATAGAGTACTAACACTTCCCAGCTCATAGTTCGGCGATTCAATAGATGTATTCTTTATTTTTTGTGGATAATTCATTATCACCAACAGCAGGAATACAATCTTACTTATCATTGAAGATGTTTGAGAAAACCAGTTTGAAAAGAATACACAAAAGAGTATAATATTTGTATTAGTTATTTAGAGAATAATTTGATTAATGGAGGACGACCATGAAATCATGGCTTAATCGTCGAAGATTTATTAAGAAGTCACTCTTAACTTCCGCCGGAGGTGCGTTATCAATGCAAATAGGCTCAGAAAAGACACTTGCCTGCGGCACATCAAAACAGCCTATGAACCGGAACCGACCTGCACCCACCGCCGGTTTAGCAAAGGGAAGAATCGGCGAGCTTAGTGTAAGCCGTCTCTTATTAGGCGGCAATCTGCTTACGCACTTTACCCACAGCCGCGATTTGAAATACGTCTATAATTTGACGGCGCATTATAATACAGAGGAGAAAATACATGAAACTATGGCGGTCGCCGAAGCCAACGGTATCGATACGCTCGTCATACATACAGCGCCCGGAATTATGAGCACGCTGAAGAAATATCGCAATCAGCAGGGCGGGAAGATAAAATGGATTATATGCCCTACGGCTCCCATCGAGGGGCAATTGGAAGCCTATGGCGAACAGGTTCGCATGCTTGCCGATGAAGGAACTGACGCAATCTATCTCTGGGGTGTCCGAGCGGACAGCCTTGTCGCTCAGGGCAAAATTGATATGGTTGCAAAGGCTGTGGAAATAGCCAAAGATCAGGGAGTGCCTTCGGGTGTTGGGGCGCACGATCTGAGGGTAATAATGGAGTGCGAGAAGCATCAAATCGACGCGGATTTTTATATCAAGACGTTCCACCATCATAACTATCCCACTGCACCGAAGCCGAATGAACTGACGAAAGTAATTGCTGAAGTGCCGGGTTACTGGTGCAACAATCCTCAGAAGGTGGCTGATTTTATGAAGACCGTAGAGAAACCATGGATAGCTTTCAAGGTCATGGCTGCCGGTGCCATACCACCCAAAAATGCTTTCCAATATGCCTTTAATAACGGCGCCGACCATGTTCTTGCGGGAATGTTCGATTTTGAGATAGCCGAAGATGCGGGTATTGCGAAAACGGTAATGGCCAATATCAAGAGAACTCGTCCGTGGAGAAGCTGATATAACTTGCTTAAAGTGACGGATTTGCTCGAAATCGCCTTTGTTATTTTTTGTATTCCTCACCGGTTTACTATGGCAAAAGCACCGTAAATGAACAGCAGCCGAAAATGAAATTCTTCCTATGAAGATTTATATAAAGCTATTGTTTACGACACTGTTCTGGGGAGGCGCTTTTGTTGCGGGTAAGGTTGTTTCCCAAAACGTGGGGCCTTTCTCAATAGCATTCCAAAGATTTGCAATTGCCTCGGTATTGCTCATATTCTTGACCTGGAAAATTGAAGGTAAGCTGCCAGCGCTGAAGAAATTTCAAATCATCCCTGTTATTCTGTTAGGGATGACGGGCATATTCACCTATAACGTTCTGTTCTTCAAAGGACTCAAAATAATTGAGGCGTCCCGGGCTTCACTTATAATTGCAACGTGCCCGGTATTCATAACAATCTTCTCTGCTATTTTCTTAAAAGAGAAAATCAATCTTATCAAGAGCCTTGGAATTATCATTTCCATATGCGGAGCAATAGTAGTAATCTCAAAAGGAAATATAAACCGGATATTCGAGACAGGTCTGGGCTTGGGGGAACTTTACTTTTTTTGCTGCGTCCTGAGCTGGGTCGCTTATTCCCTTATAGGCAAGGCCGTTATGAGAAACCTTTCTCCACTTGCTTCGGTGTCATACTCGGCCATAGTCGGGGCTGTAGCTTTGTCTGTTCCAGCCTGCTTTGAAGGATTATTTCAAAATATCAGGAATCAATCAATGCTTGACTGGTCATGTATTTGTTATCTGAGTATTTTTGCAACTGTCATCGGATTTGTATGGTATTATCAGGGCGTGCAGCGCCTCGGACCGACGAAAACTGGTTTGTTTATAAATTTCGTCCCTGTCTTTGCTATTCTTTGCGCTTTTATTATCCTGCGGGAGCCAATCACTATCTCACTTGTAGTCGGGACGGCATTGGTAATATCTGGCGTTTATCTAACAAACAGAACCTCTAATTAAGAGTGTTCTCCTTTGACTTGTGGTTTCTTATTTATTATTATCTTCTTAAATTTGAAATCTGTATGACAGATATTACCAATGAAATTACTCAAACTCCAATTATACACTAAGGTTTTGATAGGATTACTGGCAGGGGTGCTTTTGGGCATACTCGCCAACCAATGGGGATTTTCTGATTTTGTCTTCAGCTATATAAAACCAATCGGCTCGGCATTTATTAAATTGATTAGTATGGTTGTCATACCGCTGGTTTTTGCTTCTCTATTAGTGGGTACGTCCAGCCTTAACGACATCAGGAAGTTAGGCCGTATTGGCGCCAAGACCATGGCTTACTATCTGTGTACGACAGTCATTGCTATTTGTATAGGTTTACTCCTGGCGAATACGTTAAGACCCGGGGCGGGTCTTTCAGAACAAATGCGGACTAAGCTGATTCAAAGCAGTGGAACAGAATCAGTTACGCCTATAGATACGACCCTTAAAAAACCAACAATCACCGACATTGTTTTGAATATTATACCAACAAATCCGATCAGGGCGTTTGTTGAAGGCAGAATGCTTCAGATTATTTTCTTTGCTTTGATAACCGGGATTTGCCTTGGTTTAATTCCATCCGAACGAAGTCGCCCTGTAATAATTTTTTTCGAGGGCGTTAATGACGTAGTAATAAAAATGGTGCATATTATTATGAAGCTTGCTCCTTACGGAGTATTTGCCCTTATATCGGCGGTTGTTGCGGATTTTGGACTGGATGTTCTTTTTGTTCTTATGAAGTATTCCCTGGTAGTTGTAATAGGGCTTGTTCTTCATGTTGCGATTGTTTACTCTTTAGCTATAAAGATATTCAGTAAACAAAAAGTAAGAACATTTTTCAGAAGTATTCGCCCGGCCCAGTTGATTGCCTTTAGCTCTGCGTCGAGTTCGGCCACTTTACCTGTAACCATGGAATGTACTGAAAAAAAATTAGGTGTCCCCGGGCATATTGCCAGCTTTGCGCTGCCGTTGGGAGCTACCATAAATATGGATGGTACCGCTCTTTATCAGGGAGTTTCCACAGTGTTTATTGCCCAGGTATATGGTTTGAGCCTCAATCCGATGCAGCAATTGACGATAGTTCTTACTGCTGTGCTGGCTTCTATTGGTACTGCCGGAACACCCGCGGCGGGAGTAATTACTTTGGCAATAGTACTCAAAAGTATCGGTGTTCCGTTGGAAGGCATAGCACTCATCATGGGTGTGGAGCGTATATTGGATATGTGCCGCAGTGTGGTAAACGTTACAGGTGATGCATCGTGCGCTGTGGTAGTGGCTTCAAGCGAAAATAAATAAAGTAGTTAACTATTTTGACAGGGAAATAAATATGTTTGTAAAGAAAACATTTGTCAGGTTGTTTTCAGTTGTTGCTGGGTTTGTATTCTGTTTGACAATATTCGCAGCAAGATGTGAGGGATGCTATTCCATAGTGGTTGGTAAAAAGGCTTCGGTCGATGGATGTGTGATTATGGCTCACAACGAAGACGATGGGCTTCCTCAAATTGTAAATCATCACAAAATCCCACGCAAAAAACACCCATCCGGAGAAACAGTGAAGCTGCTCAACGGCGGCCAATTAGCTCAGGCCAGGCAAACCTGGGCTTATATCTGGTCGGAAATGCCGGGCATGCTTTTCTCCGACAGCTATCTTAATGAATGGGGTGTCAGTATCACATCGGACAACTGTCCTTCACGAGAAGATAAGCCTCAAATTACTGATGGCGGAATCGGCTATATGCTGCGGCGATTGGTTGCCGAGCGAGCCAAAACAGCACGTGAAGGTGTACTATTAGCCGGGAAACTTGTAGAGCAATTCGGCTACATTGATTCCGGCCGGACATATATTATCTGTGATCCGGATGAAGGATGGCTTTTCTGTGTCGTCAACGGCAAGCACTGGATGGCTAAGTGCGTTAATGATGATGAGATTGCTATCGTAGCCAACACTTATACTATACACCGGGTTGACCTTTCTGATAAGAACAGCTTCCTGGCATCGAAAGATATCGTTAAATATGCTGTTTCGAGGGATTGGTATAATCCTAAGGACGATGGCCCCTTTGATTTCGCTGCCGTTTATTCGAACCCTAATTCCGCTTCGAATTATTCCAACTTTGGCAGGCAGTGGAGCGGCTTCAAATATGTTGCTGCCAAAGCCATCAAGATCGGCCCAAAGCTGCCTTTTTCAGTAGTGCCAAAACGCAAGGTAAGCATCGCTGATATTATGGAGATTCTACGCCACGATTATAAGGGAACAATAATTGAAGCTTCATCACCGCATAGAAGTCCGCAGGAAAGCGGCACCCCCATTTGCAGCGATGGCACTCAAACCAGTTTCGTTGCTCAGTTGCGAAAGGATAAGCCTTTGGATATCGGTTTGGTTTACTGGATGTGCCTTTCTTCGCCTCGGACTTCGTTTTATATTCCTTATCATTTTGGCATTTCTGAATTTCCCGCAGGCTTCTCCCTGGAATCACAAAGACCATCGAAGGCTTTCTTTGATGAAAAGCTCAATTGTCCTTTTCAAACTGACCCGCTTAAGGCATTTTGGATGTTCTCCAACTTTCGCAACAAGCTTTCCGGTGTTTCTGCTGATACAATCGGCGAGGTCAAAGCTCTCGCAGTGGAAATCGAGAGTGATGCTTTTACCCTGCAAAAATCCATCGAAGAGGCCGCTCGCCGGCTATATGCAAGAGATAAAACTGCAGCTAAGCAAATTTTGACCAACTATTCCAACGGAATTTACCTGTCCTCTATAGAGGTAATGCATAAAGTATTATCGGAAAAGTAATGTAGTGATTAAATAAGTAACGTTAGTATCAAAGACAATATTGCAAAAGATAGTTATTTATATGGCGGATAAATTATGAACAAGAGCATAAAGATAATTTCCTGGATTATAATTATTGTAACGGCGGCTTTAATTATCAGTTGTCAACAACAAGCTATAACTTTGACGGATGCTGAGTTGAAGATAAAGGCTAACGAGATAGCTCAGAAATATATGATTGTTGATACTCACCAGGATGTACCCTATCGTCTTATCAAAAAGATGGAGGATATTTCACAGAGAACCGAAAAAGGGGATTTTGATTACCCAAGAGCAAGGCAGGGCGGTCTCGATGTGGTCTTTATGGCTGTTTATGTCCCCCCTGAATACGAAGACAAAGGCGGAGCTATGGATTTTGCCAACATGATAATTAAAACAACCCAAGGCCTGACTCAAAGCTGGCCTGATAAGTTTATTATGGCCGGATCTGTTGCAGATGTGAAAGAGCAGTTTGGTGTTAGTAAGATATCCATTGTTATGGGAATGGAAAACGGCTCGCCGATTGAAGGCAATCTTAACAACTTAAAATACTTTTATAATCGAGGCATCCGTTATATCACCTTGGCGCATTCAAAGTGTAATCATATTTGCGATTCATCGTATGATGAGCAGCGGAAATGGAATGGATTAAGTCCTTTCGGCAAGAAAGTTGTGTCTGAAATGAATCGTTTGGGGATGCTCGTAGATATCTCACATGTTTCAGATAAAACATTCTACCAGATAATGGAGCTTTCAAAAGCACCTGTAGTAGCTACACATTCGTCCTGTCGTTATTTTACACCGGGCTGGGAACGTAATATGGACGATGAAATGATAAAGCTGTTGGCTGAAAAAGGAGGGGTAATTCAAATCAATTTTGGTTCTATGTTTGTGAGTGAGCAAATCAACAGTAAATATGTGAACCGTAAAAAAAACATATTAGAATATATTGAAGCTAATAATCTTCAAGGCGAAGCAAGAGATGAGTACTACAACAAATATGCGAAGGAAAATCCTCTTGGCGATGCTGATATTTCAGATGTTGTTGCAAATATAGATCACGTTGTGAAGCTGGTTGGAATTGAGCACGTCGGTTTGGGGTCTGATTTCGATGGTGTTGGAGGTCAGCTCCCTGTCGGCTTGAAAGATGTATCGTGCTATCCGAACCTTATCTATGAGCTTTTGAAGAAGGGTTACACTGAAGCGGATATAAAGAAGATATGTTCCGACAACTTTTTACGCGTATGGTCGGAGGTCGAAAGAGCCGCTCGTTAAAGGCAGTAAGGTAAATAGCTTTATAGCTTGCCTGTTTTCACTCAGACTTTTAAACCGGTAAAGTCCACTTCGAGTTTTTTATTCTCACGGATTAACTCGTCCCATGTGAGTTTGGTGTTTCTTTCTGTGGCTTCCCGTCCCAGAATGGCTGATAGAGTGGAGTTTACACTTGGTTCGACCGTTGGATTCTCATATATGCCGTTCGAGACGCATTTGTAGAAGGTGTCAATATTTCGCTCGGCACCGCTGGGGTAGAGGTTTACTACTTCACCTCCGCGGTATCCGCCTCGATTTCCCAGTATTCGCACACGCCCCGTATAGCCGGTTTCGAGATAGCCGTCCCGCCCCTGAGCAAAACAATCACAGCGAAACTCAAAGCGGTTCTTCAGATGCTCTCCACGGTGGTTCAGGATAAGTCCGTCTGCAAACTCATAAGTAACCGAATAGACATCATGAGAGTCCCCGTGTGGTTGTCGTCGCACAATACGGGAACTGCCCATGGCGTTGATGGGTTTTTGGCCGGCAATCCACAAGGCAACATCAATCGCATGGATACCGGCATTCACAAGATAACTGCCGCCCAGTTCATTGTCATTGACCCAAGTCAGATGCTGAAGCCGACTTTTGATGTTAGAGGTCTTTGGAGGGTCGCTGAAACTCTCATCATTATACTCTGAGCTTAACATTCCTACTTTGCCAATCACGCCATCTTGCACTCGTTTGATGCCCTCAATATAAAATGAGTCCGTGCGGGTTTGAAAATCCACCAGAAAGGCCTTTTTGTTTGCTTTGGCCTTTTGAGCCATCCTGGCTATCTTTAGACATCCGGGCACGTCACATGCCAGCGGCTTGGCGATATATACATGGCAGCCGGCTTTCACTGCCGCTTCCACATGCTCAGGAAAGCAATAAGGCGGCGTTTCCAGAAATACTGCATCCACCTTACTGTCGATAAGTTTTTGATAACCGGATAGTCCTGAAAACCGGCGTGCTTTGTGAACTTTGAATTGTTTCCCTGCCGCCTCGGCAACGTTGGCAAAATAATCCGCCACAGCGGTAATTTGATACCCCCCATGCCTTTCAAGCATTCCGGCAATCATCCTGCCGCGACTGCCCAGGCCGATACAGCCGGCCTCAATACGAGAGTTGGCTCCGGTACCGCTTACACTGCTGGGTTTGACAATCGTAAAAGAAATAGCGGCCGCCCCAACACCCGACATAAAACTTCGGCGAGTCATATTCTTATTTTCTTCCTCATTCATATTACGCCCCTTTCATCGATTACAGTGTTTGGCTTTATTGTCGGATATTCTGAATATTCTTAAATTTAGAATACTCGATAGAATTATAACATTTTAGACTCCTGTTTTTAAGAATCATTTACAATTGACAAGGATTATTCGATATTGGAGCGATAGTGGAGAGAAGAAATTGTATTTATAAAACAGAGTTGATATCTTAATAAAAGAGATGTTTAATAGCGTGGTTTAGCACTCTGAACATGAAATCTAAGCTAAAGGGGATATGTTGATGGCAAAAAAATGGACAGCAGAAGAAGTTTTGGATATGGCCCGTTTATTTCAGCCAGCCTGCGTGCTGGCAGCGGCGGCGGATTTGGATGTGTTTAGTCCTCTCCACAAAAAGCCGATGACTGCTCAGGCTCTGGCTTCCGAGTTGGGCGCCGATTTGCGGGCAACGACTATTCTATTTGATGCGCTTGTAGCGATGGAGTTTCTGACCAAACAGGGCAATGATTATAGTGTTCCTGAGGACGTGGCCAAATTATTGACTGAGAAATCAGCTAACAGCGTCCTGCCTATGGTTCGCCATCTGGCTAATTGTCTTCGTCGCTGGGCCGCGCTCGCCGATGTGACACAAACCGGCAAGCCTGCCGAGCGTACTCCGAGCACTCGTGGCCAGGCGGCGGACCAGGCCGACTTTATCGGCGCTATGCATAATTTCTCCGGGCCAATAGCCGTCGAGGTTGTTGATAAACTACAGCCGTTGCAATTCAACCATTTGCTTGATATCGGCGGTGCCTCAGGTACATGGACAATAGCGTTTCTTAGTGCTGTCCCAAAGGCAAAGGCAACACTGTTCGACCTTCCGCCGGTTATATTGATGGCCGAGAAGCGTATCGCTGAGGCCGGACTGAGTGACAGAGTGAGCCTTGTACCGGGCGATTTTTATGCCGATAATTTACCTGTTGGAGCAGACCTGGCCTGGCTCGGGGCGATTTGCCATCAGAATTCCAGAGAGCAAAACCGAGCGCTCTTTACAAAAATCCACAAGGCTCTGAATGACGACGGTGTTGTGGTAATACGTGATGTTGTTATGGACCCATCCCACACCAGCCCCAAAGGCGGGGCGTTGTTCGCTGTCAATATGCTTGTCAATACCCAAGAGGGCAGCACTTATACTTTCGATGAATACAGCCATGACCTTAGTGAGTCGGGATTTGGTCAGGTGAAGTTGGTACATCAGGATGAGTTTATGAATTCTTTAATCCGGGCTGTAAAAGTTCAGAAATGATTTTTTTATCATATTCATGGAGAGTCTGAAATGATTAGAAATAAACACTTGTTATTGATAATTATATTTCAATTGGTTATAGGTTCCTTCTTATCGGAGGTACCATCTTTTGCAAAAGAGTCAGGTTATATAGACATAGGTTCGAAACGTGAGTTGTTTGTTGACTATTATCTTATCGAGCGTCTTGACGGGGCACATCTGATATTGCATCATCCTCACGATGAAGGACCGGTACTCGCGTTTGACCAACCTTGGGAAGGAGCTTTCTGCGGATACTGCACTGTGATAAAGGACCGGGACAAGTACCGTTTCTACTATAGAGGACTGCCACAGGCTGGCAGAGACGGCAGCAGCCGGGAAGTCACTTGCTATGCCGAATCACAGGATGGTATCCATATCACAAAGCCAAAACTCAATCTGTTTACTGCCAATGGCTCAAAGTCAAACAACGTTATTCTGGCTGATGCCGCACCGGTCAATCATAATTTCAGTCCCTTTCTCGATACCAGACCTGGTGCGCCGCAAAGCGAACGTTTCAAAGCTCTGGGTGGCACAAGAAAGAGCGGTCTTATCGCCTATGTCTCCCATGACGGTGTTCACTGGAAAAAGCTCCGGGAAAAAGCCGTTTTTACCAGAGGTATATTCGATTCCCAGAACGTGGCTTTTTGGTCCGACAGCGAGCAATGCTATCTTTGTTATTTTCGCACCTGGACGGAAACGGGCTATGGCGGCTTCCGCACTATCAGCCGAACTACGTCAAAGGATTTTTTGAATTGGAGTGACCCGACCAAAATGACATTTGGTGACACAATTCTTGAGCACTTATATACTAACCAGACGCATCCTTACTTTCGCGCGTCACATATCTATGTAGCTATCGCCGCCCGTTTTCTTCCCGGACGTCAGGTTCTCAATGAAAAACAGGCTGCGAAGTTACAAGTGAATCCCAATTATTTCAAAGACTGCTCCGATGCTGTTTTAATGACCTCTCGAGGTGGTAATGTTTATAACAGGACCTTTATGGAGGCGTTTATACGACCGGGCGTTGGCCTGCAAAACTGGGGCTCCCGCTCAAACTATCCCGCTCTGAATGTCGTTCAAACCGGAACTGACGAAATGTCAATTTACGTCCAGCACGACTACGCGCAGCCAACGGCACATCTTCGCCGTTATTCGCTGCGGCTTGATGGTTTTACTTCAATATATGCTCCTTATAAGAGCGGCAGCATGACCACGAAACCATTTATCTTCAAAGGCAGTAAGCTACTGCTCAACTTTGCTACCTCAGCTCCGGGATATATAAAGGTTGAAATCCAGGATTCTAAGGGCAAACCTATTCCCGGCTATTCACTTTCTGACGCGGAAGAACTGATTGGAAATTATATCGAGCATCCCGCCTCCTGGCGTTCAGGAACTGACGTGGGTCAGCTCTCAACCCGGGCAATTCGACTTCATCTTGTTATGAAGGATGCGAATCTTTATTCTATGCAATTCAGACCATAAGCTTGACTAATGAGGCGATATGGTATATAATTATCTGATATGATAGAAACTGTCCAATGACGCATTTTAGACAAAAAGCAGACGAGTTTCTCATATTTGCTTTGGAGGAATTGAACAAAGCTTCATAAAGGAAGGTGATATGTCCTTAATGATTTTTCAACTAAAAATGAAGCCGTATTGGTTTTTGTTAGTGATAATAAGTCTGTTGACAATACAGACAGGAACTGCCCGGCCAGCGACGTACTACGATTACAAATCTCTGAGGAAACATCTGGTATCCCTCGCCAAACAAGACCCTAATCTCGTGCGAGTTGACAGCATAGCTCAGTCAATAGAAAAGCGAAAGATCTGGATTGCAGAGGTTGGTAAGGGTGCCGAAGACAACCGAAAAAAACGTCCCGCCATTTTGGTCGTGGCAGGTATAGAAGGTAACGACCTGACAGGTTCTTCAATAGCAGTATCATGGCTCGAACAGTTGGCAAAGCAATACAGAACGGATACCAAAATCGCCGAACTTCTGGAAACAACAACAATTTATATTATCCCGCGACTTAATCCGGATGCGGCCGAACATTTCTTCATCGAGCCGAAACTCGAAACCAGTGCAAACAATAAACCTGTCGATGACGACCATGATGGATTTGTGGATGAAGATGCTCCTGAAGACCTTAACGAAGATGGCCTTATCACCTGGATGCGTGTCGAGGACTAGGAAGGCGACTATATTCTCGATCCGGCGGACAAAAGGCTGCTCATGGAAGCCGACCGTTTAAAAGGTGAGGTTGGCGCATGGCGTTACCTGAGTGAGGGTATCGATAATGACCACGATGAGGCATGGAATGAAGATGGGCCTGGGGGCGTTAACTTCAATCGCAACTTTCCGTATAACTACAAATTCTTTGCCTCTGATGCAGGCGTACACCAGGTCAGTGAAGCTCAAACACGTGCGCTCGCTGAATTTGTTATCGAGCATCCCAATATCGGTATTATTATTACCTATGGCGCTGCTGATAATCTTCTCAAAACACCTGAGGGCGCACCTGCCCCCGGTCGCCGAAAACCAATGACAGCGATTGATGAGAAAGACCTGGGCTATTACAAAGTAATGGGTGAGATATATCGAGAAGCGATTGGGTTGAACAAAGAGCTTGAGGCTGCCTCTTGCCCCGGCACGTTTAGCGACTGGATGTATTTCCAGTGGGGTCGATTATCACTTGCATCCCGGCCATGGAGTCCGGCTGTAGCCGTGGAGCGTTCAGAATATGCCGAAGAAGAGGAAGAAGCAAAAGACAACGAAGAAAAGAAAAAAAGTGCAGATTCTAAAAAAGATAAAGATGGTCGCAATGAAACCGAACGTAGCGAGTTGAAATGGTTTGATGAACATGCGCCCGGGGCATTTATCAAATGGCAGTCGATAGAGCATCCTGATTTTCCGGGTCGAAAAGTCGAGGTCGGTGGATATGCTCCTTTCTCGCTCACTAATCCACCCGCAAATATGGTCGAAGAAATTGTCGGCAGGCACACTGATTTTCTGACGACGGTTATACAGCGTCTGCCGCGTATCGGCATTCGAAGAATCGAAACTAAACACCTGGGTCAGGGGACATATGACATCGAGATACAGGTGGAAAACACCGGTTTTTTACCTACTTCACTTGCACAGGGTCAAACAACACGAGAAGTTTATCCGACACGGCTGGTCATTGAGCTGGACGATGAGCATTTCCTTTCTGGAACTCGGATAACCAGTCTGCCTGTAATCCCGGGAAGTGGTGGTATGGTCGAGGCACGCTATATAATCTATGCTCCCGACCGTAAAAAAATCGGTTTTGAAATTATTTCGATGCTGGCCGGGCAAGTTGAGGGAACTATTAATCTGGAAAAAAGCAGATAGAATAACAATGGATGACTTTCATAATGTGGAAGGTCTTTATTATGAAGCATAGATCGAAGATTAGAACTTATATAGTTTTTTTGTTTCTTTGTATCTCGTTTTAACGCTGACTGTAAAAACCGATGCGAAAAAATTGAGCCGCAAACCGAAGGCAAGCGACCCGGCCGCTCCGGTCATTCATTTCCGGCATTGGGTGCGACAGATGAACGGAAAGTGGAAGTGGCATGGAACCGATTCTATGACCATGCTGGTATGGGAGGCATTCTCGCGCGGCTGCACAAAGCCTTTCCCGACTTCACTCGGCTGTATTCTATTGGAAAATCGGTTCAGGACCGAGATATCTGGTGCTTAGAAGTTACGTCTCGCAATGTAGGCGACCCAGACCGTAAGCCGGGAATGTATATTGACGGAAATATTCATGGTAATGAAGTCCAGGGCGGTGAAGTAGTAGCTTATACAGCTTGGTATCTTTGCCATCAGTACGAACGGCTTGAGAAAGTAACAGCCTTGCTTGATCGCTGTGTTTTTTATCTTGTTCCGACGATCAATCCCGATGCACGCGATTTCTGGTTTCACGCCGCGTATTCTTCACGCTCATCTCGTACAGGCCTTGAGCCTACGGACGATGACCGGGACGGCCTTATGGATGAAGATGACTATAACGACCTTGATGGTGACGGCGTTATTACTCAGATGCGTATCAAGGACCCATTCGGTCGGTATAAACCACACCCGGATTACGCCGACTACCTTATGGTAAGAGTTGAGCCGGATGAGCGGGGCCAGTATAGCCTGCTTGGAGGTGAAGGTATTGACAATGATGGTGATGGCCGCATAAACGAAGATCGGCGGGGTGGCTATGACATGAATCGTAACTGGGCATTCGATTGGCAGCCGAATTATGTTCAGTATGGTGCAAAGGAATATCCGTTCTCGCAGCCGGAAACACGGGCAGTAGCCCAGTTTGTTCTTTCCCGTTCAAATATTGCCGCCGCGCATTCGTATCATAACTCAGGTGGCTTAATTCTGAGAGGTCCGGGCCGGGAAGGTGGCGAGATAAGCAGCCGGGACGAGAGAGTATTAAGACTCATCGGCGAGCGGGGCGAAAAATTCCTCCCCTATTATCGCTCAATTGTTATTTGGGATGACCTCTACACTGTCTGGGGTGGTGAGCTTGATTGGTTTTATGGGGGGCGGGGCATTCTGACGTTTTCAAACGAATTATGGACACCCAAAAACTTGTACAAAACATCGGATGCGCCTTCGGATGAACAACAAGCTGAATTTGTTGAGTATGTGCTGATGGGTGACGGCCTTATTCCCTGGCGGGAATATGACCATCCCACCTATGGGAAAATTGAAATCGGAGGACGAAGGAAAGAATGGGGACGTTTACCGCCTTCTTTTTTGCTTGAAGAAGAATGCCATCGCAACATGGCTTTCACGCTATATCATGCTGATATGATGCCGCTGCTGAAGATTCATGAAATAGCTGTAGAGAAGCTTAAAGAAAACTTGTTTAAAATCTGGGTAACGGTGGAAAACGAGCGTCTTATCCCAACCCGTACTGACCAGGATATTACCCACCATATCAGCCCGCCAGATATTGTTTCCATTAAAGGCGGTGACATTAAGGTCTTATCCGCCGGGCGAGTCACTGATAAATTCTTTAAGCGTGTCCAACCGGTTAAACGTCGGCCTGAACGAGTTGAGCTGAGCGCAATCGGTGGTATGGATTCTGCTATCGTACAATTTGTCGTTAAAGGAAAAGGCAGCTTCACCATAACAGTCGATTCCGCTAAAGGCGGTGTACTTACTAAAAATCAATTACTGCCTTAATCCAGTTTGATTTGTTGTTGTTTCGACTTACGGTTTTTACTGCCGAGACTACCTTCTTATATCGTTATATATGGCCTCGATTAATCTGGCCTCATTTTCCTTAAATTCACTTTTTATTTCTTCTAAACTTTTTCTTTCTTCGATTAAGGTTTTAACCTTTTCCTGTCGTTTTTTCATCTGGTCGATATGTTTCCTTATTCCCTGCCTGTCTGCTGTTTCGCTATGGCCGCTGCAGAAGTTCTCTGCATCTATTGTATGGAGCATTTTTGTAAGTGTCTTAACATGCTCGAAGGAATTACCACCTTTATAGGAATGGATAAGTTGGGATCGTGTTAAAAATATCTGGTCTCCGATAAAAGCCGTTTTTTCCTCCGGAAAATATACGACAATATCTCCGGTAGTATGTCCGACGCCGAAATACCGTAACTCTACTTTCTTTGAACCGAGATAAATATCCATCTTATCGCTAAAAGTTATTGAAGGAACGAAAGACGCTAATTCTGGTCTGTCCCATTCCGATGGAGTTCCATCCCGCCTTGGATGAAAATACTCTTTTCGACAATTCTCATGTGCGACAAAAGTCACCGTTGCGGGGAAATATCGATTTCCCGATATGTGGTCACCATCACTGTGGGTGCTTACAAGATACTTTATCGGTTTGTCGGTAATCTGTCTGACTCCTTTGATTACCTGGTCCACGGATTGCTTATCCATTTTTGCATCGATTATAAGAACTCCGTTATCACCGATATATGCCCCTCCGTTTGCACCTCGTCCACCTGCAATTTCAAAGAGCCTGTCGGATATTTTCTTGAATTGAACAGGCTGGGCCCCTCTACCCTGACCAAATGAATTTGATACGAATAAAAGAAGAAAAGCAGAAATAATAATTAATTTAATATTCTTGTTCATCTTGAAACCTCCTTTAGATATTTAGATTGCTAACCAGATGACATTTCTTCGACTTCAGCAATAGTTTTCGGTATTTTCTTACCCAGTATACGATAGCCATTCTCTGTCACTAAAATATCGTCTTCTATTCGAACACCACCGAAATCCTCGTATTTCTTCACCATATCGTAGTTTATATATTGTGAGTTTTTATTCTCAGCTTTCCATCGTTTTATCAATTCGGGGATGAAATAAATTCCCGGCTCCACTGTTATTACAAAACCCGCCTCAAGCTCCCTGCCAAGCCTCAAAGACCTCCAGCCAAACCCGGGATTCCGTCGAATCGTATCGCTATAGCCGACGTAGTCTTCACCGAGACCTTCCATATCATGCACGTCCAGTCCCATCATATGTCCCAATCCGCATTGGAAGAACAATGTATGAGCCCCGGCGTTAACAGCTTCATCGATATCTCCTTTCATCAATCCCAGGTCTTTCAGGCCCGAGGCAAGAACCGTGCAGGCCAGGCGATGGACATTTCTGAATTCGATACCCGGCTTAACGGCCCCTATAGCCTGCTCCTGCGCATCGAGGACGATGGTATAAATATCTTTTTGCCGCTGCGTAAATTTGCCGCTTACCGGGACAGTTCGTGTGATATCGCTGGCGTAGCCAAGGCTGGTTTCGACGCCGGAGTCGTTTACGGCTATGTCACCCGCCTTCATTAAATTGTCGTGGCTGTGGTTATGGAGCGTTTCTCCATGGATTGAGAATATGGTCGGAAAAGACAATCGCCCGCCGAGTGACAGGACGATGCCTTCCATCGCGCCGGCTATTTGACGCTCATAGAGACCGGCTTTCGACATTTTCATCACTGCTGTCTGCATTTCGTACGAGATGTCGAGAGCGATTTCAATTTCGCTGATTTCCTGTTCGCTCTTTATAGACCTTTGGGCGACTACCGCTCTGATGAGTGTTTCTGAGACATGCTCCTGTACCCTAAGCGGCGAAATATCCAGCAATTCGGCAATCTTCAATGTGTTTCTGGCCCTGTACTGGGGAAGAAAATGAATGTCTCTGCCTTGCTGGACAGCTTGCTCTAATGCGGACTGTAATTTATCAAGCCCGGCGGTTTCGCGAACACCTACTTCCTGACATCGCTCACTCAAAACCGGTTGCGGCCCTGTCCAGATAATATCGTCAACCGTCAAATCGTCGCCGAAGATGACTTTTTTGTCCCGGTCCACATCGATAATCGCGGCTAAAGATGGACAATCAATCCCGAAAAAGTAGAGAAATGAACTGTCCTGCCTGAAAGGGTACTGATTGTCCGGATAATTCATCGGGCTTTCTTCATTGCCTAAAAAAAGAATCAATCCTGATTGAACCTGCTCTTTTAAGCGGCGTCTTCTTTCATTATAGACATCGGCGGCAAACATCTTGTTAATCACCTCCCGAAGATTGTTTCTTTTGAGTCAACAAGCTGACAACTACCAGGCTAATCACCGACAGAGTTATCGCGGGCAGCACTGCATCGACCTTTGCCAGTTCGCTCGGTAAATGTACCTTTATTATTTCTTCCCACAAGAGCGTTGTCACCGTACCGGCCAGGATCGAAGAAACTGCGCCGGCGGTTGTGGCCCTTTTCCAGAACAGTGCAGCAACCAGGCAAGGAGTAATTGCTGATCCGTAAATCGTAAAAGCATAAAGCGCTTTTTCAAAAACAGTCGTACTTTCAGTAAATATCAGCGATACCAGCCAGGCGATTACACCGAAGGTCAATACGAGGATTCTGCTTAGGAAAAGAATTCTTTTTTCACTGGCTTTAGGGTTAATGTAGTTTAGATATATGTCACGAATAAAACAAGTTGACGGTACGAGCAAAAAGGAGTCGGCTGTGGAGATAATTATGCCTACGACGGTTATCATAAATAAAGTGCCTAAAATCTTCGGCATAAACTGCTTGGCTGCGTAGATGAGCACATACTTTCCATGTTCTGCCTCCGGTATCATGCTGGAACATATCCATGCCTCCAGGATGATAAGACTTTCAACAACGAGCACGGCGAAAATCATGAAAGTTACGGCGGTTTTTGCACTCTTGGCATCTTTACTGGCAAAGAAACGCTGATACTGGTTGGCGTCACCCATAATTAAAAGAAATACAGGCAGGCAAAAATTGATTATCTCGACTTTGCTGTAAACACCCCATAACTTCATATGCTCAGGCTTTCCCATAGCCGTAAAAGCGGCTTCCATACCACTCCATCCCCCGGCCTTAACCAGCACAACGGGAAGGGCGATAATAAGCGTCACTGTAAGAACAATACCGGTAACTATGTCCGTATAAGCAAGGCTCATAAGACCGGCCAGTATGGTGTAAGTGATTATAAAAACCGCGGCGATGATTGTGGCGGTGCCGGCCGATAGAAGGGAATTGCCCGATTCGTCGGTCAGGATTACTTCGAGAACCATACCTCCGGCGTTGAACTGATAGCTGACGATAACCATATAAGCGGTAACTAAGGCGAGCACCGCCAGGAGACGGGCGACATGGCCGTAGCGATTTCCAATGATTTCTGGAACCGAATAGACTTCGTAGTTGCGAGCTCTGCCGGCGATTTGGGTCAGGAGAATCATTCCGATTACACTGCCTATAGGCAGGATGACGGCGGCCAGTCCGGTTTCATAGGCTTTGCCGGCGTTGCCCACTATCGAACCTGTACCGATCCAGCAGGCCAGCATCGTACAGACCAGAACCCACGGTGAGAGCGTCCTGCCCGCCACTGAGAAATCGGCCTGAGTCTTGACCTGCCGGGATGTATAAATCCCGATACCGGTCAGGACAAATAAATAGACAAATATGGCAATTAAATAAGTCATCTGTCCCTCGATAATATACAAAGAAAAGAAATGTAAGCAAGAGCTTATATCTGAAACTGCTTAGAATAATAGTAGAATTCTATATGTTATTTAACAAACTGTTCGACGAAATATTTTGGTGTCAATGGCTCTCCGGTTGCCCGTCTGACCATCTCGTTCCAGTGATAAACGGCCCCGGGTCCCAACACCTTTTCGCGAATAAAATTTCCCACCTCTTTATGGCCGACATAACTTACGTCTTCGTCCGATTTAAGCATTAGAACGTTGTGAACAATATGGTTATGCAGTTGAGATGCCAACAACTCGCCCATCATATAGTTGTGATAATAACAGGGTGCAATGGTGAAATGAAGCTTTGATGCCCAGCCCGCATCAACAGGCCCGCCAGGTCTCTTTATCAACTGATATTTCTCAACCAAATCCCACCAGAGTGTATTAAGGTCCTGGTCGGGTTCGGCGTATAGCTGCTTTTCAAAAGTGTACATAACCATGGCCCAACGGGCAAATAGCACCTGCTGGAAACGCAGGTATTTTTCACTGACCCTTTCAATTTTCGCGACTTGTGATTCAGAAAGACCCAGCATTTGCTGCATCCAGGCGGCATTCCGGCTCAATCTTCCGAAAAACATCGCTATAGCTTCGGTAGTAAAACTGTGGGCCGGTTCCCTGAGCAGCCAGGGCTCTTTCCTGTCATGGTATTTGCTGTAAACCGCATGGCCCAGTTCGTGCAATATAGTCTCCATCCAGCGTTCGGTATTTTGAAGGTTACACAAAATGCGAACATCCCCGTTGCGGTCTGCCTCAAAACTGAAAGCATGTGGATATTTACCTTCCCGGTCATATAAATCGCTTCTTGCGAGAATATCGTCTACAGGCAAACCAATTCCGGCGTAATATCTTTGAGACAATTCCTTCACGTCCCGGTCTTTATAATAAATATCCAGATTCAGTTCATAAACTAAAGGCGTTCTTTGAAAGAACGGGTCGTGGTAGTGCCATGGCATCAAATCCTCGGTAGCAATGCCGTAACCATCCGCCAGGATGCGGTCCAGCTCTTTCTTCAACCGGGCAAAGGGCTCGCTCGTTAATTCGGAAAGCTCTTCGAAAATGCGGTCAAGCTCTTCCACACTTTGCTCGCCTGTCACTATTGAAAGAGTATGATAATTGTCAAAACCAACCTTTCGGGCAGCCGTATTGCGCAGCTTGACCAGTTCGATAAGGTCATTGGAAATCGCATCACCCACCTGTTTGCTTGCCCTCCAGGCCAGTTCCCTTTTGCGGCTGTCCGTTTCCGTTGTTAAGATTGTGTAAATGTCACTCATAGTAACATTTTTACCATCTATCGTGCCGCGAAAAGTATTGTACTTTTCTTGGGTTCTATTGTCGGTATCAACAAGCTTTTCCAACAGCTCCGGCTCTATCTGGTTCCGCAGATAAGCATAGTATAGTTTGTCTAATTGTCGGGCCAATTTGGCATTGCCGACCTGGCCGGACTCTTTTATATCTTTAAGAAAGGCGAATTCCCGGGGATTGTTGTAAATTTGGCGTTTTTCCAGTTGCAATTTGTTAACTCGTTCATAATCTTCCGGCTTGCCAGTTGTCGAAGCATCCCAATAGGCAAGATTCGCCTGTGTTGACAGAGGTTCAACCTTTGCAACATGAATATCAATAAACTGTTCAAACGGTTGTTCTTTTGCGATATTTCCGCAACCACAAAGAATAAGAGCCAGAACAAATAATGTCACCATGACAGAGTTTATTTTCATTATAAATCTCCATTTATACCTGAACAAAATAAACTGACGTTCAAACAAAATATTATTTAAAGAGAAGTACTCTATAATGATTGCTGTTCTGTTCGGGCGATGATTTCGTTTTGCAAATCCCTTCCTATATCTACGAAATAATCACTATACCCGGCCACCCTTACAATCAGGTCACGATGTTTTTCAGGGTTTTGCTGGGCTTTTCGAAGAGTTTCGGCATCGATAACATTGAACTGGATATGATGACCGTCGAGCTTGAAATAGGATCTGATTAGATGGCCGAGCTTATCAATACCGTTGCCGGCGAGCATGTGCGGGTTGAATTTCATATTTAACAAAGTTCCGCCGGTACGCACGTGGTCGATTCTGGCTGCCGACTTGATTACAGCGGTTGGACCTTTAATATCGGAACCCTGAGTTGGTGATATGCCCTCGGAGACCGACTCGCCGGCTTTTCTGCCGTTAGGCAGCGCACCTGTGACAGAGCCGAAATAGATATGTACCGTTGTAGGAAGCAGGTTTACACGATACTTGCCGCCTTTGGTATTCGGGCGGCCGTTGAGTAAATCATAGTAAGCGTTAAATATCTCTTCGGCAATGCTGTCCGCGTAATCATCATCGTTGCCGTATTTGGGGGTATGATATAGCAGCTTCTGCTGCATGTTTTCATGCCCCTCAAAATCATCCCGCATCGCCGTTAGTAATTCGTCCATTGCAATGTCTTGTTTGTCGAAAACGTGACATTTAACCGCTGCCAGCGCATCGGTCACCGTACCAATACCAACTCCCTGGATATAGGTCGGATTATACCTTGCTCCGCCGTTGTGATAATCGAGTCCGCGGGCGATGCAGTCGTCCATAACGATTGACATAAATGGAGCAGGCATATAATTGGCATATAGCCGTTCGATGATATTGTTAGCTTTGATTTTCAGGTCAATGAAATACCCGAGTTGTTCCGTATAGGCATTCATAAGCTGCTGAAAAGAAGTAAATTTGCGCACATCACCGGTCTGAGGACCGACCTGCTCGCCTGAGTTCGGATCAACACCGTCGTTACAAGCCAGCTCAAAAATCTTGGGCCAGTTTATATAGCCAGTCAGGGTGCAGCTTTCCTTGCCGAACGAGCTTACTGTGACACAGCCGCTGGGGCCGCCGGTTCGGGCGTCTGTCATATTCTTGCCGTCCTGAAGCATTTCCTTGATGATGACGTCGGTGTTGAAGACGGATGGCTGGCCGGTCCCGGTACGAATAACCTCACAGGTATGTTTGAGGAAGCGCTCCGGATTCTTCTTGCTGATTTGGATGCAGGAGCTTGGTTGGGTCAGATGCATCTCATCGACCACATCAAGCATCATATATGAAACATCATTTACAGCGTCACTTCCATCGCCCGGCTTTATACCGCCGATGTTAATCAATGCAAAGTCGGTATAGGTTCCGCTTTGCTCTTCGGTAATTCCGACTTTCGGCGGAGCGGGCTGATTGTTGAACTTTATCCAGAAACATTGCAGCAGCTCTTTGGCCTGTTCGTCTGTTAAGCTTCCTTCTTTTTGACCCTGTTTATAGAACGGTAACAAGTGCTGGTCGAGTCGGCCGGGATTAAAGGAGTCCCACGTATTCAATTCCGTAATAACAGACAAATGCACAAACCAGTAAGCCTGCAAAGCTTCCAAGAAATTGCGCGGCGCGTTGGCCGGTACGTGTGTACAGACCTCGGCTATTTTTTCCAGTTCACTGCGGCGAACAGGGTCGCTTTCCTCTTGTGCTAATTCCTTTGCCTTGGCGGCGTACCGCTGAGCGAAAATAATAACAGCGTCGGCGCAAATACTCATGGCCTGATATTCCTGGTCTTTTTCATAGGCGCGCCTATCATTGAAATAATCGAGCTTCTTGCGATTCTCTGCGATGTCACGCTTAAAGTCCACCATACCCTTGTGGTAAATCTTGTCGTCAAGAATAGCATGGCCGGGAGCACGCTGCTCCATAAATTCGGTAAACACTCCTGCTTTGAATGCCTGGTGCCATTTTTGGTCCATTGCACTGAAAAGTTTTTCCCGCATGGTTTTGCCTGTCCAGAAAGGAATGATGCTCTCGTTGTAGATATTTCTGTTCTCTTCAGTAACCACAAAAGGTGTTCTTTCCCGGCTGTTGAGTATGCGCAGGTCCTCCAGAGTATGGCAGCACAACTCTGGATATGTTGGAGTTGCCCTGGGGGCCGGACCACGTTCGCCAACAATCAGCTCACCATCATTAATACACACCGTCTTGTTCTCCATAAGGTGTTTGAAAGACAAGGCCCGGGCAACTGGAACAGATTCTCGTTGGGGAATATCACTCTTGTAAAATTCGGTCAATAGTTCCGCTCGTTCGGTTGATATGTACGGTCTGGTCTCAACACTCTGTTTCCGTAATTGTGCTACTCGTTCGTTCATATTACTAACCACCAATCTTAACTTCGAATCCGTATTTACTGAGGCTCCTTGCAATCGAGTTCATCTGCTCCTCATTGGGAGTTTCGACTTGCAGGTGTTTGCTCAGAGCCGTAAGTCGAGCCGATTTTTCTTTTCCCCCGCGATTGAAGGGCAGGATATCTACTCTGATGACACCGGGCAGAGACGCTGTAAATTTGCCGGTTGCTTCAATGTTCGCCTTCTCATCGTTAAAACCCGGGATAACAGGTATCCTGATAATGATTTCTTTGCCTGCCTCTGAGAGAAGCCTGATATTATTCAATATCGGGTTATTTCCCACCCCGGTAAAACGCTCGTGAATTTCACTGTCCATGTGTTTAATATCGCAAAGAAACATGTTGGCTCTTTCACCAACCATTTCTACAATCTTTGACTCTGCGTAACAGCTTGTATCCACCGCTGTATGTATCCGCTGTCTCTGACATTGGTTTAGTACAGCAAGAAGGAACTCCGGCTGCATTAGTGGTTCACCCCCGGAGATTGTTACACCGCCCCCTGATTGGTCGTAGAAAATGACATCCTGCTCAATTTCAGCCATTATTTCGCCAACCGTCATTTCTCGCCCAATAATCTCCCTCGCACAGGCCATACAGGTATCTGCGCACCGGCCGCAGAGCTTGCATTTATTCATTTCTGTTACAGGCCTGTTGTCGATAATCGAAATTGCCTGTTCGGGGCAGGCCTCGACACATTGAAGGCATCCGACACATCGACTCTTGCGAAAGCCGTGCTCGGCGTAAGCCCTCCAGCTTTCCGGATTGTGGCACCATTGACATTCCAACGGACAGCCTTTGAAGAACACTGTCGTGCGGATACCAGGACCGTCATGTATGGCGTACTTCTTGACATCGAATACGAGTCCCTTTATTTCTAATTCCGGCACTTTACTTTGGCTCATGGTGGAACTCGATTCTGAATCAGGGATATTTAATATATCGACCACAATCTATCCCCTTTCTCCGTTGCCACTTCAGAGATTCGAATGATTAACGAATATTGTCTTTGAGTTAGAGCCGCATTTAAACAGCTAAAAAATATCAACACTTCTTGGACCATCTGGTACCGGTCGTATTTTAATTCTAAAATTAAATTTACTGCTAAATCTTTTATCATACTAAGATACCAAATCCCCTTGATAATAGCAACTGCCATGGCTGTCATCTTGTGGATTTAACCTTAAAACAACCTAAGGTCGGTACAAGGCAAAACTTGTTTACCGGCCCCGGGTGGCTCATGAAATTCCGGCTCAAAAACGTTGTAAAGAATGCGAAATAATCCCTGTTGGTATTTGTAAATTATCGGGTATCTTTGTAGTGAAAACATCCGATAAAATAAGTGAAATTATAGCTATAACATCTATTAGTTGTTAGGGAAATTTTTAAGTAATGAACAGCCTGAAATGGTATGAAGAAGTGAATTATTTTCTTGCCTTTAAGGTTGATTTCTGCTATACTAAGAGCATCGCGGAACGTGTAATATTCATCACAGGAGGTTGCTGATTCGGGGACTTTTTTCAGACGGAGACAGAGATTATCCCGGTTCAGTTTAAGGAGTAACGATAATGAATTGCGCTATAAGTAAGGTGTGTCTTATATTATTATATATAGGGTCAGTTGTTTGTGTTGCCGATACCCCACAACAATCTTCACAACCTTCATCTCGTAAGACCAGGCAGCGAATGCAAATTGAGCAGTTGACTCTGCTCGAGGATACGAGCCCTCGCTTGATGGCGAGGGAACTGCTCATCAGCGGCAACATACGAATATCAACTGAAATGTTGCTGGAGAATATGCCTTTAGTATATAACGCTTCCGACCAACCTTTAATGAAGGCCGAAAGCCGGCATCTTTATGACCTGAGAGTTATCCACGATATAATATCTATGCCGGGTCTGCCTCGTATGATTTCCTCAAAAAATATTCAGGGCTTAACACAATACATACTGTCCGTTTACGAGGACAATCATTATGCAGGTATATATGTTTATGTGCCCCAGGCGTCGATTAAAGATGGCTCTGAGCTTGTAAATGGACTTTTATTCGTGAAAATTCTCGAAGCCCCGATTACGGAAGCAAAAATAGAGTTTTACGATGCTGATCAGAACGAGGTCGAGAAAGGTCATCTTCGCCGTTCTACAATCCAAAAATGGTCACCGGTGAAAATGGGTGAACTGGCTGATCGCAAAGCACTGGATGATTTTGTTAATCTTCTCAATCTCAATCCAGACAGACATGTAGCTGCCGTTGTCTCCAGAGGTGCCGAGCCGAACACACTTACTCTGGGGTACAATGTTTATGAAACAGATCCCTGGCATTATTTTATCCAGGCGGATAATTCAGGTACAAAGGACAGGCAGTGGTCACCGAGAATCGGTCTTATCAATACAAATCTTCTGGGTTTTGACGATGGATTAACCGCTGTTTATCAGGCGCCTGTGGATTCGAGTATTGACGACAATTATTCTTTGTTTGGAAGCTATGACCTGCCCATAATGGGACCACGTCTTCGTCTTCAGCTTTATGGAGGATACAGTGAATTTGATATTGCTCCGGAGGCTGGGGTATTTGATTTTCTCGGCAGGGGTTCGTTCTATGGCGGCAGATTGCGTTACAATGTTTTTCAGACGAATGGTTGGTTCTTTGATGTTACAGGTTCGCTGAGCCACGAAAGAAGCAAGATTACGCCTTCATTATTCCCGGAGTTTCTCGCCAGTGATGTCAAGATGGATTTATGGGGAATTGGGCTTAACCTTCATCGTTCGAATGATTTCTCACATACGTCTTTTGCCTTGAACAGGGTTGAAAGTATGGGCGGTTCAGACCGTAATGAATTTGCGATAGCTCGAACGGCTGCGGACCCGGATTTCAGCATTTATAACATCTCAGCCAACCACAGCCGGTATCTTGATCAGAATAAAATTCAGCAGCTAAGGGGTTCTTTCAGATATATAAAGCCCAACGAAAGATTAGTTCCTGCAAAAATGACCACTTTTGGAGGAATGTATTCTGTCAGGGGCTATGATGAATATGAGGTCGTTGCCGATGGCGGCATACTTGCTTCCGCTCAATATGAATTTGACCTGGTGAAGTACAACCAGTCCTGGCAGATTGATGAATCCGGGCAGGATAAGGTGAAAGCAAAGAATGTATATCTCAAAAAGCTGGCGCCGTTGGTGTTTATTGACTATGGCCGGGCAACCATAGAAGACCCTCTCGTTGGTGAAAAGAAACACCAATCACTCCTTTCGATAGGCATAGGTACGGTTTTGGAGTTTGGTGATAATTTTAATGCAGGAGTGTTTTACGGCTTCCCGCTTAAGGTGACAGACAACACCAGAAAAGGGAAAGGCCGACTGAGTGTAAATCTTATGTTGCGATGGTAGTGATTCTGTCTGGCAGTGACAGACAGAATGAAAAATATTATTGTTCGGGGGGACAAATATGTCAAATTAAGTTTGATGTAGTCAGGAGATGTGCTGATGAAAATCTTAGGAAGATTTTATAAGAGATATTTTATTCAAAGCTTGGCGTTCATAACGGTATGTTGTGTGTTTCTCAACATGTTGCTTCCGGTTACAAAGGCCACACCAACCGCAGCAGAAGTTGTAGCAGGCTCGGCCGCTGTCGTTCAAAGCGGCAACACTATCAATGTGCAAATGGGCTCCAGTCAGGCTGTTATCAATTGGGATTCCCTGGATACTTCTTATAATGAGACTCTAAATTTCCTGAAAGATGGCAATTTTGCCGTACTGAACAGAGTAATTAATGGAGGCCCGACGCGGTTTGACGGCTCCTTGTTTGCTGAAAATGGCATTGTATTTATTGTTAATACTCAGGGTCTTGTCTTTGGTCCTACCGCTTATATTCAAGCCAGCCAATTTGTCGGCTCCAGTCTGGATATCAAAAATACAGACTTCATGAACGGCCAATACGCTTTTGCCGGTGGAAATGGGGCGGTTGTAAACCATGGTGATATTGTAGCCGAGAACGTGGCTCTGATTGGCAACAAGGTCCTGAATGCCGGTACGATTACAAGTCCGGGCGGATATGTTGTATTGGCTGCCGGTGACAGGGTATTACTTGGACAAACCGGCGGAAGTGTTTTTGTTGAAGTGGACTCCGCTGAAGCTCCGGAGTCGATGGATACTCAAATATCGGATGTGCCTGCTGATATTATCAACGAAGGTTTAATAAACGCTGAAGGCGGGACAATAGTTCTTGCTGCCGGTGATACCTTTTCCAGAGCTATTGCTAATATCGGCACTCTTGAGACCGCGGCCGGAAAAATCAAGGTTGACGCCTCACGCGTTGAAAATATGGGCAGCATCAATGCAGACGCTCTCGAAGGCGATGGAGGTACTATAACCCTGACTGCTTCTGAAGAAGTTGTACTCGCAGCAGACAGCCTGACTACGGCAAATGCTGGAGCCAACGGCGACGGTGGTAAGGTGATCGTGAAGTCCGAAGGTACGGCTGTTTTCAGTGAAGGGGCGATGATTGAAGCAAAGGGCGGCAGCGAGTCTGGTAACGGCGGGTTTGTAGAAATCAGCGGTAAACACTTTGTTTTTGCAGGTGACGTGGATGCCTCGGCGGAAAATGGGAAATTAGGTACGCTACTGATTGATCCCGACAATATTGTTGTTAAAGATGGTGATGGTACGAATAGTACCGATACTCTTTATGAAAAACAGCTTGAAACACAAGCGGCTGATATTTTTCTGCTGGCGGTTGATTCTATCGTTATGGAAGATTTGACTGATGATGAACTTGATGCGGATACAAGAAACGTTACTTTACAAACAACAGGCGCTGACAGCTTCATCTCTTTCGATCAAAGCGATACCATAACAACAACTACAGGTGATATCGTGATTGAAGCAGGTGCCGGCGGCATAAATATCGGTAGCCTGGAAACCGGTAAAGATGGAGGAAAAGATAAAGAACCTTCAGGTAAAATTAGTCTTACTACTGTAAATGGAGGTGATATCACAACAAAAGACCTGCGTGTTACAAGCGGGTGGATTTCTGGTGAAATTAATGTTGATGCTTCGGCTAACTTGACAATTGACGGTGATGTTTCTGTTGGCAAAAAGGGGGCGGCGATACTTAATGTTCCAGGCGGTTCGGATGCTCAGGCCGTGATATATCTAAGTGCCGGTGAAGATGTGGTTCTAAACGGCGATGTTGGCGCCTATTCTCACGGCAAAGAAGATTCTCTGCCGGGAGGCATAACCACAGCCGATATCACGATTGAAACATCGGGTGGAGATGTATTTATAAACGGTGACCTGACCGCCGAGGCAAAAGCCTCGAAAAATGGGACAACTGAAGCGACTATTGAAGTGGATGCATGGGGGAATATCTACTTTGGTCCGGATGCTGCGGCTCCTTCGGCTGATGCCGACAAAGCTTTTGTGCAAAGCTTTGAGTCTGCTTTAGATACGGAGGACGGAGATATTGCTGAAATAATAATCAATGCCGCGGGCAACGGTGATGGTGATGGTGATGGTGACGGTGACGGTGACGGTGACGGTGATGGCGACGGCGATGGCGATGGCGATGGCGACGGCGATGGCGATGGTGATGGTGATGGCGACAGCGATGGTGATGGCGATGGCGACGGCGATGGCGATGGCGATGGCGATGGCGACGGCGACGGTGACGGTGATGGTGATGGCGATGGCGATGGCGATGGCGATGGCGATGGCGATGGCGATGGCGATGGCGATGGCGACAGTAGCATAAAGGGAGTAGCCCCGATTGGGGATAATGCAGAATTGGATATTCTGGGTTGTCCGATTTTAATGAAGTGGGCGGCTGAGGAACTTGGGATTGACGAAAAGACGTTCCGTGTTTGGGCTTCAATTGCGCTGGCCTTTGATGTGGATATACAGCCGTGCCAGGCATGTGCGAGACTCAAGCAATCAGCAGGAATATTACAGGATGCCGAAGGCATTTATATGACTGCTTTGGCAACGGCGGTAAATCAAATTGCTTCAGTGGATGCTCCTGCGTCACCAGAGCAAATGGCTTCGATTGCCGAGGCAATAGCACGCAACCGTGGTGATAATTCAGATTATGCCATGGCCGGACAGTGGCTTGATGCACTTGCGGAATATGTCGCAATTCTTAGCACTGATCTCGGATGGTCATTGGATGAAACCATAGCATTTGTAGTGGACAAGTACGTTGCGCCTGCAACAGCAGACGATGTCGATGCGAATCTTGGTGCATTCATTGCAATGCGTCTGGCGGCTCTGGCCGGCTGATGGGATAGTGTATAGAAGCAGTTTTGAAAGAGCAACATTGTTTAAGAGCAAGGTGGTTTCGGGGTATCATATTCCCTTGTAATCATCCTCTTCGAATGTATCGAGTATCTTGAGGATTGCCATCAGGTTGTGCTGAACATTATCGCAGCGAATCTGGTTGTCGTAAACCGTTGTTCTTATGCCTCCGCGAAGGTACTTACGCTTTGATTCGGATATATAAAACATATCGATTTCATCGGTAAATTGAAGCTGCATTACACTGCGAAGCCCCCGCACTATTGCAATACGATAGGTATCCATACGCTTGTTATCACCTGTTTGGCGTGCCAGGAGGAATGCATCGGTCAAACCTTCGAGATATACCCCGGTAGCGGATGAATGCGGAGGGCCGAAGGGGCGATTCGGGTCATAGAAGCGGCCGGCAGTGTCGCGATATAAGACGTTCTCTTCCGACTGCTGTACGCTTAACAGCCAGTCATTCATTTCGTAAATAAAATCCTTGAGTCTTTCGTCTGAGGTCTGTTTCCACACTGTGTAGCAGGCTTGGGTATGCCAGGGAATGAAGGCGGGATTACGATTGGTTCCAAGGTGCCACTTACGGTAATATTCGAACGATTTCATGAATCGTTGAAGCAGCTTTTCATCTCTCTTCTCTTCGTAAAGAATTGACCACAATAACAGGGCCTCGCCGGGATAGAAGTTCTGGTTGTCCTTACGGTCTTTCGGCTTATAAAATGTATTGAAAGAGCCATCGGCTTTCCAGAGTGAGTCGATTGTTCTTCTCAGTGCAGTTTCCTGCCGGGACCATTTGTTGCGCTTAGGATGCTCGACAATCGCCATTGCCGCAATTGCCAGCGCACCGAGTTTGACTTTGCCGTTCCATTCGATTAGACCGAATTGACCCTCTTCGTGGTAGAACTGCTGAAGATTATAATCAATGTTCCGCTCAATTATATCCCAGAGTTTTGGATCGTTTTTTTGGGCCGCAACTTTATCAAGTGCTGTAGTTGCCATCCAGAGCCGAATCATATTTTTTGCCTGTGATTCAGCGCCGATACTCGGCCAATACTTGTAGGTAAACCTGCCGTCCTGGTGAACATTATTAAACATCCACTCGATGGCCGCCTCTGCCGTGTTGCGGGTATTTTCCTGTGTAACTTCACTCTGCGGGACGAAAATATTTCCTCTGTCCATTAGAACCGCTTTTGTTTTGCCGAGATAGACCTGTACCTGGGCGCCCTCAAATGTGCGATAACGAACTTCGTTCTGCATCTGGGCATCTGTGAGCTTGTATTTTTCCTGGTACAATTCGAGCAGTCGCTTATTGGAACGATTACTTGCGATTGCATAAGTCGGAGCAGATCGTTCAATCTTGCTGCCGTGTGATAATTCATAGCCACGTATGCCTCTGTGGATATTAGTTAATGATCTTTGCCTGTCATTACTGGTGTATAGTTCCCGAAAAGAATGGCTCAGGACTATTTCGAGTGCGTCTATATTATTAATCTGTTCGGCATTAAGGTCTTTCTTTGTATTGTTGACTGCACGAACGAGTGTTTCGGGCAGAGTCATATCTGTTTGCCACGTATCTGTCAGGCGAAGGCCCTTAGAGCGAAGGGCTATATAGACGGTTTGTGGAGTTTTTGAAAAACGCTCGGCGAGTTTGTAATTAACTATCTTGCCATTTTGCCATAAATGGTCAACGAGCCTGGCGAACAGTTCCAGGTCTTTATCTGCAAGTATATTGTTGTCAAAGATACGCCTGCTGATAGTGGCGTGCTCAATCGATATCTTTTTCGAGTCCTGGCAAGATGCTGAAATGAGAGCCGTAAGGAGTATAAGCAATATGTTAAGTTTTAATATTCTCTTTATCATTATACTGGCTGTATTTTCAAATGAAACTCCTGTTATCTTCGTCTAAAAGCAGGTATTTTAAGCAATTTTTCATTATCAGCATGAAAAAGGGGCGTTTGAAATTGGCTTTGATTGGCTTTGATTGGGTTTGAATTGGGTTTGAATTGGGTTTGTTTTTGGCTTTATTGGGTTTGAATTGGCTTTGTTTTTCTGAATAACCAATTGCCCCATATGAACGTATGTGATTGTTATGTCTAAAGTTATGTTCATTTTGTCGTTTCTGAAATTGGGTTTGTTTTGCATAAATAGGGTGTATCTGGAAATATGTTATAATTGAAAGAGTGCCTAAAGTGCCTAAAGTGCCTAAAGTGACTAAAGTGAGCTAAAGTTGGGTATTTCATATCTCGGATTTCGTATTGTGGGCTTAGGCCCCCTGTTATAGGCCAAGTAAGTGGCTCTTTCCCTGTTGCAAGCCAAGTTAGCAACACCTCCCCTGTTATGAGTCGAGTTGCAGCTCTCGGGGATAAACTCGGATAAACTCTGGGTAAACTCAGGGAGTAAAAAACACTGCCTCTATAATTAGACGAGTGTGCACTTTTGAGCCGAAAATTTTGCAATTTTTCTTGGCGTTATGCTCGTAAGTCTTTGTTATAGGGGGAGATAAAATAATTTAAAAATTTATATATTTGTTTTTAACAGTGAGCGTTTTTTAACGAAAATCCCTCGAATATTCGTTAGTTTTGAATTTTGAGTGTTGAGTTTTGAGTCTGGGTCCCCGCTAAGGGCATGCGAGGATGACAATATTAGAGAATTGGGGATTTTGGGTGAATATTGGTTGTTCTTTAGCGTTTTTGTCGAAAATTGCGAGATTTTTCGAAGTTTGATGCCTGGAATTCACTATCCACTTCGCGGTCCTTAGCTTTACATGTTTTTTTATTGTATAAATCAAAAAAAAGTCAAAATATTTAAGAATTTATATCAATAAACGGTCTGCGAGAATCGCTTTTATAGTGAATACCGGCATGGGAAGTGCGCGCTTTTAAAGGTATACTGCCACCCATGCCTTGTGTCCCGAGCGACGAGGGGTAAAAAGCACCCTCAGCTCGGGCACTATTTTGGTCTAAGTCTCATCTTGCATGGACAGGCGTAATAAATTCAGATAGAATAAATCCGAATGCTTCAAACTCAATGTTTTTGAACATATTTATCCTTCAGATACGCTCGTTCTCGCGACGAAAGCAGATTTGAAGCCACTTCTAACAAAAAGTGTTGTATATTATTATGTCGGGTATGATAATAAGCGGGGAAATGTCAGATTAAATCAAGGGGAGAATAAAAATGAACTGTTCGAAATGCGGTAAAGAGAATCCGGATGGCGCCCAACATTGCAATTCCTGTGGTTCGGTGTTGACGAGTACTCCGACAGAGGCTCCGGGTGTCAGTGTCAAAAGAAGCGGGATGGCTATTGCAGCGCTGGTTCTTGGTATCTTAAGCTTTTTTACCTTCGGGATTACGGCATTACCAGCTCTTATCTTCGGTATTATCAGCCTTGTGATAATCGAAAAGAGCGGCGGCAGAATGACCGGCAGAGGTTTTGCGATCACAGGTATTGTGGCTCCGGTGCTTGGATTGCTTCCATTAATGGGGATTTTATTGCCGGCATTGACCAGGACCAGGAGCGTTGCCTACCGGCCGGTTTGCGGAACGAACCTGCAGGGTATCGGCAAGGCAATGCTTATCTACAGCAATGATTACGACGATGAGTATCCGCGTGCCGGGGGTATAGAAAGTGTGTGGGGTCCGAGGATACCTAACTGGAAGGCTAATAACCGCTTCGGTGCT
>VRUK01000016.1:0-26961 GCA_019456195.1 Planctomycetota bacterium | reverse complement strand
CACTATAACATCCAGTTTATATCTCTTAGTCAAGTATGCCGAGGTAACGCCCAAGTCATTCATCTGCAATAAAGATTCCGGAACGAAGGAATTCAAGCTTGCCGAATATGCAGCGGGCGACATAGAGCTTATCGACCTCTGGGACTTCGGCCCCAATTCATCGGAGCACTGCAGCTACGCGTACCATATGCCTTATGGCCTGTATGCACTGACTTCATCGAGTGAACCGGGTATGGCAGTGGCAGCGGACAGGAACCCATGGATGAAATCTCCGGGGGCGGAAGGCAAAGAAGCATCTTTATTGCAAAATTACCAGCCCAATAGTGGTAAAGAAATGGTCAATCAAGGAAATGCCATTGCTCACCAGGAAGACGGACAAAATGTACTGTATGTGGATAGCCATGTCGCTTTCGAAAAACAGCCGTTCTGTGGAATCAATGATGATAATATTTACACCTTCTGGGACGGCGGAGATATCCGACGAGGCGGATATCCAGTACCTAATGCCAGTGAGGCGGGTGACAGATTGGATTCATACCTTGTAAACGATGGTGAAGGCGGAACATTAGAGTTTTGAATGTTTAGTGTTGAGTTTTGAGTTAGATTTGAGAAAAGCAGTAGTCGCTGCGCTTTCTCGGTGGCAGCCACCCATTGCTTGACTTTCTTAGTGGCTGTAACTGTAAATATTATCCCCCATCCACTTCACTCACGAAAAGTTCGCTCAGTGGCTGCCACCCTTGTGGCTTATTATTTATTCCCCAAAATATTGAGACAATCACTTGAAGTAGATGGTACTCAAAGAGGATAAAATATTCTCTTAAAACAATGGCCAGGTTTCTTTGTCAATTCTGATCGGTTCATCAATGCCATTGACCCAGCAATTGTAACTTGAGTAAAACCAATTGCCCGGCTCAACAACGAGGGCTTTTCTTACAGGATTATTATGGATATATTTGACAGAATCCAAGAGGGTGTTTTCTTTGATAATATTCCTGTCATATCCGCCGCCTTTCTGCCAGAACCTGTACTTTCTGTACTGTTGACCAGTGCTTAACTTTGACAGGGCGGAAGGATTGTTTTCCTTCAGGTATTTTACGGTCTTTCTTGCAGTATCAGTTTTAATATCCTTTAGTATATTGGAAATATTATATTCTCCATCAATTGGGTTTATCAGAAGATGGACATGGTCCGGCATAAAGACAAAAGCCCATAAAGAGAATTTATGCTTTTTCCTTGCTCTTTCTATGGACTTAATCAGCCATTGACACATTCTTTCTGCTAACAGGAAATTCTGGTTCCTATAGCAACTGAAAGTGAGTTCATGGGCATGCCCAGAGATGTTGTATCTTTTACAGGTTTTTCTTATAAATTGCTCTTTTTCCATTCGAACAGATTATAGCGACATTCTCTGTAACTGTAAATATATTCCCCATCCACTTCATTCGCTTCGCTTCTTCAGTGGCTGCCACCCATCGTTCAGGATGATGGTTGTGTATAGCGTATGAGGGCAACCATATTGGATTGCCCCTACAACAATGACGGCAATCCCGCGGGATTGCCTCTACAGGGGGGAGGAAAAATGCTTGTGGAAAGGGGGGGAATATGGTAAAATAGAGTGATAATTAAGCTAAGGGGGGTGTATAATAGCTTTATTGTCACTTTGGTAGAGGGTTTTCAAGTAGTTATCTAATGGAGGAGTATTATTATGAGCGTGCTTTCTAAACTTTCCTTTATTGTTCTGATTCTGGTATTTTGCTTTACATACAGTGCTTTTGCTGTGGAGCCGCATGGGGGTATGATGCGTTATCCTGATGTGAGTTCGACTCATATCGTATTTGTCTATGCGGACGATATCTGGATAGTGCCGCGAGCGGGGGGGGCAGCGTCGCCGTTGGCGAGTCCTTCCGGCGGAGAAGCTTTTCCGCGATTCAGCCCGGATGGCCGGACTATTGCATTCAACGGCAACTATGACGGTAATTATGATATCTATACTGTAGCCGTCGAAGGTGGTATTCCTCAGCGGGTGACTTATCATTCCAGTGGAGAGCGTCTTTGCGACTGGTCTTTCGATAACCAGCTTCTTTTTGCGATGAGAGGATTAGGTGGATTAGGAAGGCAGGCCCAATTATTTACTGTGCCCATGGCCGGGGGTATGCCGAATCGACTGGCTGTGCCTTATGGTGGGTATGGGACAATTTCAGGTGACGGTCAGTGGCTCGCATATACACCGCGGAATAGAGATTTCAGGACGTGGAAACGTTATCGCGGCGGCTGGGCTTCGGATATCTGGCTTTTCCATCTGGCCGACCATACTTCAAAAAAGATAACTGATTGGGAAGGGACTGATACCATTCCCATGTGGCAGGGAAAGAAGATATATTACCTTTCTGACGCCGGAGTGAACCATCGCCTTAACATCTGGAGCTATAACCTTGACTCGAAAGACCGCAGGCAGATTACTCACTTCAAGGATTACGATGTCAAGTGGCCTTCGAATGGGCCGGGTGCGGACGGTGAAGGTGAAATTGTCTTTGAATACAATACGAGGCTTTACCTGTTGAATTTGGATTCCGAGCAGGCGACGCCAGTTAATATATCGATTCCGGGTGCGCGTCCGAGGCTGCGTCCTATACGCAAGGATGTTAGCGGAAGAGTTAGAGACTGGTTTATTTCTCCTAAGGCCAAACGTGTTCTGGTGCAGACTCGCGGTGATATCTGGACACTGCCTGCCAAGAACGGTACACCTCGGAATCTTACCCGTACGAGCGGTATCGCAGAACGAGAGCCTTCGTGGAGCCCGGATGGAAAATGGATTACGTACTTTTCAGATGAATCCGGTGAAAACGAGCTTGTTATTCGTTCGGCCGATGGACAGGGTGAACCGGAAACTATAACGAAAATGGGAGCCGGCTTTCGGTATCAACCGACATGGTCGCCTGATTCCAAATGGATGATATTTACAGATAATGAGAGCAAGTTTTACATATTCAACGTCGAGGAGCGCGAGGTCCGTAATTTCGATCGTGTTAATATCAGTGGGTGGAACGTGGGAGTTCCAAGGGCGTTTAGCTGGTCGGCAGATTCGCAGTGGATTACCTATACGAGGCCCAATAAAGATAATATGAACGTTGTTATGCTTTACAATGTAAGCGAAGATGAACTGCATGAGGTGACTAACGGCATGTTCGTCGATTATCTGCCTACGTTTGATCGGAAAGGAGACTTTATATACTTCTTCAGTAAGCGGGAGATTTCACGGCCTAAAAGGGCCGATGCCGGTTTGACTTTTATTTACGATGACACGGCTGTGTTGCATGCGATTCCTTTGCGCAGAGATGTTTCGAATCCTTTTAAGGCTAAGAGTGACGAGGAAGAAGCAGACGAAGACGAAGACGGAGAGGAAGATAAGGACGAGGATAAAGATAAGAAGGTGAAAGAGGAGGAAGGTGACGGCGAGAAGGAGTCTGAGTGCGAGGACCCGAATGACGCGGATGATGAAGTGGTAGAGGAATGTGAGGAGTCCGAAGATAAGGACGAAAAGGAGGCAGATGACAAGAAGGGCAAGGATAAGGATAAGAAGAAAATTAAGCCGGTTAAAATTGATCTGGAAAATATGGAGGCACGCTGCTACCGTTTGCCTGTTAAACGCGGACGGTTTGGCTACCTTGAGGTCAATGATAAGAACCATTTAATTTATCTGCGACGCGGAGAGGAGAGCGTGCTGCAGTACTTCGATCCCAACGACGAAAAACGCGAGGAGAAAACTGTTATCGGAAAGGTAAGTTTCGTGCAAATGACGCCGGATGGTAAAAAGCTTCTTGTGCGAAGTTCGGGTAAGATGGGTATTATCGATGCCAAGCCCGGGCAAAAACTCGAGAATGCGGTCGTTACCAGTCCGATGAATGTTGTGATTGAGCCTCGGCAGGAGTGGCGGCAGGTTTTCGTTGACGCATGGCGATTTATGCGTGACTATTTCTATGACCCCCATATGCATAATGTTGACTGGCCCGCGGTGCGCAGACAATACGAGGCCATGCTGGATGACTGCGTGTCACGCCGCGATGTCGGATATGTTATTGCGGAGATGATTAGTGAAGTAAACGCCGGTCATACGTATTACGGCGGGGGCGATGTTGACTCCGGACCAAGGCAATCAATCGGTTATCTCGGTGTGGACTTCGAGTTGGACCAGGGATACTACCGAATTGCCAAAGTGTATGAGGGTGGTAAATGGGACACCGATGCTCGTTCTGCTCTGAGTACGTTGGATAAGAAGGAACGCGAGCAATGTAACTATCTGTTCAAGGTCAATGGTGTTCCGGTGGACACATCTAAGGCGCCCTGGGCGGCTTTCGAAGGTCTTGCCGGTGCAACTGTCACTCTGACCGTCGGGGCTGAGGCTGATCCCGATAAGGCTGCTAATGTGGTTTTGAAGCTGCTTGGTTCCGAAAGCGGCTTGCGCTATAGGCATTGGATCGAGAGTAATCGCCGGTATGTGGAAAAAGAATCCGGCGGCAAGGTTGGGTATATACATGTGCCGGACACGGGCAGCCGGGGACAGCGCGAACTCTTCCGTCAGTTCTACGGTCAGATGAATAAGGATGCGCTGATTATAGATGAACGCTGGAACGGGGGCGGTAATATCGCCGACCGATTTGTTGAGCTACTGAATCGTCCGATTTATCTGCATATATTTGAGCGTTATGAAAACGACTGGAGGGTACCAACCCTGAGCCACCAGGGTCCCAAGTGTATGATGATTAACGGTGAGGCCGGCTCTGGCGGGGATATCTTTCCATATCTGTTCCGCAAAGCAGGACTGGGAAAACTCATTGGAATGCGAACCTGGGGCGGTGTGATTGGTATTTCCAGGAATCCATCTCTCATTGACGGTGCTCGATTAACGGTGCCCTTTATTACTTTCTATGAAACCGATGGAACGCTTACTATGGAAGGTCATGGAGTGGATCCGGATATCGAGGTTATCGATGACCCGGCCTTAATGGTCGATGGAAGCGATCCGCAGCTCGATGCTGCTATTGAACATATGCTTGATGAGATTGAGAAAAATCCATATATACCTGCTAAAAGGCCGGCTTATCCGGATCGCAGCGGTATGGGCATACTCGAGGAGCAAAAATAGAACAATCCTGCTATCTCAATATAGGATAAATACACAAGCAGTTATTAAAATCATTCAAATGTGGAATTGAGGGATTTACCTTGACGGACAGGCGGCTGATTTGGTATAAGCGGAACAGTTAAGATTTAAGCTGAAGACGTAGGTTTAAATATTTTAAGAGGTGACATTATGGGAAAACGAAAGGGATTTACATTAATAGAGCTGTTGGTGGTTATCGCCATAATCGCGGTATTGATGGCTATTTTGATGCCGGCTTTGCAGCGAGTAAAAGAGCAGGCAAGGGAGATGGTTTGCCGGGCCAACTTAAAACAATACGGTATAGTACAACATATGTATTTAGACGACAACGATGACCGCTATCCTTATTCATGGACCTCGATTGTTATGAATGAGCGTCCTGTGGGCGGGTACCAGCGTTACTGTCGGTGGCACGACCCGAGATATCCGCCTGACGGCCCCCTTTGGCCTTACCTTTTAGAGAAGAAAATCAATCTTTGCCCGTCATTCAAAGTTATTGCCAAGTCCGAAGGCACAAGGCATCCGTCTCATAATGATGCCAATCCGGTTAAGCCTTTCTATAGTTACAGTATGAACTCATGGTTAGGCTCGAAGCAAGGTGACCCGGGTGGTTCTTCCCTTACAGACTCTAATGGACGGGGCGGTGTTCATAAACGTTCCGAGATAACAAGAAACAAAGCTGAGGTATTTTTCTTCGCTGAGGAGAATATGTGGGGGAGGCCTGGTAACTCCAATGTGCTTAACGACAACGCCTTGTGTCCAGATGGCCGGGACTGGTTCGGCACGTTCCACAGTGCATCGAGCGCAGACCTGAATAGCGGATCTATAAATGCTGTTTTTGTGGATGCCCATGTCGAGGAAGTGCGGTCAGCCCTTGGTCCTAATGGTGAGGACAGGGGAAAGGAGTTCGGCAGATTCGAGAAATACGGCTGGGCTCACAAACAGCCTTTTCAGTAACAGGAAACCACCTGGATTATTGCCTATTTCCTGTTCACTTGTAAGAGATGCAGCGGGTTATTTGGATAAGCTCTAAATCTGTAAAATAAACAGAGAAGGGGCGAAGTCTGTCAAATATTGGACAAACAGCGGGAAAGAAAGTAGAATATAGTGCATACATGGAATGTAGCATGATAAGAAAAACAATAATTCTTCTACTTTCTTCTGCTTTTGTTCTTTGTCTGACAGGATGCAGTGAAAAGGATGTCCCTAATGAAAAGGGGCGTTTGACGGTTGCGGTCATTCCCAAAGGCACAATTCACGAATTCTGGAAGACGGTCCATGCCGGAGCGGAAATGGCGGGCGAGGAACTGGATGTTGAAATACTCTGGAAAGGCTCCCTGAAGGAGGATGACCGTGATGCTCAGATTTCTGTAGTAGAAAATATCATCGTCAGAAAAGTTGATGGTATTGTTTTGGCTCCGCTTGATGATGTCGCCTTACGCCGGCCGGTTGAGACGGCGATGCGAAGTGACATACCGGTTGTCATATTTGATTCAGGCCTGCGGGGGGACAATTACATTAGTTATGTCGCTACGGACAACTTCAAGGCCGGGAAGCTTGCCGCTGAATATATGGCCAAACTGCTCGATGGAAAAGGTAAGGTTGTGGTATTGAGATACTCTGAAGGCTCTGACAGTACAAGCAAAAGAGAAGACGGTTTTCTTGATGGAATTGGAGCCTGGGAGGGTATCGAGATTGTAAGTTCGAACCAGTATACCGGAGTAACAACGGAAAGTGCATTAAAGGCGGCTGAGAATTTGTTCTCTCGATTTGCCGGAGCCGACGGAACCCTTGAAATCGATGGAATCTTTTGTGCGACTGAGCCGACAACCCTGGGTATTTTGCGCGCGTTACAGGATTCCGGTTATGCAGGAAAGATTAAATTTGTTGGCTTTGACAGTTCCGAAAAAATGATTGCCGCTCTGAAAGCCGGACATCTCAGCGGTTTTGTAGTGCAAAAACCGTTCAGTATTGGATATCTCGGAGTAAAAACCATGGTCCGTCACCTGCGGGGTGAAAAAGTGCCCGAAAGAATTGATACCGGTTCTATATTAGTAACAAAAGAAAACCTGGACCAGCCTGAAATTAGTGAATTGCTCAATCCTAATCTGAGCAAATGGCTAAAGTAAGATACTCTTAAATTGAATATTGACGAGATGGAAGAAAAAACAGAACAACCGGTGAACGAGGCGAACTCAAAACAGACGCATCAGTTAAAAGAAACTCTTCTGGTCAGCCCGGAGGGTCGTATTTTACTAATCGGAGTCACTCTGGCGTTTATATACACTTTATGGCTTGGGATTAAGTTGATTACTTCTCCTGAGGAATCCCAGATTCTCTTTGGAATGACTGCTACTGATATCCTGTTCGGTCGAGCAGCCGCGATGGCCTTCGGATACTCCCTGGAACTTGGACATGCTACGGTAATAACGGTCTGTATCATAATTGAAACAATTTTGGTGCTTATTTTCTATCCCCTTTTTGTTTTTAGCTGGCGGCATCTATTGGTGATTAAACGGCTCAGGAACATGTTAGACCGTCTCCATAAGTCTGCCGAAATCCACAAAGGCAAGGTCCAAAGGTATGGTATCATCGGTCTGTTTGTTTTCGTATGGCTGCCTTTCTGGATGACCGGCCCTGTCGTTGGTTGTGTAATTGGATTTCTGCTGGGCCTGAAAGCCCGGCTTAATATACCTATTGTGCTGGCAGGTACTTATGTTGCTATCTTTGGCTGGGCCTTTTTCCTTCGCGGGCTTCATGACCGGGTGGCATCCTATAGCTCATACGCCCCAATGGTCATTTTTGCACTGTTGATTGTTATTATTATTCTCGGAAATCGCCTGCACCGAACTGGCCATGAAAATAAAAACAAGACTTAAGGGAATCTCTAAAAATTTATTTTTACTGCGAACGGCTGCAATCTCCTCCGGCGGCGTTGTCAGGCCAAACTTCGTCCTTGACATAGCTTTGGCTATGCCTGCGGCGATTTTGACCTTCCGCCTTGCCGGAGAAAATTTCGCTCGTTCTCGTGACAAAAGCAATTATTAGAGGCTCTCTTAACTAAGCATTAAATGTTCTGCCTTGTTTTAAAGAGGATCAGTATAATATCTGTTTCTTTTGGAACGACTATTGTTAAATAGGCATCTGCCATTGAATCAAGCCTGATCTGTTAAGCAAAGTCCGGTAATAAGGCCCTCATACGGATTTGCGGGTGAGTTTCAAAATGGCTAAAGCCACATATCAGTATTAAAAATGACATTTTAGATTCCCGATAATGAGAAAATAAGAAGGCCGTGTAATGCTGTACCTTGAAACACAGAAAGATTATTTTATCCATAACCTACTTAAGGAGAAGCAATTAAGGAAATATCTTATTAAGGTTCAGTTCCGACAGCTTGACTAAGGTATGGAAATTGCTTACAATAATGTAGGTAGTGTGATGATTTTGGAGGCACCTGTACGAAAATCTACATCCTGGTTTTGAACAACTTAGTTCAATGTGTTTTGATTTTGTAGATTGTATCCATGAGAAGCAAGTAGAAGATTGAGGGTTGAAAAGATGTTTATGAAAATGAATTTTACGAAAGTTGGTATTCTGGCTCTTTTGGTTGGAATATTAACGCCGACAGTGGTAATGGCTTTGGCACACTCAGATCTATTTACATGCGATGGATGCCATACGCCACACAATGCCGATACCTTACCGGGCGTACCTTTGTGGAATGGTCTTGATACAACTGTTACGTTTACAATGTACTCAAGCAAATCATTTCAGGGTGCTATTGATGGTCAGCCCAGTGGTGATTCAAAACTATGTCTCGGTTGTCACGATGGTGCCAATCCAGACTATTCGTGGATGAATCCGGATTTTTTGTTTGAGGCAAATGAGTTGGTTAATTCCCACCCTATTTCGTTTATATATGATTCAGCACTGGCTACCCTCGATGGCGCATTGAAAGATCCATCCGAGGCCAGTTCAATTGGAGCAACTATCCTCGAAGACCTGCTGGACCGGGAGAGCAAGGTGCAGTGCAGCAGTTGTCATGATGTCCATACATCCGGTGTTGGTGATAACCTCTTGCGGGGTTACGATTATGGCCTCCAGTATGGATCCGAGTTGTGCCGTATGTGTCACATAAAATAAGCAGCTACGGTGCAAAGCAACGAAAAGCTATACAAACCAATATCCTGCGCTTTATGGAGTGCACCGGGTTACAATCAGGACAGTGAAAGTAATCTTTTTTCAGTTCGATGAATGCGGCTCACGATATCCCACGAGATCGGCTCATTCGTCGTTTATAGCATTTCCAGAGCGGTTAAGACAATATGTATCTTTTTAATTTTATGCGCTGCTGTGGAAATTGCCGAAATAATACTCGTGAAAATGTATAAATCAGTATTATTAAAGAGCTTAAGACTTGTTAGCCTGTTTTTGATTGCGGGCATATTTTCAGGGTGCCCGTCTGTGCGAGACGAGCAGCAGATATTAGAACCGGTGTTCTTCCCCAATCCCCCTGAGAGGCCGCGGTTGCAGTTCCTTAAGTCTTATTCCGGGCCAGATGATCTTGGAGCCGTTAAAGCGAGTGCTTTCGAGAAATTTGTACTCGGCGAGCCTGAAACAAAGGAAGGTATTTCAAAACCATACGGGGTGGCGATTTCCAGAGGCAAATTGTATGTGTGTGACGTCGGCAAAAGAATGGTCGAGATGCTCGACCTTGAGAATGGGACGTTTGGTTATTTAACAAAAGACCAGCGTTTGCTTAATCCTGTTAATATATATATTGATGACGATGATATTAAATATGTAGCGGACCCAACGGTTGGCGTGGTATTTGTTTTTGATCAGAATAATAACCTGAGTGACATGTTGGGCAAAGAATCGAAGATTAGTCCCATAGATGTAGTTGTTCGTGGACAACGATGTTATGTTACGGACTTTGGCAGTAACCGGGTTTTTGTTTTAGACAGGACTACCGGCAGGGAGATTGCTCGTATAGGTATAGAAAGTAAAACGGACAGAAAGATAGATTCTGTTGGTGAATTGCCTGCCGGGGAATTCTCGCTCATTAGTGATTTGGCTCTCGACCAACAAAACAATGTCTATGTCACTGATAAAGCTGCGGGACGAATAACACTGTTTGACCAATCAGGTAAATTCATAAAAACCATCGGCAGGATGGGCGACAATATAGACGAGTTTGTCAGGCCGAAAGGAATAGCAGTTGACAGGGAAAACAGGATTTGGATAGTGGATGCTTCAACGGAAGTGGCCAAGATATATAATCAACAGGCTCAGTTGTTGTTGTTTTTTGGTCTGTCAGGTAATAAGCCGGGAATGATGAATTTGCCGGCAAAGATTGTCCTGGATTACGATAACGTAGAGTTGTTCCGAAAGTATGCTGTTCCGGGTGCTGATATAGAGTTTTTGGTTCTGGTTTCAAATCAATACGGCCCGAACAAAATCAGCGTTTACGGTTTTGGCAGCTTTCCTGCAGGGCAGGAGACTTCAGACAGGCAAAGCCAATTCGTGGTGAGAAATGCGCCGGAAAACAAATTAGAACAACAGATGAGCAAGCCGGCGGCTGTTCCGAAGGCAGAGCCGCGGACTAAAGCCCCTCAACTTGAGCAGCAGAAAAAAATCGTTGAGCTTTATTACAGCAGCATGACATTTTACCGCTCAGGCCGGCTCAGTAAAGCCAGGGAAGGCTTGGTTAAAGTATTAAAGAGCGGCTTAATCCCGCCGGCGATGACTAAAACAATACAAGACGATTTGGACGAGATTGGTAATTTGTTAGAAGACGGCAAAAAGAAACGGGAAGTCGCTGAAGTATATTACAACAGTATGGTCTTTTACAATGCCGGCCAGCTTGAAAAAGCCAGAGAAGGTTTGGTTAAAGTGTTGAAGAGCGGCTTAATCCCGCCGGCGATGGCCACAACAGTAGAGCAATACCTGGCGGCTATCGACAATAGTTTGAATAAAAGATAAAGTGTGCGGATTTGATGAAAGTAGAGCCCGGGAAGATAAAAAAAGCCGAGGCTGTAAACCAGTTGGCCGTAGATAGTATTTTGGCTGCTGGTTCCCGTAGTTATGCATGGATTGAAAGATTATTACATCTTATTGTTTCAGAGAAGAACAGTATTAATCTGTTTAATGCTGCTCATATTTTTGGGGATATTTGTTGTAAGCTGTGACGAGGTTGAGCACCATGATGTTCTGACATTCTTCTTCGAGGGCGTTCCGCCTTTGCAGGGTGAACTCACGGAAGAGCTTATCGATTATGATTCTCAGAAACTCTCGCATACGTGTCCCCAACAGGCCTGGTTTATACATCAGCCGAGAAAAGACTGTACTCTCTGTCATGACAAGAGCAGGCAAAGAGTGTTCTCGTCTCAAACCTACCTGATTAAACCGGTACCGGAGTTGTGCTATCAATGCCATGCCGACTATACGACATCGGCATCGTATGTTCATGGACCTGTTGCTGTCGGAGAGTGTTTGCTTTGCCACAATCCACATAAGAGCCGGATCGAACATTTGCTGAAAGAACCGCTACCCAAACTTTGCTATCGATGCCACGATGTGAACAGGAATGAATTAATTCCCGCTCATTTGAACAAGCAGGAATTTGCCTGCACCTACTGCCATAATGCTCACAAAGGTCAGGTAAGATTTTTTTTAAATGAGACTTCGTCCCGGATGGATGACGTAGTTGAAGGGACCGAATCTGTCGGCGAAGCTGTGCGCACAACTGAACTCGAAAGCAACAGCATGTTTCAGGTGTTTTGGACGGTCAGTAAATTAATTGAGAAAGGCCAAATAAGAGAAGCACGGACCTATTTAGAAAAATTTAAGGAAAGTAATACTTTTACCAATGAAGAATGGATAAAAATCGTACAAGTGCTCAATCTAATGGATTTTGCTGCGAGTGGCACAGAAGGCTATAGCGAAAAGGTTAAACAACAAAAAGCTGCCGTTGAGGCAGGGCCTGAAAGACCGATAACCGAGGGTGAGATAAGCAGCAGTCAACTTAGTAAGAATAAAAGAGAAATTGCCGAGCTTTATTACCTCAGCCTGGCATTTTACTATGGCGGCCAACTGGAAAAAGCCAGGGAATGTTTGATTGAAGTTTTGAAGAATGACTCAATTCCACCGGCCGTTGCAAAAACAATAAAAGACGACCTGGCCAATATTGATAGAAATTTGACCGTAAGTGAGAAGAAAAGAGATGTCGCTGAGCTTTATTACCGCAGTATGGCATTTTACCATGGCGGTCAATTTGAGAAAGCCAGAGAAGGTTTGGTTAAAGTTTTGAAAAGCGGCTCAGTTCCGGAGCCGATGATAATAACAATAAAAGGGTGCTTGACGAATATAGATAATATTTTAAGCCGTAAACCTCCTGTACAGGAGCGATAGCTGAGGCAATATATTTAAGGCCGATAAATCAAAACAAGCTCAATATTAGCTAAAAAAAAGGCAGCGTGAGCTGAGTGCTGCTGAGGAAGCTAAAAGGAATTGCTGAATCAACGATACGATAAAACAGGGAGCAGGGCGGTTAAGACGGAGCGCAATCAAAGCGTCCTCCTGGCTCTTGTGTTTTGTGGTATAAGCGTACTTTCTATTGTTGGCTGCAATATCAATGTTCGCGGTAAACAACGGCCTCTTTTAAGACATGATAGAATACATGGTGAGGTGGAGTTGGTGGCTGAGAGGCGTACGGATGAACAGGGGACCAGTGGAAACAAACGCAAAGGCAAAACAAAAGTGATTGAGGAAAGAATAAGGTTGAAAACCGAGGGCGATATATATCACCCCGATTTTTTCTTCTATACCGCTGCTGTAGGCTTAGGGCTTGCCCAGCAAAGCATCGACTCAGATGCTGTGTCTGAAAAGGACAGAGAATCACTTAATGATTACAACATATTCGCTCAATTGTTGCGGTCGAAATCATACCCGACGACCTTTAATGCGAGTAAGTCGGAGGAATTAATAGCTCGTCAGTTTCTGGGTTCTTTGAGGACTGAAAGACAAACCGAAGGCGTATCGCTCTTGCTGCGGTCCAAGACCTCGCCTATGACATTCCAATACAATACCAGCAAAACCGACCAGGATGAACTGACTTCATTAGCGGCAGACTTTTTCGAAAGAGACGATGAGCGGTTCAGATATTCTCTTACTCATGAGTTTAGTAAGTCGTCACATTTGAGTTTTGATTTTGACAGGACTGAGGTCTCACAGCGAAGCCTTGGCGTATCACAAAATACGGATACGGACAGATACTCTTTATTGCACGATTTGAGCTTTGGCAGTGACGAGGAAAACAGGCTTGATTCGGTTTTTAACTTTGCCGATCAGTCGGGTTCGTTCGATTACAAGAACTGGCAGTGGGAAGAATGCTTAAGATTCCAGCACTCCCGGCGTTTTAAGACTAATTATGACCTCAGATTTTCAGAGTTGAAACGAGAGACATTCAAGAACCAGGAAACTCGGGGCAGGGCCGGCTTTGAGTACAAGCTGTATGACAACATGGTCACAACAGCCAACATCTTTACTTCAAAGACCGACCTTGATACTCAGGGGGACATTAAACAAAATGGCGGTTCAGTCGCGGTTAATTACTGGAAGAACAATCCATGGGGCATATTGTTCAGCACTTATACGGCAAGTCTTACCAAAAGCGAACAATCAGGCGGCGCCGGGACAGGGGTCGTGATAGATGAATCGCATATTTTTACCGATCCGTTACCGATAAGCCTGGACAGGGTAAACATCGATACGTCAAGCATTGTGGTAACGGACAACACCGGATTGAATGTATATACCGAGCCTGATGATTATACTATTGCGGAAATAAACGGGCGGGTGCAGTTAAACATGACCACTTTGGGAGGTATTCCTCCTAACGTCAGCAATGGCCAGGAGATTTATGTAGATTATAATTTTTTCATCGAGCCCGAAAGAGAAGAGGACACGACTCGTCACAACTTCACTATCAAGGAACGCTTCAACAACGGTCTTTCTTTATACTACGCTCATCGGCGGCAGGATGAAGATGTCAGCTCGTCGCTCACGGAAATTACGCCGGATGAGTTCGCGGTAAATACTGTAGGCGCCGATTATATTAACAAAGGTCTCTTTTTGCAGGCAGAGTACAGCGATGAAGACTCAACTCAGATACCCTCGACGAATAAGATGCTTCAGGGCAGATACAGCTGGCCTGTAAACAAAGATACCAGAGCAAGTCTGCGGGTCTCAAATCACTGGCTGGATTTCGATGAGCCGGATGATCGTGATATTGAGCTCTTCAAGAGTGGGGCTGAGATATTCAGCAGGTTGACCGACGAGTATAGTATTTCCACCCGTGCCGAGTATCGTGATGAGGATGATACGAGGTTCGGCTCAACCAGAGGATTTCAATTTAACTCTGAAATTCAATATAACTTCCGCCAGTTGAGCATTACCGCCGGCGTCGAGATAAACTCGCTCGATCGTAGAAATGATACAATCGATGGTGATTTTCTGTATTTTCGGCTCAAACGCTTCTTTTGATTAGTGCAAGGGAATGTACAATATGGTTGCAAAATATAAAATGTTCGAAAAATACATCATCTTTGTAAAATTACAGCTTTTGGTCACTGTCCTGATGTTATTTGGCGGCGGATGTGCAGGTAATCAGGAACAGTTACTCTCATCGCCTGAGGTGCTGCTTGTCTGGCCACAGCCCCCGGAAAAGCCGCGCATAAGATATGTCGGAACATTATCGACCGAGACGGACCTGGAAAAACAAGTCTCATGGACACAGAGTTTGGGCGAGCTGCTCTTCGGCAAAGAAAAAATTGGTGTCCTTGTCAGCCCTTATGCCGTTGCTGTTGACCGGCACGATAGGTTATTCGTAGCTGATACTACAGGGGGTGTAGTACATGCGTTCGATCTGAATACGCGTGCGTATAAACAGTTCACAGATATTGACGAGCAAAAGAAACTATCGAAGCCCGTCGGCTTGGCTATAGTTGATGATTGGATTTATGTTGTCGATAGCGCACTGCGAGAGGTTTGTGTTTTTGACGGAAAAGGGAAGTTCCGCGGCAAGTTTGGTTCGGAACGGCTCGTCAGGCCCAGCGGTATCGCGTATTATGCCGAGCAGGACGAGCTGTATGTCTCGGATACAGGAGGCCATGTCGTTAATGTCTTTAATAAGAGCGGTGATTATATCAGGACGATTGGTTCCCGCGGGATTGAGCCCGGACGGTTTAATTTTCCCACACATCTTTGGGTTGATGACGGCGGCAAACTATATGTCAGTGATACGTTGAACTATCGGGTACAGGTTTTTTCGAGCCAGGGGGAGTTCTTAAATATGTTTGGCGAGCACGGCGACCACCCCGGTAATTTTGCTCATCCCAGCGGCATTGCAACCGACGGCTTTGGCAATATATATGTTACGGACCGTCAGTTTGAGAACGTGCAGATATTCGACCAGCAGGGGCGGATACTAATGGCTTTTGGACAGGAAGGAAAACAAGCCGGCCAGTTCTGGTTGCCGGCCGGTATCTTCGTAGATAGGCGCAATAGAATTTATGTTGCCGACACATTCAATAAAAGAATCCAGATATTCGAATTGACGGAGTAACTCGATAAATGAAAATCAGATTGACTGAATTAATAAAGCTACTCGTTCTTATTGCCGTTTGCCGCTCGGCGGTAATAGCTCAAAATCAGATTGATGGCTCGCCGCACGATTTGACCGCAGTGGCCGGAGGAAAAACTTCCTGCAGTTTCTGTCACACCCCGCACGGAGCCCTGGCGGGTACCCCGCTCTGGAGCCATAAACTTTCCACGGCTGTTTATAAAATTTACCAAAGCTCTTCGTTGGAGGCTAATGTGGGCCAGCCAACCGGTTCCAGTAAGCTATGTCTGAGCTGCCATGACAGCACAGTGGCTTTGGCCGAATCCGTAAACAGCAACTTCTCCGGCGGCACTTATATTAATCCCGGCGCTGCAAACCTTGGTACCGATTTGTCGGACGACCACCCAATCAGTTTCGTTTACTCTGCTGCGCTGTCGGCCGAGGATGTACAGATACGCCCACCTTCGACCTTGCCCGAACAGTTGAAGCTCGATGGATTGAGCGAGGTACAATGTACCACTTGCCATGAGCCCCATGATAACCGATACGGCAACTTCCTGGTTATGCCGAATGACCGCTCAAGAATGTGCGTGTCCTGTCATAATTTATCCGGATGGGCGCTTTCAGCTCATGAGAGTTCAAGTGCTTTGTCTTCTGTGGCAAATGATTCATACCTGCAGGGCAGTGAATATGCCACAGTTGAGGAAAACGGCTGTTTAAGTTGTCACCAATCTCATTCCGTTGGAGGGCATGAACGGTTGCTCCATTTTGCCAGGTCGGAAGAAAACTGCCTGAATTGTCATGATGGCTCCGTGGCAAAAACTAATCTGATGACCCAGCTTTCCAAATTTTCCAGACATGATGTGGTTCGATATAACGGCATCCACGATCAGAAGGAATCGCCGTTGGCAGCGGCAAAGCATGTTGAATGTGTTGATTGCCACAATCCTCACGCCGCCAAAAATACATTTGCGCAGGCCCCGGTCGTACCCGGTGTAATGCGGGGGATTTCCGGTGTAACGGCCTCCGGAGGTACGACACAATGGGTTCAGTACGAATATGAGGTATGCTTCAAGTGCCACGCAGACAATGCCGGCCGTGTCGAATCTCGAATTACCAGAAATATAACTCAGACGAATACAAGGCTGGAGTTTGATCCCTCGGGGCCTTCTTATCACCCGGTTGTTTCACCTGGCTTAAATAAAAATGTTCCCAGCCTCAAGCTTCCTATGACAGTCATCAGCATGATATATTGTACCGACTGCCATAACTCAAGCGATGATTCCGGTGCCAAAGGCCCTCATGGTTCGGATTATCCGCCACTGCTTTCCGGCAATTATGACACGGCCGATTATACTTCTGAAAGTGAATTTTCGTACCAGCTTTGCTACAAATGTCATAGTCGGAATAGTATTCTTAATAATGAAAGCTTTCCGAAACATAAGGAACATCTGGATCAACAAATTACATGTTCGGCATGTCATGACCCTCACGGAATAAGTGCCGTGCAGGGAACAAGCACAAATAATTCACATCTGATAAATTTCGACACTTCTATTGTGCGAGCAGACGCGTTCGGACGCCTGGAGTTTCAGGACTTGGGTATATATCACGGGCGATGTTATTTGGAATGTCATAACAGAACGCATTCCCCTACAACTGCAACTTATTGAGTTATGAACATATTAATAGTGCAGGTTCAAGGTAGAAATAGAAAGGGCCGGCAATGTAATATGCCAGCCCTTTACTCCGTATTGGAGATTGTTATGCTCTATCGTTACGGTCGAACCATACCAGTCATATCGGCCGTAACTTGTGTGGCTAAACATTCAATGCTACGCAACTTACTGCAGAGCTGCTATAGACGCTTCGAGCAAGGCCCTGGTATAATCCGGATTGTGGACACCAAGGCTGCCATCCTCAACTGCGATAAAGATATAGTTCCAGAGGGCTTGAGCCTGCGCTGCGGGATAGAGCCCGACAACCGGATGTCCATCATGGTACAGACCCTTGGCTTCAAGCAACTCACCAAGCTCAACGATCAGTGCTTCGACCTCAGCCTGTTTAATGTCGAGGTCGAAATCTTCGGCGTGGCAATCCGAACAACCAGCTTTTGCCTCAAAATTGTGTTTCATTTCCGGGCCGATGTGGCAGGTTACACAGGTATCTGTTACCATCTTTGAATGGAAACTGGGCGTGCCTGCAACGTCGCCTGCGCCGCCCATACCGAGCAGCATTGCGCTCTGCGGACCGTGGTGAGGGCCCCAGTGCGAGCTGGTGACGGCAATGTTGTCATTAGGGTCTGCTGCAGCAATGACTCGGCGCGGCTGGTGGCAGTTGGCGCACAGGTTGCCCTTACCGCCATCAAAGGTTTTATTTTCGAAAGCGTAGAGCGCCACCGGGGCGGTGGTCTCCAAAGCCCAGTCCGCTTCGGTGTTGGTAACGTGAACCTGATGGCAGGTGCGGCAGTCCTGGCGGGTCGGGTTGGGATCTCCTACCTCGACTGTGTCTGGTGTAAGTCCCTGGGCAACCATAGCGCTAAAGGCGCCGCCGGAGTGACAACCGGCACAACCGGCTCTCGTTCCACGCCCGAAGGCTTCACCAGTTCCATGCACGGCATCGCTCAAGCTAGTTTGCTTGCCAGTGATCAGTGTCGAGTCATCGTGGCAGGCCGAGCAGCTAATTTCCTGAGCTAACACACTTGAAGTAGCCATCAACAGGACGACAAGGGTGAACATTACAGCCATAAATCTTGTTCGTGTTTGCATCATTTTCTCCTTCATAAATAAATGTTAAAATATTGGCTTAACTGACATTCTTCTATTTGGTTTCCAATTTCTTCTGACCGAAAAACACATAGTTACCGGCGGCCTGTTTGAACCGCAGCCGCCAAAGGTCGTCTCGCTTTACTGAAGCGATTACAGGATGACTATTTTCCCTCAGTCATCTAAAGGGTCCTGGTATCTCCAATGTAATTTGCGTCGAGATATCCAAATATAAAACCCCTGCCATCCCCTCTTTTTCTTGTGAAAAAAGAAGAGGGAACAACAGGGGTCGTTTGTAACTGATACCCTGAATATTTTAATTTTACGAGATTATTAGTATCTACTGTTTACGGGGGGAGTTGGCCTGCGCCTGAATTCGTCCCTTATCCCTGCAAGTTTTCCGTTGTTGAAATCGAAAGTAACCGACCCGTTTTTGTCGGGAAACATCTTTACTACTTCTCGGCCAATCTCATCTAATCTTTTATTTCTTTCATGTTCTGTCATTTGATTTTCTCCACCTTAAATAAGTTTTTCTCAAAAGGCGGTTCATCTATATATAGGCGCAAACAAAACACGACCTATTACATCAGTATAATAGTGCAAATAATGTTCCAGAAATAGAGAACCTTCAGGTGAAAGCATCTAAGGCAGCCATAACATGCTGTTATCAAAGCATTTATCGTGATTGTTAAATTATTGGGATTGGGAAAAAAGAGGATTTGGGAAACTGTCAATCTCATAAACAAGAATAATATCGGGCATCGGTTCTCGTTTTTGAGAATTTGTGAAATGTATAGTTTCTAAAAGATTATTAAAAAGATGCTCTCTAAGGCTTTTGGATAATCGAATAGACGAGAATTCATAGGTTCGCTTATCAAGCCGGCTGTAATCCGGGTCTATACCGAATCAATCAGTATAGGCAAACGGCGTTGACTTTTCAGTGGATTTGGAGAAGGGATACAGTCTTTTTGATCGATTCGTGATTTTCTCAATAGTTTCCATTTTTTCCCGTAAATTATCTCTTAGATCGTGGCTCATTACCCGTTACCTGTAAAGAAAAAGTCCGTCTAAACCGGATAAACTCCAGAGTCTGTATTCTGCCTTAAAAATCTCAGGAAAAACTTTGAACAAGCTGGGAAATCTGATATAATATGGTTTATACAAACCATTCAAGATGGTTTACGTTAAGGAGATTTAGAAGAACACGGAGGCTTAAAAACACTTAGTTACAGGTATGTGCAGGTTTATTTCCGGCTGAATCCGGTAAGGAAGGTTCGTTATGGCGCGTGTTTGCAGCAAAGAGATGTTTAAGAGGATAGTTCCGGTGCTTGGGATGGTTGTTTGTCTGTTTCTGGTTGGATGTGCGGTTACGCCGGAAGAATACAACACACTCGGAATTGCCTATAATGACAGAGGCGAGCATGACAAGGCAATACTGGAATATGACAGGGCCGTAAAGGCAAGCCCACTTTTTGCTGAGGCCTATTACAACAGAGGCAGGGCCTATGGCAGCAAAAGGGAATATGACAGGGCTATTAGGGACTTTAACAAGGCCCTTGAGATATGGCCGTTGTTTTCCGAGGCCTATAACAATCGCGGGGCGGCCCGTGGCGCCATGGGCCAGTATGAGCTAGCCCTCTCAGACTTCAGCAGAGCCCTTGAGTTAAAGCCGAAATACGTTCAGGCATACGTCAACCGGGGGCTTGTCTATTATGACAAGGGTCAACATGAACAGGCCGTCTCAGATTATGCCAGAGCGCTTGAAATAAACCCGAAGTTTGCCGAGGCCTACTGCAATCGTGGAGCAGCCTATAACGCTATAGAAGAATACGACAAGGCCATCCTGGATTTTAACAGAGCTATCGCGATAAATCCGAAGTACGCCCAAGCCTATTATGACCGCGGGCGGGCTTATGCAGTTAAAGATCAGCATGATGCGGCCATATCGGATTATGCGAAGACCCTGGAGATAGACAAAGATTTTACCAAAGCGTATTACTATCGCGGGCGTGCTTACGGGGTGAAAGGCGAATATGACAAGGCAATCGCCGACTTTAGCGAAGTAATTGCACTCAACGCCGGAGATGGCGAGGTTTACTGCAATCGCGGGGTTGCCTATGCCGGTAAGCGCCAATTCGATAAGGCGTGGGAGGATGTCAAAAAGGCGGTTAATTTAGGTCACCAGATCCCGAGTGACTTTTTGGCGGCGCTTCGCGCGGCCTCTGGAAAAGAAGGATAAATTAAGGCGGAGGGGACGCCAAAAAAACACAGGTTGAAACCCGTAGTATTGAATTAGAAGAGTAAAACAGCCGTTCGAATTGTCCCACCCAATGTCACTGGTTTTGATTATTTTTTAAAATATATTTTTGTTGACAAACGGTCGGTTGCCGCTGTATAAATATGTAATAAGTTATTGGGTATATTCTCACGTCTCTCAAGAATATTCTCTATAACAAAATCTGAGAGGCACAATTATGTTACGGCCTTTTACAGGCCGAAGGAGTACCAAAGTGGCTCAAGGTACAGTAAAATGGTTTAATGGGAAAAAAGGCTTTGGATTTATTCAACCCGATGACTCCGGCGATGATTTGTTCGTTCATCATTCGGAAATCAAGAGTGACGGCTACGCCTCTCTTGATGAAGGGCAGAGGGTGGAATTCGAGATTGGACAGGGCAAAAAAGGTCCCTGTGCTACAAATGTAATTCCCGGTTAATCCTAAGCGATAACACCTGAAAAACCAACGAGCTCCGTGGCAAACGGAGCCCGACTCATTTTTTATCCCGGCAGAGCTTAAGCTGGAATGGCTTTGAAATTGATTAATGACTATTGATTATTTTCGGATTCCTGTACCCCGCTTTCTCGAAGGGACAAGTTTAACGGGAAGTATTTTAATAAGATTCCTTGGTTTTACTCGGAAAGACTACGCTAACTAACGGGGCCAGTCTCACGGAGTGAACACTTGTTTTATTGCGGCGGGTGTATGTAGCCGTAATGACGACCGGCCCAGTACGGCAGCAGCCACCAGACACCATCGCTTTCAGTATGTCCTCCATCTCCCTGAACGGCCCTGAAGGGATTTTCGTCCCAGCGGATAACGCCTCGCTCGTCGGGGGGCAGGAGACGATTGGTCTGTAGCACCTCCACCTCGGGTGTGCGTACTATTTGGAGATCCTCACGCTTTGAGTTATCGACGGTCCAGCGAACAAGGTCGAGCGATGAATCGCGCAGGTACTTAACGGATATTTGAAGTTGAGGAGCTTTGCCTACACAGGCGCCGTAGATGAAATTATAAAACGGACTGCAGTCGGCTTTGGCGGTGGCGTACCAGTGGTCGAGGCTTTCGTGATACAAACGCTTTAGCTTCGGATTGTCTTCGTGCAGCAAGAGGCACGGATAAGCAAGGGCAAGCAGCTCGTCATTGATGTGAGTACGCCAGGCGGGATTGCGCGTATTTGCATGCTTTACGTTGTCGGCGTAATTATGCTCGTTCAGCAGGTTTAAATATTCTTTCTGATAGCGCTGGTGGCCGGAAACGTGATAGGCGAGCTTTAAGAACGAGAGTATCTCGACGGAGTTTACGCCTCGTTCGGCTCTCCAGTCGGGGTCGTGATTGAGCTTTTGCGGGGACCAGACGCCCCATTTCGTGTGAGTTCCGTCGAGGTCTTTCAGGACGTAGCCGCCATCAATAATATAGTCAACAATCTTAAGGATGTGTTTGCACACTCGCTTTCGTTCGGCACCATCGGCGACCAGATCGAAGTAGAATAGATAGCCGAACATGTGGCCGGTAATTTCATCGCTGCTTGTATCGCCTTTCCACAGCCATTTGCCATCTTTAGAAGGACGCCAGCGGGTTTCGACTCTTTTCTCGCATGGATTATCAACGTACATATCCGCCCACTGGCGGTCGGATATTTTGCGGTTCGGGTCGGCCATTCTCGTCCATGTGCTCGGGATAACAGTACGTGCCACAAAGCCGGGGGTTCGTGTAACGGTCTGTAAGAATCGCAATGCTTCAAATGCTTTTTTGGCGTTTGCCTTTGCACGGGGGTCTTTTGTGACGGCGTAACGGTAGGACTCCATCGCAAGGTACATAGCGGTGTATTGGCCATCGTTGTCATCGTCCCGGGGCTTGAAGATGCTCGTATCGCCGGGCACACCCAGCAAGCATCTTTCGACGAGGTATGGCTCGCGGACGTGGCGGGCAAGGCACACTTCGAGAAAATAATCGGCCTTCTCAAGCAGAGTCATCGATTTGCGCTTAATCGCACTTACACCGTGGGCAGTCGCAATCCAGGCGGTTCCTTCTGAGTCAAAGGCAATGTCACGGACATCGTCATTAACCAGCCAGCGTTTGCTGTGGCGGATGGAGAAATTCCTGCCATCGTACCTCGCGATACCAAGCTCGGTGCCAACCCACATAAGGCCATCGGGTTCCTGCTCGACGCATCTTACAGAGACACTCGGCAGGCCCTGTTTTGGGGTAAAGGTGCTTAGTCGTCTTGTGCCTTTGTAAACTGTGATACCGCCAAGGCCGCCTATCCAGAGGCTATCGTCTTTAGCGTAGGCGATGTCGTAGAGGTTGGGGCTGATAAGCTGCGATTCGGGCTGGTATAATTTATGGCCTTTATCCGTGTGATGATATAAACCAAATCCAGTTGCAATCCATAAGCCGCCCTTTTTAGCGGGCAAAACTGCGCGAAAGCTTTTTGAGTAGGGGACTTCTTTAGAGGTGGATTTGCCATTGGCGAGACGGTAGATGTGCCCTTTGCCTAATGCGATAATTTCATTATCAGTTGCACATAAGGCCGGGATGGGGTGGTCAATCTCGGCCAATTTTTTTAGGCCGGACTTTGTTGATTTGTATAGTCCATTCCAGGCTCCAGCCCAGATAGTACCTTTATTATCAACGGCGATATCATAGGCAGGGCCGGCATCGGCCTCTTTCATAACTGGAATCCATTGTTTTTCACCTTTATTCAGGCGATAGATACCTGCTTTAGTGGCGGCCCAGATATTTCCGGTGCTATCGGAAACTATTGCGCGGACATCGTTAGCTGCGCTTTCCGAGGTGATTGGGTAGGACTCGTGGTATTCCTGAATAAACGGTGTATCGGGCAGGCCTGCTCCGAGGCATACGGCAGATACACTTAAGAGCCATAACAATGATAAGAAAAGTATTCCCAAAGGGTACGGCGGCTTATTGAAAACTTTGTCCTTGCTTAGAACAACCATAGACATAACTCCTGTGTTTGAATAAAAATAAAATCACAGGTATTTTAAGAGAAAGGACTATAAAAGGCCACTTGAATATTCGTAACTCTTATTGCGTACAGCGTAAGGCGTGTAGGTGAAATTTATCTTGATATTCGATACTGGATGATCGTATTTTATTTAGTGTGTATCATACGAATTTCTGTTTTCCGATAAGAAGGGCCTTGCTTGAGCTTGGTGAAGCTTGCACCCAAGAGATGTAAGTGGATGTGTGCAAGCAAGGCCCAATTTTGAATGAAAATACTAACTCAACCCAGAGTTAAGGTAGTGTAGAATTTGATTGCCGGATTATTCAAAATATAAGGAAAAAACTCTAATAATAATCAGATTAAACGAATTAAACCAAAGGATTAGTTTACTATTAAAATTTGACTATCACAATTCACAGAGCACAAGGCAAAAGTAAAAAGAGGCAGGCTATCCTTGCTATTATTTCGACCATTCAACTACAAAGGTTAAAATCTGCCCACCTCGCTGGATGGTTAGCATCACTTGTTCACCGGGGTTGCCATGAAGAACTTCTAAAGCGCCAGGTATCGTCGTAATGTGTGTTAAATCCTTATCGTTGACCGTTAGAATTTTGTCACCGTTTTGCAAGCCCGCTTTGGCTGCAGGCATTCCAGGTACAACATCCACAAGCGGCCAACGCTTGTCATTAAGCTCAAGGCCAAGCAATCCTTTTTTGTAAGATTTTGAGCTCTCAATGGGCGAAACATTGATCTCCATGACCGTTCTGTCGCGTTTGTCGATTTCAAACATGAGGCCTATATGCTCGTAGGAGAGAAAGTCTTTCCGCTCAAATTCCCTGATACGGAAATTGTCACCAAAGGCTTTTTTGATTTTCTGCTCCGAATCACCAACTCCAAGCCCATTGGCGAATTTGTAATTAGGGCTTAGCGCAGTAATCCCTTTGACCGAATCATCGTGCATTCCAAAGGAAATATCTTCATAAGGCATGAAATACTTTTCCGGAAGATTGTCGAGAGTGTACTTTTCGTCTCCGTAGAAGATTACCCCTGGTTTTCCAAGCCTTTCCAATATATCATCTTTACTCATGCCAAACGTATACTCACCAACTCGCAGGCCAGGTATGATTATGTTGTCGACAATATGAGCTTTTTTGTAAGATTTTGAATTCTCGATGGGCGAAACATTGATCTCCATGATCGTTCGGTCGCGTCTGTCGATTTCAAACATTAGGCCTTCATCCTCGTAGTTGAGAAAATCTTTCCGCTCAAATTCCCTGATATGGAAGTCGTTGCCAAAGGCTTTTTTGATTTTCTGCTCCGAATCACCAACTCTCAATCCATTGGGTAATTTGTAAGAAGGACTTAGTGCAGTAATCCCTTTGACCGAATCGTTAACTATCAGAAAGGAAATATCTTCATAAGGCATGAAATACTTTTCCGGAAGATTGTCGAGAGTGTACTTTTCGTCTCCGTAGAAGATTACCCTTGGTTTTCCAAGACTTTCAAACACATCTTCTTTGCTCATGCCAAACGTATACTCACCAACTCGTATGCCCGGTACGATTATCTTGTTAACAATATCTGTGTTTTTATAAGATTTTGAGCTCTCGATGGGCGAAACATTGATCTCCATGATTGTTCTGTCGCGTTTGTCGATTTCAAACATGAGGCCTTCATCCTTGTAGGAGAGATAAACTTTCCGCTTGGATTCTTTAATTTTAAAGTCATCACCGAAGGCTTGTTTAACTTTCTGCTCCGAATCACCAACTCTCAATCCATTGGGTAATTTGTAAGAAGGGCTGAGCGCAGTAATGCCTTTGACTGAATCGTTAGCTATATGGAAAGAAACGTCACCAAAGTGCATAAAATACTGTCTCGGAAGATTGTCGAGAGTGTACCTTTTATCTCCATAGAAAATTCTCTTTGGTTTTCCAAGAGTTTCCAATACATCGTTTTTGCTCATGTCAAACGTATAATTACCAACTCGAAGGCCAGGTACGATTATCTTGTCGACAATATCCGCTTTTTTGTAAGATTTTGAAATCTCGATGGGCGAAACATTGATCTCCATGATCGTTCTGTCTCGTTTGTCGATTTCAAACATGAGGCCCTTATCCTCGTAGTTAAGAAAATCTTTCCGCTCAAATTCCCTGATATGGAAGTCATCACCGAAGACTTGTTTGATTTTCTGCTCCGAATCACCAACTCCCAATCCATTGGCGAATTTGTAAGAAGGGCTTAGCACAGTAATCTCTTTGACCGAATCGTCGTGTATCCGGAAGGAAACATCATCAAAGGACATGTAATAGTGTCTCGGAAGATTGTCGAGAGTGTACCTTTTGTCCCCGTAAAAAATAAAATTCGGTTTTCCCAAACTTTCCAACACATCATCCTCGCTAATGCCAAACGTATACTCACCGACACGAATCCCAGGTACGATTTTGTTGTCTGCAATTCGTTCTTCGTTAACAGATGCTGCTAAAGCAGTTTGCTCAGCGGGATTGTGACCCATCGGCAAAATAATAGCGCCAATAACAACAATTGCGACTAATCCAAGATATCCAAGTTTTGAACTTTTTGGTACAGGTCTGTTTAACATGTGATTAATTCTCCTTTCTAAAGCCTTCTTCGATTCTACTACGCTAATAAGACGTAAGCTGAATTTCGGCCTCCAAAATGCCATTTCCGCTATATCAATCAGCATGTTGCTGTAACTGTTAGTGTCCGGCTTGAGCGTAACGAGCACCATTTCGTCAACCGCTTGTTCTCTGACCCTGCGAACCATCGCATTTGCAATCCATACAAGCGGATTGTAGAAGTGAACAATCTGTAATATGGTCTGGAGCAGGTTTACCCAGGCATCGCCCCGCTTGATGTGAGCGAGTTCGTGAACCAAAACAGCCTTTAGTTTCTCTGGCGATAACTTTTTAAGGAGGATAGCCGGTATTAAAATAATTGGCTTAAATAATCCGCAAACAGCAGGGCTGAGCGCATTGCCGGACAACCTCAATTCAATATTTTGGCAAATACCCATCCGGCAGCGACATTCCTCCAGCATCTCAAGCAATCTCTCATTTGCAGGTTTGCTTTGAGCAATCAGCCCTCTGACAAAATAAACCCGCTTAACAAGTAATGCTAAAAGAACCAGCATCCCAACAAGCCAGCA